>JBLNEK010000101.1:0-49248 GCA_050262635.1 Candidatus Sericytochromatia bacterium | reverse complement strand
GCACTCTCCGTTTTGGTGGCTGAAATGCGCTGTCGGGATAAAGAACCCGCAACATCCGGCCGTCGCGGCCTACCACAAGATGCTGGTGTGGGACCTGGCCCAGCGGCCGCTACTGACACGCACGGCCGAGGCGGTGCTCAACCCGCTCGTCGGCAAGAGTGTGGCGATGTACTTCATCAAGCCCACGGTCGCGCCGGCGGCCGAGCCGTCCGTCAGCCGTGAAGCGGCGCGGGGAACCGCATGAGGTTCAGACACGAACTGCCCTCTGTTGCAGGTGTTCTCACCCCCGACCAGTGCAGGCAGACAGCGCTGTCGATCGCGGCCGCGCAGGAGTCGTCGGGCGCAATCCCGTGGTTCACCGGCGGTCACACCGACCCCTGGGACCACGTGGAATGTGCGATGGCGCTCACCACCGCCGGACTTCTCGGACCGGCGCGCGCCGCCTTCGAGTGGTGCCGGCAGATGCAGCGCCCGGACGGCTCCTGGCCGATCCAAGTCCGTGCCGGGACGGTAGAGGACGCCAACAGCGACAGCAACTTCTGCGCTTACATCGCGACCGGGGTCTGGCATCACGTGCTGCTGACCGGGGACCGCGGATTCGCGACGACGATGTGGCCGGTGGTCAGCGCCGCGATGGACTTCGTGTTGGACCTCCAGAGCGGCTACGGCGAAATACTCTGGGCGCGAAGCGATTCCGGCGCCCTTGAGGAGGCGTTGCTGACGGGCTGCGCCAGCGTGTTCCATAGCATGCGGTGCGCGCTGGCGCTGGCAGACTTCCTCGGTGAACCACAGCCGGAATGGGAAGTCGCCGTCGGCCGGCTGGGCCACGCGATCATCGCGCATCCCGATGCGTTCGAGGAGAAGGACCGCCACTCGATGGACTGGTACTACCCGATCCTCGGCGGGGCGATGCGGGGCCCGGCCGCCACCGCGCGCATCGAGCGGCGGTGGAGCGAGTTCGTCGTCACCGGCCTCGGCGTTCGCTGCGTGGCCGACCGGCCCTGGGTGACCGGAGCCGAGACATGCGAACTCGTGATGGCGCTGGACGCCATCGGCTACCACGGCGCGGCCGTGGAACAGTTCACCGCGATGCAGCACCTTCGCGAAGAAGACGGATCCTATTGGACCGGTTTGGTTTTCGCCGATGGCAAGCGGTGGCCCGAGGAGCGCACTACGTGGACCGGCGCGGCTGTGATCCTGGCTGCCGACGCGCTGTCGGTTGCCACCCCGGCCAGCGGCCTGTTCCGCGGCGCGGACCTGCCTCTCGGGTTGCAAACCGACTTTGACTGCATCTGTGTCGCAACCTGACGCAGTCGGCCCCGGATGGGCGGCTGGCGGCATAGGATTGCGGCGTGGCTGAGCGGGCACGCGTCGGGACGGTGACCGTGCAGTGGGGCGCGGCCACGCACATCGGCGCAGTACACCAACACAACCACGAGCAGAACCAGGACTCCTACTGCACGACCCCGCCGGTCTTCGTCGTGGCCGACGGTGTGGGCGGGCATGCGGGCGGCGAGGTCGCAAGCCGTGCCGCGGTGGATTCGCTGCTCGGGCTCGCGCGCCGGGCGGACGTGACGGCAGACATGGTGGCGCAATGCCTGGTGGACGCGCGGGCGCGGATCGGGCAGATCGAGCACGACGGGCGGCCACCGGGCACAACGCTGACCGGGGTGATCGTGGCCGAGGCCGAGGGCGCCCCGGCCTGGCTGGTGGTCAACGTCGGTGACTCGCGCACGTACCTGTTGAACGCCTCCGGTCTGCAGCAGATCAGCGTCGACCATTCGGTGGTGCAGCAACTGATCGACGTCGGCGCGGTGCAGCCGTCCGATGCGGAGTCTCTGCCGATGCGCAACCAACTCACCCGCGGGTTGTTCGCCCAGCGCGACGAACCCGCGGACATGTGGTTGCTGCGAATGTCCCTGCGCGACAGGATCGTCGCCTGTTCGGACGGGCTGCCGAAGGAAGTAGACGAGGCGACGATCGAGAAGACGTTGCGGGCGCTCGCCGACCCTGCGCAGGCGGCGGACGAACTGGTCAAGTTGGCCGTGGCGGCGGGGGGGCGCGACGACGTCACGGTGGTGGTCGTCGACGCGGTGACGGTCACGGAATAGGGATTTCGTCGCCTGCCCGGCCGGCCGTGCGCTCCAGCACGCGCAGTGATCCCGTGGCGGACACCTGCCGGAACTGCTGGGAGTCGAGGGCGCGGCGGTAGACGTGGTACGGCGCCTGGCCACCCGCGTTCGGATCCTCGAACACGTCGTGGATCACTAGCGCGCCGCCCGTCGTCACCCACTTCGCCCAGCCGTCGAAGTCCGCCGTCGCGGCCGCCTCGGTGTGGCCACCGTCGATGAAAAGGAACTGCAGCGGCGTGCGCCAGCCGCGCGCCACGGTCGTCGACTTCCCCACAACTGCCACCACGTGATCGTCGAGGTCAGCGGCGTCCAGCGTGCGGCGAAGCGTCGGCAGCGTGTCGAACCGGCCGCTCACCGCGTCGACCATCGACGCGTCGTGGTACTCCCAGCCGGGCTGGTGCTCCTCGGAGCCGTGGTGGTGGTCGATGGTGTAGACGACGCTGTTGCGTTCCTGCGCCGCGGCGCCGAGCAGCAGCGTCGATTTGCCGCAGTACGTGCCGATCTCGACGCCGGCGCCGTCGTGAAGGTAGTTGCGCGCGGCCTCGTACAGGGCGCGGCCCTCGTCGGCGGGCATGAAGCCGGTGACCTCTTCGGCGAGCACGAACAACCGCTGGGCGTCGGGCATGCACCTCAACCTAATGCGTGGGCTTCATTGCCGGCCCGTTGGGTGTGTAGTAGTGTCCGGACACGTGTCCGACTCGGTGTCCCTGGAGTCGACCCGACGCCGGCTGACGGCCAAGCAGGCCGACACGATCCAGCGGCTGGGCACTGCCGCACTCGCCGTGTTGGCGCGAGAAGGATTCGGCGGCATGACAATTCGGCTTGTTGCTGCCGAGGCCGGGATAGGGGCTGCCACCGCCTACACGTACTTCTCGTCGAAGGAGCATCTCGTCGCGGAGGTGTTCTGGCGGCGGCTGGCCTCGTCGAAACCACCGGCCCCCGGCGACGTAGATCCGGTCGAGCGTGTGATCTTCGTGCTGCGTCATATCGCGCTCTTGGTGGCCGATGAACCCGAGTTCGCAGCGGCGGTCACGAACGCCCTGCTGGGCCGCGACCCGGACGTGCAGCATCTGCGAGACCGCATCGCCCGAGAGATCCACGCGCGCTTGGACGAGGCGGTGGGCGCAAACCCGGACCCCGCGCTGGTGCCGACGCTCGAGTTGCTCTACACCGGGGCGCTCGTCCACGCGGGCATGGGGTACGTGACGTACACCGAGATTGCCGACCGCCTGGAAAGGTCGGCGCGGCTGCTGTTCTCCGCGTGAGTGAGGTTTCGTACCGGACACGCCGTATCGGGCGTACGAATCCGCACCCTCGACGATGGCGTCAGGCTTTGACGACCTCCATGGTGTCCATGTTCCAGTAGCCTCGCAGGTTGGTCAGCAGGCCCGCGTCGTCGACGCGGTAGGTGAAAACCCCGCGCACCTTGGTGGAGAAGCCGTCGAACTTGTTGTGCAGCAATAGGATATGCGCGATCTCGTTCGGCGAACTCGACGGGAACGTCTCCTCGCAGGTGATCGTCGCCTGGCTGACCGCGATCGTCTTGTCGAAGAACGCGCCGACGGCTTTTTTGCCGCGCACGCCGTGCCCGTCGGGATTGGTGACGGCCTTGCCGATCGGGTCTTCGACGAGCACGTCGTCGGCCATCAGTGCGAGCCAGCCTTCGCGGTCGCCTGCCTGCACGCACCGCCACGATGCGTGGGACGCAGCCAGAGCGGGCGACACCTCTATCGTCTTTTCCGCCATGAGGTTCCTTCCTGTCGATGGTCAAATGGCGCACGCGGCTCGCGCGCCGTCTTCGGTGGCCTTGCGAATCAGACCGAGTCCCGTGCAGTCACCGGCTGCGGTGACCTCGACATCCGGCAGAGCTACCGTCAACTCGTCGAACAGCGCCATGTCGGCCTCGAGCGTGCCGGCCAGCACGACGTTGTCCACTTGCAGCGTCCGGGAGTTGCCGCTGAAGGCCTGGAAGACCAGACCCTGCCGCGTGATTCGCTCGACAGGCGCGCGGACATGGACCATGACACCGGCCCGGTCGAGCCGGTCCATGTGTTCGGTCCTGCGTTTGTTGCCGATCTCGGGCGCGATCGTTTTGCCCGCGTCCAGCACAGTGACCAGGCGACCGCGGGCAGCGAGGAATTCGGCGAGTTCCAGTGCGACGAGGTCACCGCCAACGATCGCAATGCGACGACCGAGCGGCATCCACATCCGCGTAGCCGACCGGACCGCATTGGGCCGTAACAGTGTCGAGCGCCATCCAGCCAGGAACCGGCCGCCGAGTTCGCGGAGCGCGGAGCCGGTGGTCACGTGCGGAAGGTTGGCTCCGGGGATGTCCGGTACAACCACCTGGCCGCCGGTCGCCACGATCACCGCCTCCAGGGACCGGGATGCGATCTCGTCAGCGGTGACGGAATGTCCCAGGCGGACATCTATCGCCGCGTCGGCGATCTCTCGGCGCAGATAACGCAGAAACGGCTCATTCTCGGGATGCAGGATCGACGCCCACAGCAGTGCGCCGCCTAGCTGGCGCTGTTGTTCGTAGAGCGTGACGTGATGACCGCGCTCGGCCGCAACCCGCGCCGCTTCCAGTCCCGCGGGCCCGCCACCGACCACCACCACCCGTTTGCGGCTCGACGCGCGATTGATCGCCAGTTCGTGTTCCCTGCCCGTGCGGGGGTTGACGGCGCAGTCCACCGAAAAGCGTTGCTCCATTGCGTCGATGCAGTTTTCGCACGAAATGCAGTAGCGGATTCGGTGCGCCTGACCCGTCCTCAGCTTGTTCGGCAGTTCTTCGTCGGCGAGCATCGGGCGGCCCATGGCGACGAAGTCGGCGCGGCCTTCGGCGATGACGCTCTCCGCCATCCGGGGGTCGTGGATGCGGCCCACCGCTATGACGGGAACGTCCACCACTTGCTTGACAGCGGCGGCGGCCCCGACATTGAGCGCGTCGCCGTCTTCCGCACCGTTGACCATTCCGGTGACGAGCCGGTCGATCACGCCGCCGCTGACGTGAAAGGCGTCGACGCCTGCGGCAACCAGTTGTGGTGCCACCAGCGCCGTTTCATACATCGGGCGGCCCCCGGCCACCCGCTCGTAGCCCGAGATGCGCAGAGTGATTGGAAAGTCATCGCCGATCTCGGAGCGGATGGCGGCCAGCGTCTCGAGCACCACTCGCAGCCGACCCTGAACCGAATCGCCGCGGTAATCGTCGGTGCGCCGATTGCGTTGCGGTGCAAGGAACGAACCCAGGAACATGTACCCGTGCGCGGCGTGCAGTTCGATGCCGTCGTAACCCGCTTCGATGGCTCGGCGCGCCGCGGCCCTGAAGAGATCGAGGATGCCGACGAGCTGCTCACGGGTGACCTCGGCGGACGGCCGCCCGGTCAGGTACGACGGGATGACCGACGGGCCGAGTGAAGTGACGCCGTGCATCTCGGGACCCAGACCGTCGGGGCCGGCGTGCACGATCTGCGGCTGGATCTTGGCGCCGTGCTCGTGCACAGCGTCGACCAGCGCACGGTGGGCGTCCACCGCGGCCTCGGTGCCCAGGTGCAGCCCACCGGGCGTTTCGGGGTGTTGGGGGTCAATCCCGGTGGCGCCCAAGGTGATCAGACCCACGCCACCGCGGGCGCGAGCAGCGAAGTAGTCGCGTGTCCGGGGTGACGGCAGGCCGTCGGGCGTGCCATACATGGTTTCCATGGGCGACATCACCAGCCGGTTACGTACCGTCATCGTTCCGATCCGGCCGGGCTGAAGTAGATGGCGGAACGTCGCCGTACGTGCGGTCACGGCGAAGAAGTGGCCGAGATTTCGCCGTGGCCACACGTTCGGCGCGCAGTCGTGCTCATGTGGCGGCAAACCTACCGGCGAACGCCCGTAGCGGATGGTCGGCGCGGGTGACCACTCCCGGCGGGGCGTTGACGACCGCGCGGATCGCGTTCAGCGCAGGCATTCCGGTGACGGTCATCGCGATCCCCGCAAACGACTCGACGGAGCTGAAGTCGCTGCCGGGCTTGGGAAGGATCATGTGCTTGCTGTAGATCACGGGGTCGCCGTCGATCTTGGTGATGTAGCAGCCCTGGATGTCCCAGTGCGGCTCGGTGTGCGGCGTCATCTGCCATTCGAGGCGCAGCTCGACGCGCGGCACGCCGCCTGCCTTGCCGATGTACGAAAACGCGCTGCCGCCAACGGAACCGGAGGGGAGCTGATACCAGCCCAGATCGACATCCTTGGTGCAGGCGCCGAGCTGGTATTCGAAGACCACCCCGTCCAGCTCTATGTCGAGGCAGTCGGCCATCATCCGCACGCCGTCCTCGAAGACGCGGGTGCCCAGCTCCAGCATCCGGGGCACCTCGGGGTCGTCGACGGGCCGGCCGTAGCCACAGTTCGCCCACGTCTCCGCGGAGTGGTGGCACGAAACATCTACTGACTCAATGCACGTCACCTTGTCGATGTCGGCGACATCGGCGGAGTGCACGATCGTCAGGATCTGCGCCAGACCGGGATTCATCCCGGTGCCGTAGAACGTCGAGTTTCCGCGCTCGCACGCGGCTCGCAGCACCTCGGATTCGGTGCGGCCGTCGGCGAGCCGGTGATTGGCGTTGCGGTGGTGACCGGTGACCCAGTCTGCGGTGGTGACGATGTTGATGCCCGCCTCGAGCACCCGTTCGTAGAGGCCCAGGTCCGGCCAAACCCCATGGAATGTCACGCAATCCGGCCGGGAGGCGAGGATGTCTTCGACCGTTCCGGTGGCGGTCACCCCGATCGGGCCGATGCCGGCGATCTCGCCGGCGTCGCGCCCGACCTTCTCGGGTGAATAGCAGTGCAGCCCAGCGAGTTCGAGGTCCGGATGCTTGCAGATCCGCTTGATCATCTCGGTGCCGACGTTTCCCGACGCCACCTGGAAGACGCGAAGCGGGGCGGGCATGCTACCGGTCGGCGTCGGTGTAGCGGATCACGCCGCGAATGTTGCGGCCCTCCAACATGTCTTGGTAGCCCTCGTTGATCTGTTCCAGCTTGTACTGGCGCGTGATCATGTCGTCGAGGTTGAGTCTGCCGGCCTTGTACATCGACAGCAGTAGCGGAATGTCGTGATGCGGGTTGCCGCCGCCGAAGATGGTGCCCTGCACCCGCTTCTGCATCAGGGTCAGCATCGCCAGGTTCAGCGTGACGTTGGTGTCCAGCAGACTGCCAATCGCGGTGAGCACACAGATACCGCCCTTGGCGGTGACGTTGACGTACTTGTCGACGTCCTCGCCCTTCAGTTCGCCGACAGTGACGACCACCTTCTGGGCCATCAGCCCGTAGGTGGCCTCGGCGATGCCCATCATGGCGGTGTCGACGTCGGGATAGACGTGCGTAGCGCCGAACTTGAGAGCCTGGTCGCGCTTCCACTCCACGGGGTCGATCGCGAAGATACGCCGCGCGCCTGCGTTCACGGCGCCCTGCAGCGCGGCCATGCCCACGCCGCCGACGCCGACGATCGCGACGTCGTCGCCGGGACGGACGTCAGCCGAGCGCGTCGCCGACCCGTAGCCCGTGGTGACACCGCAGCCGACGAGACAGGCGACCTCGAACGGGACAGACGGGTCGATCTTCACCACCGAACTCTTGTGCACGACCATGTACGGCGAGAACGTGCCCAGCAGCGTCATCGGGAAGACGTTCTGGCCCCGGGCCTGGATCCGAAATGTGCCGTCAGACACCGCCGCACCGTTGAGCAGGCCCGCGCCCAAATCGCAGAGGTTCCGCATGCCGGCCTGACACGACGGACAGTTGCCGCAGGACGGGATGAACGACAACACGACGTGGTCGCCCGGGCCGACGTTGTCGACGCCGGGGCCGACCTCGGTGACAACACCCGCGCCCTCGTGTCCGCCGAGCACCGGGAAGCCGCCCATCGGGATTCCGCCCGTCACCAGGTGATGGTCGGAGTGGCACATGCCCGACGCTTCCATCTGGATCTTGACTTCGTCCTTGACGGGGTCGCCGATCTCGATCTCCTCGATCGACCACGGCTGATTGAACTCCCAGATGAGAGCGCCTTTGGTCTTCATCAGTGCCTGCTTCCCAAGTATGTTGTGAGAACTTCCGCCGCCAGATTAGTTACTGGGCTCACAAGTGGCCCAACCGGGTGGTTGGGCTACCACAACGGAACGGGGGCATTGCCGAGCGGGTAGTAGCCGGGCAGTTTCTCGCCGGCCAGGCTGCGTTCGATCCGTGTCTGCATGCCCTGGGAGAGCTTCCCGGCCTTCATCAAATCCAGGTAGAGCTTCTGCACGTGGCCGAAGTCGAAGAAGTCCCGCTGCCATTCGATCTTCCCGTCGGCGTTGAGCCGGAACCAGCTGCCGCCGATGCCGTAGATCTCCGACTCCGTTCCGTCGGCGTCGGTGGCGACCTGCTTCCAGAAGCCGACGACCTCGCCGATCTTGTCGTCGACGATCACCCGCTGGTAGGGGTAGCGCCAGTTCTCCAGTCCCGCCATCTCCAAGCCGAGCGCGATATCGCGGATCTCGTCGATACCGACGCACATGACGTCTTCCTTCGGCCCGATGTTCCAGCCGTAGGTGGCGTCGTCGGCGTAGAAGGCGGCCAGCCCTCGCCAGTCGCCGGTACGTTCGGCTTCGCGGTTGGCCTCCAGCCACCGCTCGACGAAATCTTCCAGGACCTCGCGCGGCAATGACGGCATGTCAGCATTCCTCTTCTTTGATGGACAACGCCTGAGTGGGGCAGGCATAGACGGCTTGCTCGACTTCGGCTCGATCCTCTTCTGGCGGTCGGTCATTGAGGATCTGCACTTGACCGCGCTTGGGCACGTTGAAGTAGGAAGGAGCTTCGAGTTCACACATTGCATGTCCCTGGCACAGATCCAGGTCTACCTCGATCTTGAAGCCCACCGTATCTCCTACACCCTCTTGCGGTATCGCACCTTGGCCGGGTGGGCCAGCTGCACCACCATCTTCGAGTGGTCGTTGCGGTAGCTGTCGGCCGGCTGCGCCATCTCGAACTCGTACTCCCGCAACAGAACCGAGAAGATCGCCTTGATCTGAATCTGGGCGAACGCAGCGCCCACGCAGCGGTGCCGGCCCGCGCCGAACGGAATCCACGTCCACCGGTTCACCAGATCCTCTTGCCGCGGCTTTTCGTAGCGGTCAGGATCGAACGCGTCCGGGTCGGGGAAGTCTTCGGGAATCCGATTGGAGATCGCCGGTGAGGCCGCCACGAAGTCACCCTTGTGGATGGGGTAGCCCTCGACCTCGAATTCACCCTGGGCGACCCGCATGAGGATGATCAGCGGCGGATGCAGGCGAAGCGTCTCCTTGAGCACATTCTCGAGTCTTGGGATTTGGCGCAGCGCATGGAAGCTGACTTCCTGGCCGTCGGCGTAGAGGTCGTCGAGCTCCTTGGTCACCTCCGCGTACACGTCGGAATGACGCAGCAGTTCGATCAGCGTCCACGCCGAAGTTCCGGAGCTGGTGTGGTGCCCGGCGAACATCAGCGAGATGAACATGCCGGTGATCTCGTCAGCCGAGAACCGCAGGTTGCCGTCCTCGTCCTTGATCGACACCAGCACGTCCAGCATGTCGCGGTCGCTCTTGTCCTCGGGCGGGTTGGCAATGCGCTGGTTCATGATCTCCTGCACCAGTGCCACCAGACCGACCCGCGCCTGGTCACGGATGCGGAAGCTCTCGATGGGCAGATAGGGATCGACGTAACAGAGCGGGTCGGTACCCCGCTCCAGTTGGTGGTAGAAATTCGCGAACCGCGAGTCGAGCTGGTTGCGGAACTTCGTTCCGATCAGGCAGGCCGTCGATGTGTAGATGGTCAGCTCGGCGAAGAAGTCCAGGAGGTCGATTTCGCCACTGTCGCCCCAGTTTTCGATCATCCGGCGGACTTCGCGCTCGATCGTCGTGGCGTGGCCCTTCATGTGCTCGCCCCGCAACGCGGAATTGTGCAGCATCTCCTTGCGGCGCTCCGGGCTGGCGTCGAACACCACGCCCTTGCCGAAAATCGGCGTCATGAAGGGGTAGGCCTCGGCCTGATCGAGATCTTCGTCGGCCGACCGGAAGAAGAACTCGTTGGCCTCGGAGCCCGACAACAGAATCACGTGCTTGTCGGCGAGCTGGAACCAGCCGACGTCACCGCATTCGTCGCGCACCCGCTGCATCAGACCGATCGGGTCGGTACGAAACTCCTCGAGATGACCGTGCTCTTCTTCGCCACCTGATACGCGCGGGACCGCTGCGGCTGTCATTTGGTGTCCTCCGGATACTTCAGCTGCTGACGCTCTTTGGGCGCGTGGGAAAGCGGCGCCTCGGGTTGGACTTCCATCGACACGATGTAACCGCCGCGTGGGGTTTCCGCGACGAACGCGACAGCCCTGGCCAAGTCCGATGCCCGAAGGAAGTAGTCGTGGCGGGCCTGCCCCCACTTGGCCCAGTCTTCGAGCATCGGCCCGATCGATTCCGCTGGCAGGCTCCACCCCATCCCGGTCTTCGTCGGCCCCGGATGAACGACCGATGCCCGGACTCCCGTGCCTTCGAGTTCCATCTGCAGGTTGGTCACCATCGCGATCAGACCTGCCTTGGCCGCACCGTAGGCCCCCATGTGGGGGCGTTGCCGCAGTGCGACATCGGAACCGATGAAAATGACGTCTCCGCGCCGGCGCTCCACCATCCCGGGCAGCACCGCCGTGGCCAGCCGGTTGGCGCCGATCAGATGGATCTGGATCTGCGATTCGAATGTGTCCGTGCTGATCTCGTGAAGGCGACCGAAGAACGTGTCGCCGGCGCCGGCGACGAGGACCTCGATGTCACCGAGTTCATCGGTTGCACGGTGCACGAACCCCTTCACCGATTCGGGATCGGTGACGTCCAGCGCAAGCGCGACCGCCTCGCCGCCGTCGGCGCG
This sequence comes from Candidatus Sericytochromatia bacterium, assembly GCA_050262635.1. Classification (GTDB taxonomy): domain Bacteria; phylum Actinomycetota; class Actinomycetes; order Mycobacteriales; family Mycobacteriaceae; genus Mycobacterium. The sequence continues at coordinate 38,206 of JBLNEK010000101.1, read as the reverse complement.
GATCTGCTCGGCTACTTCTTGGCACTTCTCCACCCGCCGTGCGCCGAGCGCCACCGGAAACCCGCGGCGCCCTAGCTCGATTGCGGTCGCGGCGCCGATGCCCGACGACGCGCCGGCGACGATGGTAGGACGCCGTTCCGGGTGTGGCTCGAACCGGGGCATCAGGCGGCCTCTACCGTGATTGGTAGAGAGGCAAATCCACGAACATTGCTGGAATGCACTCGGACAGAGGCCTGTTCGTCGACCTCGTAACTGCGAATGCGGGTGAACAGCTCGGTCAGCGCAACCCGCGCCTCCATGCGCGCCAGGTGAGCGCCGAGGCAGAAGTGCGCGCCGCTGCCGAAACTGACGAGCTTGGAACCGATGTCGCGTCCGATGCGGTATTTGTCGGGGTGGTCGAAGACGCGATCGTCGCGGTTGGCGGAGCCAGGCAGCAGCAGCATCGTCGCGCCCGCCGGAATCGTCGTGCCGTACATCGTGATGTCCTCGGCGACGTTGCGCGCGAGGATCTGGCTGGACGTGTCGTAGCGCAGCGTCTCTTCGACCCACAGCGGAATGCGGGAGTGGTCCTGGTAGACCGGAGCCAGCTGGTCGGGGTTCTTGAATCCCCAATAAGCCGCGTTGGCAAGCAGTTTGGTAGTGGTCTCGTTGCCGGCAACCACCATCAGGAACAGGAAGGCCATGATCTCCTCGTCGGTGAGCCGGTCACCGTCAATGTCGGCCGCCAGCAGGGCCGACGTGAGATCCTCCTGCGGCGTGCGGCGGCGTTGGGAGACCATGTCGGCGTAGTAGACCATCAGGTCCGCGGACGCCTGGATCGCCGAGCGCGGCACATCGGCGAATCCCTCGTCGCGGTGCATGACGCCGTCTGCGAGGGCACGAATGTCGGCGCGGTCGGGCTCCGGTACGCCCATCAATTCGCTGATCACGTCCATCGGGAGCTTGCCGGCGAATTCGGCTACGAAGTCGAAGCTTTCGGACTGCAGAGCGTTGTCGAGGTGTGTCTTGGCCAGCGCGAGCACCTGCGGCTCGAGTTCGCGGATGCGGCGCGGGGTGAAGCCCTTGGACACCAGCGTGCGCAGCCGCAAGTGCGCAGGGTCGTCCATCGCGAGGAACGACATCACCCGGTAGGCCTCAGGAGTGCGTGACACCGGATCCAGAGATACGCCAAGGGAATTGGACAGGGCGGTGCTGTTGCGGAACCCGGCGAGCACGTCGGCATGCCGCGACAGCGCCCAGAAGTTCAGTTGTTCGTTGTGGTACAGCGGCGCCTCGTCGCGCAGCCTCGCGTAGATCGGATACGGGTCTTCGTGGAAGGCGTAGTCATACGGGTCCAGCACGGGGGCGCTCGCCGTCGTCTCGGTCATCAGTCGGCACCTCCCATGATCAACGCGATCACACTGTCCAGCCGATCGGCCATCTGGTAGTACGTCAGGGATTTCGTGCCTGCCTGCACGAGGGCGCCGTAGAAGATCATCTCCAGCGTGGTCAGGACTTCCGGCCATGCGCCGGGGCCGAGCGCGGACGCGATCCGGCGGCGCACCTCCAGTCCGATCTTGTCGCGCACGTGCCGCACGTCGGGCTCGTCGCCCATCAGCGCGGTGGTCGCAGCGGCGGCCAGCTCGGGCTCGTCAGCCACCAGCAGCGCCAGCTCGCGCAGCTGCGCGGTGACCCGCTCCTGGGTGCTGTGGTTGACGTCGGTGAACACCGGCACATCGCGCACCAGTCGCAGATACACCTCGGCGATCAACGCGTTCTTCGACGAGAAGTACGTGTAGGCGGTGGCAGGCGCTACGCCGGCGCGGGCCGCCACTGCGCGCATCGTCAGATCGGAGTAGGAGGACTCGCGCAGCATCTCGACCGCCGCGTCGAGCACCTTGCCGACGGTCTCCTCCTGGCGTCGATTACGCCGGCGCTCACCCAGATCTGTGGTGGAGGTAACCGCTTCGCTGGACACGTGTCCAAAGTATCGCATCGCAGCGGGGCCGCACAACTGGCCGGATATAAAATCGGTTTAACATGGCAAAATGCGGCGTCGTAAGCGGTCATAGCCCATCGCGTGCTTGCCATCACCGGCACTGGCAACTACTGTCCGAAGTGTTGAAACAGACACTTGTCCAGGAGTTGAGTCTATGACCGCGTCGGCTTCGACGAAGGTGACGGAGCTGCTGATCGACGGCGAGCTCGTCGGCGCCGGTGGCGGCACGTTCACAACGATCAACCCGGCCACAGAAGAGCCGCTCGGGGAGGCCGCCAACGCCGACAAAGCCGACATGGACCACGCGATCGCCGCCGCCCGCACCGCGTTCGACGAGTCCGACTGGCCGCGCGACACCGCGTTGCGGGTGCACTGCCTGCGGCAGCTGCGCGAGGCGCTCATCGACGAGATCGAGTCGCTTCGTGAGATCACCGTCGCCGAGGTCGGCGCACCGGTGGCCCTGACCTACAGCGCCCAACTTCAGGGGCCGGTCGACGATCTCGCGTTCTGCGCGGACACTGCCGAGAACTACGGGTGGACAACTGATCTCGGCGTCGCTTCGCCGTTGGGTATCAAGACCAAGCGGACCTTGGTGCGCGAGCCGTTCGGTGTCGTGGGCGCCATCACGCCGTGGAACTTCCCGCACCAGATCAACTTCGCCAAGCTCGGGCCCGCGCTGGGCGCAGGCAACACGATCGTGCTCAAGCCGGCGCCCGACACTCCGTGGTGTGCGGCCGAGGTGGGGCGAATCATCAAGGAGAAGACCGACATTCCGCCAGGGGTGGTCAACATCGTCACGTCGAACGACCACCGGCTCGGCGCTCAGCTTGCCGAGGACCCCCGCGTCGACCTGGTGTCGTTCACCGGTTCGACGGCAACCGGGCGCGCGGTGATGACCGCGGCCGCACAGACGATCAAGAGAGTGTTCCTCGAACTCGGCGGAAAATCGGCGTTCGTCGTGCTCGACGACACCGACCTCGCCGCTGCCAGCGCGGTGGCCGCCTTCACCGTCGCCACGCATGCCGGACAGGGGTGTGCGATCACCACGCGGCTGCTGGTGCCGCGCGATCGCTACGACGACGCGGTCGCCGCAGCGGTCGGGACCATGGCCGGACTCTCGGCCGGCGACCCCACCGACCCGAAAACCATTTGCGGACCGCTGATCTCGGCCCGCCAGCGAGAGCGCGTCGAAGGCTTTCTCGATCTGGCGATCAAGGAGGGCGGCTCGTTCGCATGCGGCGGAGGGCGTCCCGCCGACAAGGCCGCGGGCTTTTTCATCGAGCCAACCGTGATCACCGGTTTGACCAACGATGCCCGAGTCGCGCGGGAGGAGATCTTCGGGCCGGTGCTCGTGGTGTTGCCGCACGACGGCGATGCCGACGCGGTGGGGATTGCCAACGACTCGCCATATGGCCTGTCCGGCACGGTGTTCGGCGCCGACCCCGACCGGGTGAACTGGGTGGTGTCACGGTTCCGCACCGGGACGGTCAACGTCAACGGCGGCGTCTGGTATTCGGCTGATGTCCCGTTCGGCGGCTACAAGCAGTCGGGCATCGGACGCGAGATGGGCGTGGCCGGTTTCGAGGAATACCTGGAGACCAAGGTCGTCGCGGAAGCGGTCTAGCGGCGAGTGTTGACTTATGACACGGATCCGGCGAAAAGCGTGCATTAACCAAACATTCGGCGGGAAGGAAAGAATGAGGTTCGACGAGAAGGTGGCGATCGTCACGGGGTCGGGCGGTGGGATCGGCCAGGCGTACGCTGAGGCACTGGCCCGCGAGGGCGCCGCGGTGGTGGTCGCCGACATCAACGCGGAAGCCGGCGAGTCTGTCGCCAAACAGATCGTCGCCGACGGCGGTACGGCGATCCACGTACCCGTCGACGTCTCCGATCCCGAATCGGCCAAGGCGATGGCCGACCGGACGCTAACCGAATTCGGAGGAATCGACTACCTGGTGAACAACGCCGCGATCTACGGCGGGATGAAGCTCGACTTCCTGATCACCGTGGACTGGGATTACTACAAGAAGTTCATGAGCGTGAACCTCGACGGCGCGCTGGTCTGCACGCGGGCGGTCTACAAGAAGATGGCCAAGCGGGGCGGGGGCGCGATCGTCAACCAGTCGTCGACCGCGGCCTGGCTGTACGCCAACTACTACGGCCTGGCCAAGGTGGGTGTCAACGGTCTGACGCAACAGCTTTCGCGCGAGCTGGGTGGCATGAACATTCGGATCAACGCGATCGCGCCGGGGCCCATCGACACCGAGGCCACCCGCACCACGACGCCGCAGGAGATGGTGGCCGACATCGTCAAGGGCATTCCGCTGAGCCGCATGGGCACGCCTGATGACCTGGTGGGCATGTGCCTGTTCTTGCTCTCCGACGAGGCGAAGTGGATCACCGGGCAGATCTTCAACGTCGACGGCGGCCAGATCATCCGATCATGAGTGACGTGACGCTGGGGTATATCGGTCTGGGAAATCAGGGCGCCCCGATGGCCAAGCGGCTGCTGGGCTGGCCGGGAGACCTGATCGTCTTCGATGTTCGCCAAGAGGCGATGGCCCCGTTCGCCGAGGGCGCGCAGCTGGCAGGCAGCGTCGCCGATGTCGCGGCGGCGGACATCATCAGCGTGACGGTGCTCAACGACGAACAGGTTCGTGACGTGACGGGTCAGCTCGCTGCGCATGTGAAGCCCGGCACTGTCATCGCGATCCACTCCACCATCGCCGACGGCACAGCAGCCGAGCTGGCAGAGCAATTGCGGGGCAGGGGTATTCACATCGTGGACGCACCGGTCAGCGGCGGTGACCGAGCGGCGAAGAAGGGCGAATTGGCGGTGATGGTCGGCGCGACCGACGAAGTGTTCGAGCGGGTCAAAGAGCCGTTCTCCCAGTGGGCGTCGTTGATCGTCCATGCGGGTGCACCCGGTGCCGGGACGCGGATGAAGTTGGCACGCAACATGTTGCACTTCATCTCGTTCACCGCGGCATGTGAGGCTTTGAAACTCGCCGACGCGTCCGGTATCAGCCTGCAGGATCTCGGGAACGTCGTTCGCCACAGCGACAAGCAGAGCGGAGGCGCCGGCATGGTCATGTTCCGCGACGACGCGAAGCCACTTGCCAAGGACCACTTCTTGTACCAACCGTTCCGGCACACCCGCGACCTCGGTGAGAAGGACCTCACGCTGGCGCTGGCGCTAGGGGAAACGGTCGGTGTGCAGCTGCCCCTTGCACAGTTGGCGCTGCAGAATCTGGCGGCCGGGCTTGGGGTCCCGCATGCGAGCGATGAGGAGTAGTGATGGACGAATTGCGCCGCAAGGGCCTCGAAAAGATGAACGAGGTCTACGGCTGGGAGATGCCCGACGTACCCGGCGAATTCTTTGCGCTCACAGTGGATCACCTGTTTGGGACCATCTGGACGCGGCCGGGACTCTCGATGCGCGACCGGCGGATGATGTTGATCGGCGTCCTGACCGCGCTCAACCAGGAAGAGTTGATCGAGGTGCAGATCAACGCGGTTCTGCAGAACGAAGAGCTGACGCGCGAGGAACTGCGCGAGATGGCGATCTTCTTGACCCACTATGTTGGCTTCCCGCTGGGTTCCAAGCTTGACGGTGCGATCAAACGCGTTGTGGCGAAGCGCAAGAAGGCAGCGGCGGCCGGTGCGCCGAGGGACAAGAAGGATAACGTCAACGACGCGGTGAAGATGCACGTGGGTGAGACGCTGCATGAAAAGTAGGTACGCGTCGCTCTCCCGCGAGCAGTTGGCCGTACTGGTGCCGGAGCTGCTGCTGATCGGGCAATTGATCGATCGGTCCGGAATGGCGTGGTGTATCCGGCCTTTCGGTCGCGAAGGCATGCAGCAGATTGCGATCGAGCAATGGGCGGGGTGCAGTCCGGTCTACACCAAGCGGATGCAGAAGGCGCTGAAGTACGAGGGTGACGACGTCGTCACCATCTTCAAGGGCCTGCAACTCGACATCGGCTCGCCGCCGCAGTTCATGGACTTCCGGTACACCGTGCACGACCGCTACCACGGCGAGTTCCACCTCGACTTCTGCGGCGCATTGATGGACGTTGAACCGATGGGTGAGGACTACGTGCGCGGCATGTGCCACGACATCGAGGATCCGACGTTCGACGCCACCGCCATCGCCACCAATCCCAAGGCTCAGGTGCGGCCGGTCCACCGCCCACCCCGTGTGCCCGCCGACCAGCACCCGCACTGCCGGTGGACCGTCGTCATCGACGAGTCGTATCCCCCGGTAAGCGGCATCCCTGCGCTGGACATCGTGCGAAAAACGCGCGCCGCCACAACGGAACTCGACCCGATCGACCCCGGCGAGGTGGGCCAGTCCGATTACTCGGGACCGCTGCTGTCCGACCTCGACTTCGGCGCGTTCTCCCATTCGGCGCTGGTGCGCATCGCCGACGAGGTTTGCCTGCAGATGCACCTGCTGAACCTGTCGTTCGGCATCGCGATCCGCGCGCGGGCGGAAGACGAGCAGCAGGCCAGAAAGATCTGCACCAAGCAGCTGATCGGGATTGCCGGGGTGGGCGCGCAGCGCATTCACCGTGCACTGGATCTACCCGGCGGCGTTGAGGGGGTTCTGCGCGTCATGTACCTGCACCCGTTGTTCAACCCGTCCGCGTATGTCGATGCCGAGTTCACGGCCGATGCCGTTCATGTGCATCCGTCACCTGCGCACGACGACGGAGCGTGGATCTCGCTGTGCTCGCCGGCCGAGCCGCGCCCGCTGCAAGCGATCCTCACAGCCGTCGACCCTTATCTGCGTGCGGACTTCACCGGAACCGACACAGATTGGACGGCTCATCTGACGCGCACGGACACGGCGGCCGAGGAGTTCCGAGAGGTGTCGGTGGCGAAGGTCAGCCGTGGCGCCACTTTCGAATTCGCACCCAGGCGCTCGTTGCCGCTCACGGTCGTCTGACAGCCTTCAGCGCGTCGCAGCTGCCAGCGGCATGGCGTTGTCCACCGGGGTCAGCTCAGCGGATAGCCGAGCGGCGACGCGCAGCGCGCGGAAGTCGTCGATCATCGCGTCGGTCACCTCGTGCGGGTCGTCGAGAGTCGCCGCGTCGGTGAGCACCGAGATGCTGAGCTGGTCAGCGTAGCTCCACACCGTGATGTTCATGCCGCTGCCGGAGATCAGCGGGCCGACCGAATAGATCTCGCGCACAACGGCTCCCGCTACCTTGCCGCGCTCGCGTGGGCCGGGAACGTTGGACACCACGAGGTTCAGAAGCTTGGTCTGCTTCTCGCTGCTGGCCAGCCGTTGCGAGAACGCCTCGACGGGTGCGGGCGGGAAGTAGGCGGCCCACCGTCCGAACAGCTCGGGGCCCAGTAGTTGATGGGTTTCCTTCGCGGCCTCCGCGGCGGCGTGAGCTGCGTCCAGGCGCTCGAGCGGGTCGATGATGTGCGTCGGCAACGCCACCGACAACGTGGTGAACTTGTTGCCCCAGATGCGGTTCGGGTCCGAGTCGATACTCACCGGAACCGATGCCAGCAACGGGCCCGTGGCGTGCCCGTCGTAACGCAACAGCAGCGTGCGTACGGCGCCGGCCGAAATCGCCAGCACCACATCGTTGATCGTGACGCCGAGCTGCTTTTTCGTGTCCTTGATGTCGTCCAATGCGAGAGTCGCGGTGGCGAACCGGCGTCGCGGCGTCAGCGTGTGGTTGATGAACGTCGGCGGCGGGTCGAACGGCCTTGTGACGGTGGACAGCTTGCGCGAACTACGACGGAACCGGGTCATTCCCTCGGCGGTGTAGCGGACGGTTGCCGGAATCCGCCGGATCTGCCGTAAATGATCCCAGAACGCGGCGTTCATCAGTTCGGATCGCGAAGGGGCAGGGTCGGTTTCGTACGACTCGCGGTCGGGCACGTCCTGCAGGTCCATCGCGCGTGCGATCAGGTTCCCCGATGCCACCCCGTCCGCCAGCGCGTGGTGCACCTTGTTGATGACGCCGACGTTGCCGTCGGCCAACCCTTCCACGAAGTACATCACCCACAGCGGCTTGGTGCGGTCCAGTGGCGTGCTGGCGATTTCGCCGATGGCTTCGTCGAACTCGCGCCGACCGCCCGGGCTGGGTAGCCGCAGCGGCCGAACGTGATATTCGAGATCGACGTCGACGTGCTCGCGCCACATGGTGTGGTGGAACTTGAACGGGATGTCGACCAACTGGAAGCGCATCGGGTCGAGCTTGTGCAGCCGATGGTGCAGGATCTCGCGGAACACGTCGATGGTGGGCGTGCCCTCGAAGCCCCTGACGTCGATGATGCCGGCCTTGATCGTGTGCATGTGCACGTTGGGGCGTCTCGTTGTAGAGCAGCATTGCGTCCCAGCCGGAGAGTCGCTTCACGCCCCCTATATAACCGCTATCGGGCGCAGGGCGGGGCCCTCTTGGCCAAGGCGGTATCGGCGACAAGTGCCGGAGCTACCCAGCGGCGCAGGTACCGCCGCAGCTTTGTGCCCTTTCGCGGGGGGCGGCCGGGGTCGAGCACGAATGACTGGATGATCCGCAGCAGATGTTCAGCGAGTTCGTCGAGGTCGGCGTCGCTGAAACCGTGTTCGGCCCAGTCGACGTCGAACCGTCCGAGCATGGTGCGCGCGAACCTCAACGCGGTGTCCGATGTGACGTCAGCGCTGAACGCGCCGGCTCGGTCCGGCCCGAGCAACAGACTCATGTGCTTGTCGCTCGGCAGCCACTCCAGTGTGGTGGCGATGCCCTCGACCGCGGCGTCGGCGGGGTCGGTGATCCCTGCGAGGTGGTCGGCCAGCCGGTCGAGGTAGCCGGCGGCCGCGTTGGTCGCGGCCGCAGCGAGCAACGCATCGGTGCTCGGGAAGTAGCGGTAGACGGTCTGTCTGGTTACGCCGAGGGTACGGGCCACGTCGGCGATGCTGATGTCTGCACCGCGCGCGTCGACGGCTTTGCTCGCCGCGGCCAGAATGCGCTCGACCGCCTCGTCATCACTGGCGGGCGCCGAGCCGGACCAGCCGTGCGTGCGCATCAGGCTCCACCTCTCTTCACGCCGACCATACGGCCATCATATGGACGTATGGTCGGCAAGCGGGCATCGGTGCTTGTCCCCGGCAGTCATCCGACTACATTGGGGGCAGGTGACGAAGTTGCCGCGCGGGGCGGCATCCGTTGTCGAGCGGAGGACTCATGAGCGTGGCCGCCCGGTACGTCGAGGCCGTCAACAACGCCGATACCCCAGCATTGCTAGCGCTTTTCGCGGAGGACGCCACCCTGACGCACCCCGTGGGCACCGACCAGGGACACACCGAAATCGCCGACTTCCACTCCGATGTGATCTTCGCCGGACAGGTCCGGTTGACGCTCGCTCGCAGCATCGAGCAGGGCGATGTCGAGGTGGCACAGCTGGAAGGCACCAGCCCGCTCAACGACGACACCACGGTGCACACCGTCGACATCTTCACTCTGAATGATGACGGCCTGGTGCAGACGCTCGACATCTACTACCGCTAGCTTGATCGCTCTCGCGGTCGATGCCGACCTTCAACGGTCGAGGCGTTGATCGCGCCGAAACCGCTTCATCCCGTCGACTTTTTCGGCTAGCGTCGCGTCGGGACCGGAGTAGAACATCCACGGCATGGTCAGGATGTGGGTGACGCCGCCCTCCCCGGCACGCGCGTAGTCGTCGGGAGTGAAGGCATCGACCAGCGGCGCAAGTACGGCGAAATCGTCTGTGGCTAAGCCGCTTTCGGTGCGGTATCGCCGCAGTTGCTGCGCGATGGCGATCGCGCGGTCGGTGGTGATCAGATCGCCCACCCAACCGTCGTACCGGGCGGCGCGGCGCAACGCGATGTCGCTGAGCCCGCCGACCCAGACGGGAATCGGTGGTGCGGCGGGCGACATCTCCAATCGCGGCGGGCGGTAGAACTCTCCGCCGAACTCGGTCCAGCCGGGCGACCATAGCGCCCGCATCAACTCGATCATCTCCTCGGTGCGCTTGCCGCGGTCGGCGAAGCGCGCGCCCAACAGCTCGAATTCCTCGGCGCACCAACCCACTCCGAGGCCGAGCTCGACTCGTCCGTCGGATAGCAGCGCCGCCGTGCCGATCGCCTTCGCCGCCACATAGGGGTCCCGCAGCGCCGCCACGTACACGGTGGTGACGAAGTGAAGTCGCGAAGTGCACTGGGCGAGCGATCCGATCAGCACCCACGGGTCGGGCCAGTCGGTGAATGGCGTCCACCGCCGCCGGCCGTCCTTCGTGTACGGGTACGGCGTCGTCAGCGTTTCGAGGTTGACGACGTGCTCGGGGATCCCGAGGCCGTCGTAGCCGAGGTCGTCGGCGGCCCGGGCGATCTCAACGATCTCCTGCGTGTCGAGATAGCCGGTGCTGATGTAGTACTTCACGAACGGTAGGAGACCATGAGTTCCTTGACGCCGTTGATCCACCCCGACCTCAGCCGCTGTGGCTCCGCGAGTTTCGCGATATCGGGCATGACGTCGGCGATCTCGTCGAAGATCAGCTTGATCTCCATGCGGGCCAGGTTCGCGCCGATGCAGAAGTGCGCACCGTTGCCGCCGAAGGCCAAGTGCGGGTTGGGGTTTCGCAGGATGTCGAACTGGAAGGGCCGCTCGAACACGTCTTCGTCGAAGTTGGCGGAGCTGTAGAACAAGCCGGCGCGCTGTCCCTTGCGAATCGTCACCGCGCCGACGTCGGCGTCAGCCAGGGCGGTTCGCTGGAAACAGTGCACCGGGGTGGCCCAGCGAATGATCTCGTCGACCGCCGTGTCGGGGCGGTCGCGTTTGAACAGCTCCCACTGGTCAGGATGGTCGAAGAACGCGTTCATCCCGTGCGTCATCGCGTTGCGCGTGGTCTCGTTGCCCGCGACGGCGAGCAGGATCACGAAGAACGCGAATTCGGTCTCGTCGAGCCGGTCGCCGTCGATGTCGGCCTCGATCAGCCGGGTCACGATGTCGTCGGCCGGACACCGTCGGCGCTCTTCGGCCATCGTGTAGGCGTAGCCCATCAGCTCGGCGTTGGCCGCGGTCGGGTCGGCGTCGAAGTCCGGGTCGTCGGTGTTCATGATCGAGTTGGTCCAGTGAAACAGCCGCTCGCGGTCGCACTCTGGGACGCCGATGAGGTCGGCGATGGCCATCAGCGGCAGGTTCATCGCGACGTCGTCGACGAAGTTGCCGGTGTCCTTCTCCGCGGCTGCCACGACGATCTGGTGGGCTGCCTTCGCGAGCTTCTCCTCGAGCGCTGCGACTGCTCGCGGAGTGAACAGCTTCGAGACCAGCTTGCGGAGCCGCGTGTGCTCGGGCGCGTCATGATTGATCAACAGCGCCTTGGTGAGTTCGAGCTGCTCGGCGGTCATGCCCTCGGGGAAGCGCATCACCGCACCCTTCTCGTGGGTGGACCACACGTCGTTGTTCCTCGAGATGGCCTTGATGTCCTCATGCCGGCTGATCACCCAGTAGCCGCCGTCGTCGAACACGGTGGAGCCCGCCGGTTGCGCGTTCCACCAGACCGGGGCGGTCTTGCGCAGCTCCGCGAATTCGCGGACCGGCATGCCTTCCAAGAGCACGTCGGGGTCGGTGAAGTCGAAGCCCGGACCGAAGGGACACGCCGTCATCGCAAACCTCCTCGTATGCGCTTGCCTAGACCATACACCACCCGGTCAAGTGTATGGCCGCCTTTGGTGGCGCGAGTAGTCGCGGAATCGCATTACCGCATGCAGATCTGTGCGAGTCTGGGTCTGCTCGGCAAGCAGGCGGGGCACTAGGGTTGGCTGCTGTGCACGTTCTGGTGATCGGTTCCGGTGCTCGTGAACATGCCCTGCTGATGGCTCTGCGGCGCGACCCGGAGGTCGACGGGCTGATCGCCGCTCCCGGCAACGCCGGAATCGCGGCCGTCGCGGACCGGCATGACATCGATGTCACGTCCGGCGAGGCCGTCGCCAAGCTCGCCGCCAACACCGCCGCGGACCTGGTGGTCATCGGGCCGGAGGTGCCGCTGGTGCTCGGCGTCGCGGATGCGGTGCGCGCTGCCGGCATCGCATGCTTCGGCCCGTCCGCGGCCGCCGCGCGCGTCGAGGGTTCCAAGGCGTTCGCCAAAGACGTGATGGCCGCCGCCGGCGTCCGCACCGCCCGCAGCGAGATCGTCGACAACCCAGCGCATCTCGACGCGGCACTGGACCGGTTCGGACCCGAGCGCACCGAGGACAAGGCATGGGTGGTCAAGGACGACGGGTTGGCCGCGGGTAAGGGCGTGGTGGTGACCGCCGACCGTGCGGCGGCCCGCGCGCACGCGGCGGGCCTGCTTGATACCGGCCATCCGGTGCTGCTGGAGTCGTTTCTGGACGGGCCCGAGGTGTCGATGCTGTGTGTCGTCGACGGCGAGACCGTGGTGCCGCTGCTACCGGCGCAGGACTTCAAACGCGTGGGCGACAACGACTCCGGGCCCAATACCGGTGGCATGGGCGCGTACGCGCCGCTGCCGTGGCTGCCTGAGGCGCTGACCGAACAGATCGTCGCGAACATCATCGCGCCGGTGGCCGCGGAGCTGGTGCGCCGCGGCTGCACGTTCAGCGGTGTGCTCTACGCCGGCCTGGCCATCACTTCGGCCGGTCCGGCTGTCGTCGAATTCAACTGCCGCTTCGGCGATCCCGAGACGCAAGCGGTACTGGCACTGCTGGACAGCCCACTCGGCCAGCTACTGCATGCCGCTGCCACCGGTCGACTCGCGGAACAGGCTGCGCCGCAATGGCATCCGGGGGCTGCGGTCACCGTGGTGCTCGCGGCTGAGAACTACCCCGGCCGCCCGCGCGTGGGGGATGTGATCGTCGGCGCGGACCAGGACGGGGTGCTGCACGCGGCGACAGGACGTCGCGACGACGGCGCACTGGTCTCCACCGGTGGCAGGGTGCTGTCGGTGGTGGGCACCGGCGCCGACCTGTCCGCCGCGCGGGAGGCCGCCTACCAGAAGCTCGCCTCAATTCGTCTGCCGGGCGGGCACTTTCGCTCCGACATCGCGTTGGCAGCCGCAGAGGGCCGGATCCACGTCTAATCTTGCGTCGAGACTAAGGCTTCTCATCTCGGCGGAGAATTGGCATCTAGGCGACCAGCAGGGGTGCCATCCACGTCAACTCGGCCGGCAGCTGCTCGCTCCAGTACCCGCCGTCGTGTCCGCCCGGTGAGAAGCCGCCCGCAGGTGGATTGGGAAGCTGCGCGATGAATTGCTTTGTCGCCGAATAGAACGGATCACTGTTCCCGCAGTCGACGCGGATCGGAATCGAACCGAGAGCCGGCAACCCGAACACGTTGTTGGCCGACCAGTCCTCGGCACTGTCGAACGCTCCGGGCGCGGTGGCGCCGTAGGACGTCCACAACGCCGGACTGACCGCACAGATCGCGGCGGTGCGCGCCGGCCCCAGCCGGGCACCTAGCAGAAGCGCACCGTAGCCGCCCATCGACCATCCCAGGAAGCCGACCCTCGAGGTGTCCAGGTCCCGGCTGTCGAGCATCGGCAGCAGTTCGGTGAGCACCATCGCACCGGAGTCTTCCCCCGATGCACGCTTGTGCCAGTAACTGCCGCCGCCGTCGACTGCGACCACCGCGAACGGCGGCAGACCCGCCGCCACCGCTTGCGCCAAGCCCTGTTCCACACCACCGGCCATCACGGTCGCCGCGTCACTGCCCTTGCCGTGCAGTGCGATCACAGGACGCAGCGGTTTGGTCTGCCCCGGCGGACGGGCGATCGCCCAATTGGTGGCGACGCCGCCCCGCGCGGCCGACACGAACGATCCCGTGACCATCGTCGGCGCCGCAGCGGCGGGCGGCGGCTCCAGCGGCGGCGGTGCCAACTGCGATCCGGCACCGGTCATCGTGACGCGCGGCGGGCCTGTCGTCGGCTGTGACTCGAGAATCGTGCCGAAAATATGGGCGCCCACCGCACCGACCGCGGCGCCCGCCCCGAGTTGCAGAACCGCGCGGCGGCTCAGCTGTGGCATGCCGGACATCATGCCATCGGCAGGTGGGGCACCGAGCAGCGACTGCCGACGTTTCGGTCGAAACCGCAGCTAAACGGCCATTCGGCTGGCAGCATCACTGATGTGACGGCTGCGGTCACCCCGAAGGGCGAACGCCGGCGGCACGCGCTGGTGAGTGCTGCCGCCGAGCTGCTGTGCGAGGACGGCTTCGACGCTGTGCGGCACCGCGCGGTCGCGCGGCGAGCCGGCCTGCCGCTGGCGTCGACCACGTACTATTTCTCGTCGCTCGAAGACCTGTTGGCCAACGCCGTCGAGTACGCCGGCATGAACGCGATGTACAGGCTGCGCGCCCGCGTGGGCGCGTTGTCCCGGCGGCGGCGCGGTGTGGAGGCGACCGCGGACGTGCTCGTCGACCTCCTGCTAGGCGACGGGCCCCCCGCCCGCATCAGCGAAGAGCTGATCGCCCGGTACGAGATCTACATCGCGTGCGCTCGGCATGCGTGGCTGCGTGACGTTCAACGCCGCATCCGCCGCGACAGTGCCGCGTTGCTGACCGAGGCAATCGAGCGCTGCGGGCGGGGGGTGCGTCGAGACCGCGTCAACGCGATGATGTACGCGATCGACGGGGCTATCGTGGCCGCGCTCGTCGACGACCGTGGCAACCTCCGCGAGACTGCCAGGGCCGCAATGGTGGACGTGATCGACGTACTGGCACCCCTGCGGTAGGAGGCGGCGTGGCCGAACCGGCCGCAGTGCACGATTCGCGGCCGTAGCTCAAGCGTGTGATGGGCCCGGGCTGCTGTTGCTCATCGTCGGTGACATCCTGGGCACCGGCGTGTATGCGGCTGACCGGCGATGTGGTCGCGGAAGTCGATGAGGCCGCGTGGATTCCGTCCTTGGTGGCGTCTTCGCCGTTCACTTCCTCAGGAGTTCGCACTTCAGTTGGGGCACAGCGGGAATCGTCGCGCCGGCACTGTTGTTCACGGCGCTGCTCGCGGTGGTGAACCTGCGTGGCGTGGGGGAGAGCGTCACGCTGAACGTCATGCAGACGGCGATCGAGATCAGCGGCCTGATGCTGGTGATTCTCGTGGGCCTGTGGGCCTCACCGAATCGAAGACATTCTGCCGTCTTCGCAGTGGTGAACGTCGCGGTGCTGGTACTGCGTCGTGACGTCCGTCAGGCCGGCGGTCACTTCACCACAACAACGGCCCTGCCGCTCAGCGGTTTTGTGGCGTCACTGTACCTCGTGACTCCGCTGTCGGGCCGTCCGCTGCAGCAGTACATCGTCGCGGGAGCATGGCGAAAAAATCAGCCGACACTCCGCCGTCGACGCATATTCGGCGAAGGAGGAGACGGTGTGAGATCCGTTGGCCGCCTTGGCGTGACGATGTAGCCGGTGTCGGCGTCGCCGTACGTCACGACGTCGTGAGGTTTCTGATGCGCGTACATCGCGACGTAAGCGCATATCACCGCGTCGACCGGATCCTCCGCTCTGTCGAGTTGAGACGGCCGCGTCGCCGCCTCGATGGTGGACCGAAGATTTGCCCACTGCGATGAAGTGGACAGCGGCGGGACCGCCTCAGCGAGCCCGTCGATCAACGCCGTCAGTCGCAACAGCGCAGCTTTGCGATCCGCAACCGAGCGGCCGCGCCCGCCCTTGTACTTCAATGTCCGGCCCAGCCGGAACAACGAGATCGTCGCCGAGTGCGGATACACCTCGATCGCGCGCCGCGGTGCCGTCGAAGACGGGTCGAAGTCCAGGCCGAGTGCCTCGGCGATCCGGGCGCCCCGCACCCCCGCCGCGAAGACCGGCAGCGTGGTGTTCGCGGGATAGGGACCCGCCTCGAATGCGCCGAAGTCGGCGGACAGCTCGGCCTCGGCGCGACGCCGCCCCGAAACGTTGGTGACGATCAGAGGAGCATCCACCGCGACGACGCAGTCGCCCGCGACGTAGGGGTGCAGTGCCGCGACGACGTGGTCGTCGTCGTACCCGACGCCCAGCTCGGTCAGGCTGCCGCGGGCATCGAGCACCGCGATACCGGACCGATTCCTGGCCGACCAGGCCAGGTCGAGGCCGACGAAGTTCACCCGACCACCATGACATCGCCCCGTAAGCTGTGTGGTTGTGACGATTCCCGACGTGTTGGCCGCGCGCTACGCCAGCGACGAGATGGTGGCCATCTGGTCGCCGGAGGCCAAGATCGTCGCCGAGCGGCGGCTGTGGCTCGCGGTACTGCGCGCCCAGGCCGAACTGGGTGTGGATGTACCGTCCCAGGCTTTGGTCGACTACGAAAGCGTCTTGGACACCGTCGATTTGGCATCCATCCGCGAACGCGAGCGGGTGCTGCGCCACGACGTGAAGGCCCGCATCGAGGAGTTCAACGCACTGGCCGGCCACGAGCATGTGCACAAGGGGATGACGAGCCGGGACCTCACCGAGAACGTCGAGCAACTGCAGATCCGGCGGTCGCTGGAACTGGTGCATTCTCACGGCGTCGCGGTGGTCGCCCGGCTTGCCGAACGCGCCGTGCAGTACCGCGACCTGGCGATGGCCGGCCGCAGCCACAACGTCGCCGCGCAGGTGACAACACTGGGCAAGCGGTTCGCGTCGGCCGCCGAAGAGACGTTGATCGCGCTCACGCGGTTGCGTGAGCTGATCGACCGGTACCCGCTACGCGGCATCAAGGGCCCGATGGGCACCGCTCAGGACATGCTCGACTTGTTCGACGGCGACGCGCACCGGCTGGCCGAACTCGAACGCCGCGTTGCCGAATTCCTCGGTTTCACAGACACTTTCGCCAGCGTGGGGCAGGTGTATCCACGCTCCCTCGACCACGACGTCACGTCGGCCCTGGTCCAGCTCGGTGCGGGCCCGTCGTCCCTGGCGCACACCATCCGCCTGATGGCCGGCCACGAGCTCGTCACCGAAGGGTTCGCGCCGGGCCAGGTGGGCTCGTCGGCGATGCCGCACAAGATGAACACCCGCAGCTGTGAACGGGTCAACGGCCTGCAGGTGGTGCTGCGCGGCTACGCGTCGATGGCCGCCGAACTCGCTGGGGCGCAGTGGAACGAAGGTGACGTGTTCTGTTCGGTGGTCCGCCGGGTTGCGTTGCCCGACGCATTCTTTGCGATCGACGGGCAGATCGAGACCTTCCTGACGGTGCTCGAGGAGTTCGGCGCCTACCCCGCAGTGATCGGGCGAGAACTGAACCGCTACCTGCCGTTCCTGGCCACGACGCGGATCCTGATCGCCGCGGTGCGCGCGGGCATGGGCCGGGAGGCTGCGCACGAGGTGATCAAGGAGCATGCGGTCGCTGCGGCGTTGGCGATGCGCGAGCGTGGGGCCGAGCCCGACCTGCTGGACCGGCTCGCCGCCGACTCCCGCCTGCCGCTGGACCGCGCGGCCCTCGATGACTCGCTCGCGGATCGCACCGCGTTCACCGGCGCCGCTGCGAATCAGGTCGACGCGGTGGCAGCGGCCGTCGACGAGCTGGTGAGCCGTTACCCGGAGGCCGCGAAGTACACCCCCGGCGCGATCCTGTAGCGCCCCATGCGGTCTCGACTCGGCGACGTCGAGGTCTCGCCGGACGTATTCGCCGCGGTGATGGCCACCGGGATCGTGTCGGTGTCGGCGCTCGACCACCACTACTACTGGGTCAGCGTGGTGCTGGCGGCGGTCGCGGTGCTGTCGTTCGTGGTCATGGCTGCGCTTGCTCTGGTGAATCAGCGTTTCGCCTTCGATGTCCGCGACCCCGACGTCGTCGTTCGGCTGTTCACATTCGTCGCTGCGTGTGCTGTGCTCGGCACGCGTTTCGAGATCCATCCAGTGGCGGCGTGGGCGCTGTCTGCAATCGCGTGGCTGGCATGGCTTGTGCTGGCGCCTCTGATGATTCGCGCCGTGCGGCGGCACCCGTGGACTGGCCTGCGCGACCGCGCCCATGGTGTCTGGGAGCTTGCCAGCGTCGCGACATCGGGCTTGGCGATCGTCACGGTTCACCTGGCGGTCGTAGCGCGGGACCGAACGTTGTTTGCCGCCGGACTAACCGCATCGGTCCTCGGTATCGGCATCTACGTCGTCATCACGTCATTGATCGTCTGGCGAGCCGTGTCGGTATCCGGCGACGACATCTGGCGGCCGGACAGCTGGATCCTGATGGGGGGTTTGGCGATCGCGACGCTCGCCGGCGACCGCCTGCACCGCGCCGGGGTGGCGATCGGCATGCCGGATCCGTTGTCGGATGCGGTGCGCTCGGTCAACATTGCTGCCTGGGTGCTCGCAACGGTATGGATCCCGCCGCTGACCTATGCGACGGTTCGCCACCTCCGCTTGAAGTTCACCGGGGCATGGTGGGCCATGGTGTTCCCGCTGGGCATGTACTCGTCCGCGACGTTCGCCATGGCGGCCGAAACGGGTTGGCGGCCATTTCAGACCATCTCACTGGTGTTCTTCTGGATCGCCTTGACAACCTGGGTGTTGGTCGCCGCCGCCGCGCTGCGTGTGTCAAGGTCGCGTTATCGGGGGTAACCCCCTGCCATGACGCAACAAGATCTGCAACCCAACCTCGCGACCGTCGAGCCCGCTGCGGACGGCACCAAGTCAGCCGGACGGGTGTCGATACTGGTCAACTGGGTGTTGGCGCTGCTGACGGTGCCGGTGGCGATCGCGGTGGTGCTGGTCGCCATCGGCGGGGTGATGAGCATCGCCGGCTGCTCCGGTGCTTCGTGTACGGCGCCGAGTTCGTTCTGGTTCGGCGTGCTGTTCTACGGCGCTCCCGTCGTCTCCGCGGCGGCGATCGTCGCGTCGTTCTTCACTGCCAGGCGCCGGTGGGGCATCGCGGTACCGCTGTGCGCGCTCGCGCTGCTGGTCATCGACGGGATCGTCCTCGTCGCCTGGTTCTGAGCAGCGGCTCAGACGCCCTGAACCCGGGTCAGCACGCCCGCGCCGACGCCGGCCGACCGCAGCTCCAGCGCGGCCAGGCCGGTGATCGCGTACAAATCCTCCCGCCGCCACGCACCGACCGGATCCGGGCTGACCGTAACCAGCCGGCGCAGCGGCCGGTTCGCCAGTGCGCGAAGAGCGAGCAGCTGCACGCCTGCCGGCGTGCCGGCGAGACCGACGATCATGTGCTTACGCATGAAGAAGCGCACGCGCAGGACCAGCCATGGCAGCGCCAGCGCGAGGATCGGAAATCCGGCGACGGCGAACGCGAGCAACCACGCAAGCCAGCCGGCAGCCGTGTCAAGGCTTTGTCCGGCGCGTGCGATGTCGTCCGCGGCACTGCCCGCCGCGCTGAGCGGCGTGCTCAGCGCGTCGCCGATCAACGGAATGCGATCGGCCCGCTGCCCGGCCGAGTCGAGGTTGTCCGCAAGGCCGCTCGCGCCGCTCTGCACCCGCTGGCCGGCCTCGGCTACGGCCGCCACCGCGCTGTAGACCGCCGCTCCGATCCACACCCACAGCACCGTCCAGCCGATCACCACCACGTCGCTGACCAGTTGACCGATCAGCCGCACGGGTCTGCTGGAGTAAGGCACATACCGCGTCTTCATTCGACGATCCCAGCACACCGGGCCGCGCCAACGAGGACGTTAGGCTGACGCGGTGCGCCCTGCCCTCACCGACTACCGTCACCTGGCCAGCGGAAAGGTGCGCGAGCTGTACGAGGTCGACGCTGAGCACCTGCTGTTCGTCGCCAGCGACCGGATCTCGGCGTTCGACTACGTTCTGGCTCCGCAGATCCCCGACAAGGGCCGCGTCCTCACCGCGATGAGCGTCTTCTTCTTCGGCCTGCTCGACGCACCCAACCATCTCGCAGGGCCGCCCGACGATCCGCGGATTCCCGACGACGTGCTGGGCCGTGCGATCGTCGTGCGCCGTCTGGACATGCTGCCCGTGGAGTGCGTGGCCCGGGGCTACCTGACCGGCTCCGGGCTGCTCGACTACCAGAAAACCGGAACCGTGTGCGGGATTCCGCTGCCCTCCGGGATGACGGAGGCGAGCCGGTTCGACGAGCCGTTGTTCACGCCCGCCACGAAAGCTGAACTGGGCCAACACGACGAGAACATCTCGTTCGACAAAGTGATCGAGATGGTGGGCGCCGAGCGGGCCGAAGCGGCACGGGAGATGACGTTGCAGATCTACCGGCAGGGCGCCGACCACGCGCTGCGCAACGGAATCATCATCGCCGACACCAAGTTCGAATTCGGGCTCGACGGGGACGGGTCGCTGGTGCTTGCCGACGAGGTGTTCACCCCCGACTCGTCGCGGTACTGGCCCGCCGACGAATACCGGCCGGGCGTCGTGCAGCACAGCTTCGACAAGCAATTCGTCCGCAACTGGCTCACCGGGCCGGACTCCGGTTGGGACCGCAACGGCGGGGATGCCCCGCCCGCCTTGCCGGCCGATGTCGTCGACGCCACCCGCGCGCGTTACATCGAAGCCTACGAACGCATTTCGGGCCTGCGGTTCGAAGACTGGATCGGGCCGGGCGAGTGAGCGCCGCTGCTGCCGAGCCGCCGCAGGCCAAACGCGTCGACGTCATCCGCGAGTACCACGGCGACGTGTTCGTCGACCCGTATGAGTGGCTGCGTGACAAGTCCGACCCCGAGGTGATCGACTACCTCAACGCCGAGAACAGCTACACCGACAAACTGACCGGCGACCTCGCTGAACTGCGCCAGCAGATCTTCGACGAGATCAAGGCCCGCACCAAGGAGACCGACCTCTCGGTCCCGACGCGCCGCGGCCCCTGGTGGTACTACGGCCGCAGCTTTGAAGGCAAGCAGTACTCAGTGCAATGTCGTTGTCCGGTCGCCGATCTCGAGGACTGGACGCCGCCCCAGTTGGACGAGGACACCGAGATCGCGGGAGAACAAATCCTTCTCGACGAGAACGAGGAGGCCGAGGGGCATACGTTCTTCTCACTCGGGGCCGCGAGCGTGAGCATCGACGGCGATACCCTCGCGTACTCCGTCGACGTGGTGGGCGACGAACGATACACGCTGCGGTTCAAGGACTTGCGCACCGGCGAGCGGTACCCCGACGAGATCACCGGAATCGGCGCGGGTGTGACCTGGGCCGCCGACAACCGCACCGTCTACTACGTCACCGTCGACGAAGCGTGGCGGCCCGACACCGTTTGGCGTTATCGGCTCAGTGCCCGCGCACCGGCCGAGCAGGTGTACCACGAGCCCGACGAACGCTTCTGGCTCGCCGTCGGCCGCACTCGCAGCGACGCCTACATTCTCATCGCGGTGGGCTCGGCGATCACGTCGGAGATCCGCTACGGCGACGCCGCCGATCCGGCAACCGAATTCGCTGTCGTGTTACCCCGCCGGGAGGGCATCGAGTACTCACTCGATCATGCGGTGATCGGCGGTGAGCACAAGTTCCTGATCGTGCACAACGACGGTGCGGTGAACTTCACGGTGGTGGAAGCGCCGGTGAGGGATCCGTCGGCACAGCGCACGCTGATCGAGCACCGCGACGACGTGCGCATCGACGGTGTCGACGCGTTCGCCGACTACTTCGTCGTGAGCTACCGCCGGGAGGCACTGCCGCGGATCCAGGTGTGGCCGATCGCTGCCGACGGCGATTACGGTGAGCCGCACGAGATCTCGTGGGACTCACCGCTGATGTCGGCGGGACTCGGCGCGAACCCGAATTGGGACTCGCCGATGATGCGGGTGGGAGCGACATCGTTTCTGACGCCGGTGCGGGTGTACGACCTCGAGCTTGCGACGGGTCACTGGCACCTGCTGCGCGAGCAGCCGGTGCTCGGCGACTACCGCCGCGACGACTACGTCGAGCTCCGGGAGTGGGCCGTCGCGCCCGACGGCGCCCGGGTTCCGTTGTCAATCATCCATCGTCGCGACCTCGACTTCCCGGCACCGGTCGTGATCTACGGCTACGGCGCCTACGAGCTGTGCGAGGATCCGCGGTTCTCGATCGCCCGATTGTCGCTGCTCGACCGAGGAGTGGTGTTCGTCGTGGCCCACGTGCGCGGCGGCGGCGAGCTGGGCCGGCTGTGGTACGAGAACGGCAAACTGCTGAAGAAGAAGAACACCTTCACCGATTTTGTCAGCGCCGCAAGACATCTGGTGCAGACCGGCGTCACCAGGCCGGAGAACATGGCGGCAATGGGAGGCAGTGCCGGTGGGCTGCTGATGGGGGCGGTGGTCAACATGGCACCCGACTTGTTCGCCGGCATCCTCGCGCAGGTGCCATTCGTCGATCCTCTGACCACGATATTGAACCCGTTGCTGCCGCTCACCGTCACCGAGTGGGACGAGTGGGGTAACCCGCTGCGGGACAAGGACGTCTACGACTACATGAAGTCCTATTCGCCGTACGAGAACGTCGAGCCTAAGGACTATCCGGCCATCCTGGCGATGACGTCGCTGCACGACACCCGGGTGTACTACGTCGAGCCCGCGAAATGGGTCGCGGCGCTGCGGCACGCCAAGACCGATGGCCGTCCCGTCCTGCTGAAGACCGAGATGAGCGCAGGCCACGGCGGGATCAGCGGGCGCTACGAGCGCTGGAAAGAAATCGCATTCCAGTACTCGTGGCTGCTAGCCACTACCGGCCGCGACAAGCACCGCCCCGGCCAGGAATACGATTTCCTCGACGGTGCGCCGCGGTAGCGGCGTCGCCATCGACTTGGGTGCTCCGGGGTTGCGGGCGGCATACACGTTCGCCGGGAACATGATCAGCATCAGTGCGAACAAACAGACCGCCGCTGCCGTCCGGGTCGCCGGCACCAGCAACCCGATCGCGCCGAGCAGTTCGAGAACCCCGGTGATGGTGACCAACAACGCGGGTGCCGGCAACCGAGGCGGAACGATCGCGATCATGTCGCCGCGCAGAGGCTGGACGAAGTGGGCGACCCCGGTGAGTACGAACATCGCGGACAGTCCGACCGCGGCGGCCGCCGGCCAGCGGTCGGCGTAATCCCAGCCGAGCCAGCCCGCGGTGCGTGCGGCGAGGGTGGCGACAACGAGAGTGATGAGCGGCGCCACGATCCTTCTCCAATCTAGACATTGACAAGATGCTGGGAGACTGTAGCGGTGGATCTAGACAGTGTCAAGTTCGGCGGATACGATGCGGCAATGAGTGTGTCAGTGCGCCCTCAGTACCACCACGGTGACTTGCGGGCGGTGATCCTGGCCGAGACGGCCCGACTGGTGGCGAGCCACGGGGCAGACGCGGTGTCATTGCGCCAGCTGGCGCGCAGCGCCGGAGTATCCCACGCCGCGCCGGCCCACCACTTCACCGACCGGCGCGGCTTGTTCACTGCCCTTGCGGCAGAGGGCTTCTGGCTTCTGTGTGAGGCGCTGAAGGCGGCTCGCGGGAACTTCATCGACGCGGCACTGGCGTACGTGCGGTTCGCGATCTGCCACCCGGGCCATTACGCAATCATGTTCAACCGTTCGCTTGTCGACCCTGCCGACACCGAACTCCTCGCAGCGCAGGCAGCCGCCGGAGCCGAGTTGTCACGAGGGGTAGCCACCCTGGCCGACCCGCACGCCACCGCGGATCCCGCCGGCGCTGAGCTAGCGGCGTGGTCACTCGTGCATGGATTCGCAATGTTGTGGCTCAACCACGCGGTGCCCGCCGACGTCGCCGCGGCAGATCCAATGGCGACCGTCGAGCGGATCGCCCGGATGCTTTTCGACGGGTAGGCGGGCCGACCGGCTCGCCGAGGCTGCGATTTCGTACGTCCAGACGGCATGTCGCGTACGAAACGAGTGCCGCCGCGCAGAGGAATCGTCACCTGTCGTCGGCGTGTACGTCACTGCTGCGACACCTGTACTCGTCACACTCGAGGTGTGGTTGGACAGCTCATCGTCTCGATCTCCGACATCCGCAACAGCACAGTCGACGCAGTGGGCTCGTTGTGCGCCGACCTTGACGCGCGGGCGGTACCGGTTTCGTTTCTGCTGGCGCCGCGGCTGGCCGGCGGCTACCGGCTGTCCGATGACTCCGTTACCGTGCAGTGGTTGCGCTCCCGCCGCGACCGTGGCGACGCGATCGTCCTGCATGGATACGATGCGGCGGCCGCCAAGAGGAGACGCCCCGAGTTCGCGTCGTTGCGGGCGCATGAGGCCCGTCTGCGGCTGCTTGCCGCCGACCGGGTGCTCGAGCACGCCGGCTTGCGGACGCGGCTGTTCGCCCCCCCTGGATGGCTTGCGTCGCCGGGAACAGAGCTTGCATTGGCGCACAATGGCTTTCGACTCCTGGCTGCGTTCAGTGGAGTCACCGACCTGGTGCGCCAGACCACCACACGGGCGTGGGTGATCGGGTCCGGCGCGGGGTTTCTCCGCGAGCCGTGGTGGTGCCGCACGCTGGTGCTGTCCGCCGAACGGGCCGCGCGGCGCGGCACCGATATCCGGATCGCCGTTGCCGCAAGACAATTGACCTCCAGCGGGCCGCGGCAGGCCATACTCGACGCGATCGACCTCGCGCTGATGCACGGGGCAGCCCCGCAGGTGTACCGCTGGCGGTCGCCGTCGGTGCGTGCGCAGGCGGCGTAGCTAGAACTCGGTGCCGTTTTCGGGCTCGAGCACCCGAAAGTCTGCGCTGCCCATTTCGGTGTAGCGCTGGTAGTAGATACCGTAGGCGTCCGGGTTGACGATGCCCTGGTGAATCGGTATGGCGCTATTGGGGTTTACCGCTCGCAAGTACTCGACACCTTCGGAGATCTTCATCCACGGCGCGGCGGCGGGCAGCGCGAGCACGTCGACCGGTTCCCGCGGGATGTAAAGAGCGTCGCCCGGGTGCATCAGCCGCGCAGGATGCTTGTCGTCGCCGACGAGATACGAAATGTTGTTCACCAGAGGGATTTCCGGGTGAATGACGGCGTGTACGCCGCCCACCCCGCGGACCCGCAGGCCGCCGACGGTCAGCTCGTCGCCGACGTTGACGGGTTGCCACGGCTCACCGAGCTGCGCGGCAGTCTGCGGGTCGGCATAAAGGGCCGCATCCGGGTTGCCGTCGACGAGCGCCGGCAGCCGCGACGTGTCCACGTGGTCGGGATGCTGATGCGTGATGAGGATCGCCGACAGGCCGGTGATGCCTTCGAACCCGTGCGAGAACACGCCCGGGTCGAACAACACCGTCGTCTCGGCGGCGTCCTCGAACGTGGCGAGCAGACAAGAGTGGCCGAAGTGGGTCAGTTGCATGTCGTCGATTGTGCGCCGCCAGGCCGGCTCCTCGGTATCCTGGCCGCTTAAGGGGGTGGTCGGTTGACCCGGGTGCTGGCGGCCGTGAGCGTGGCCGCGATGGCGGCCGCCCTCGGCCTGTTCGGTCAACCGGTCGGGCGCGCCGATCCCACCACCTGCCCGCCCAACTGCGACCGCATTCCGGCCACGGCCTGGGTCGATCCCACCGCGATCCCGCTGTCGGGCCGGTACAACTGGCCCAATCTCGCCGATATCGCCGTCCCGCAACTGCGGCCGCGGTTCTACTTCGAAGAGGTGTGCGCCAGTCCGTGGCTGCCCAACGATCCGCGCTCATACGCGGTGGCGGCCAGGGCGGCCGTCGCCAACCCGCCCGGGCAGTGGCAGCTGCAGGTGCAGGTTCTGCACTGGCGCGGCGAAGCCTGGTACGGTGGGCAGCTCGCCGACTCTGTGGTCAGCTCGGCGTCGGCGGCGATGCGCTCCTGCCAGGTCACCGCGCCGGAGGCGTCGCCGTCGCTGACCACCGACGGGCCCGGCAGGCTCGCCGCGGTGCTCAGCGTGGCGGGGACAGCGCCGTCCGTCGTGCACGAGTACCTCGTCTCGCACCCGCAGAGCGGGTCGCTCGTCGAACTGGCGATGTGGGCGTCCTCACCTCCGGCCGAGTCCTGGCCGGTGATTCCCGACGCGCAGGTGCTGGAGATGCTAGTCGCGCCGCTGTGCGCCGCGTACATCGCGTCGTGCCGGTGAGCCGGCGCTGGCCGTCGCGCCGGTAGAGTTGTCGCTGGATTCCCCAACGATGACGAGGAGCAACGCGTGGCGCGGGTGGTGGTCAACGTGATGCCCAAGGCCGAGATCCTCGATCCCCAGGGACAGGCGATCGTCGGCGCGTTGAACCGGCTCGGGCACGCGGGCATTTCAAATGTGCGGCAAGGCAAGCGATTCGAGCTCGAGGTCGACGACACGGTCGACGACTCGACGGTCGCCGAGATCGCCGAGTCGGTGCTGGCCAACACCGTGATCGAGGACTGGACCGTCAGTAGGGAGCCGTCATGAGCGCCCGGGTAGGGATCATCACGTTTCCGGGCACGCTCGACGACGTCGACGCCGCCCGCGCGGCCCGGCTCGCCGGCGCCGAGGCGGTCAGCCTCTGGCACGCCGACTCCGACCTCAAGGCTGTCGATGCCGTCGTGGTGCCGGGCGGCTTCTCGTACGGCGACTACCTGCGCGCGGGTGCGATCGCGCGGTTCGCGCCCGTCATGGGTTCGGTAGTCGAGGCGGCCGGGCGCGGATTGCCAGTTTTGGGTATTTGCAACGGTTTTCAGGTGCTCTGCGAGGCCGGTCTGTTGCCTGGTGCGCTCACCCGGAACGCGGGCCTGCACTTCGTGTGCCGCGACCTGTGGCTGGAGGTGACCTCGACGGCGACGGCGTGGACGTCGCGCTACGAGCGCGGGGCGCAACTGTTGGTGCCGCTGAAGTCGGGCGAGGGCCGCTACGTGGCCAGCGAGACTGTGCTCGACAAACTGGAGGGCGAAGACCGGGTGGTGTTCCGCTACCGCGACAACCCGAACGGCTCGATGCGCGACATCGCCGGCGTCTGCTCGGCCAACCGTCGCGTGGTCGGGCTGATGCCGCACCCCGAGCACGCCACGGAGGCGCTCACCGGTCCGTCCGCCGACGGGCTGAGCTTGTTCTCCTCGGCCCTCGACCTGGTGCTGGCGGCGTAGCCCTCGGCTCCGCGAGCGTGCGCTGTCGTACGCAATTCCTCGGCGTGTCGCGGGCAAACTCGCACGGTCGCAGAACTGTCAGGGGGTCAGCGCGACCGACGCTTCAGCGGTGTAGGCCAAGAACGTCAGCGTCTCCTCGAGGTAAAGCTGCACCGTCCCGGCGTCGTGGCTGAGGTAGCCGATCGCCACGTCGGTACCCAGCTGCAAGTCGAAATCGCCTCCGCGAGTGGTCAATACGAATGCACCGTCGATGGCAGGCGCCCAGATGATGTCACCGTCGACGAGCCGGTTCAGATGCTCGCGGATCGGATAGCCGTGTTCGGTCGTCTCGCTGACCGCGGTGTAGGCGTCGGCTGACAACAGCACCGAGTACGGCCCGTCCACGCCCGCCAGTCTCAACTCGGACAGTGCCTGGGTGACCACGTCGGGGATCTGGCGGGCATCGTCGGGCAGCGAGAGCACCGGGTTGGTCGTGGTCCGGCGGATGCCCTCGATGCCGGCGGACTGGTATCCCTCGAAGATCGCCCGATCCTCCACGAACGCAAGCTTCTTGGCGGCGTCCTTGACGGGATCCCAGTCCGAGTCCTGCGATCCGCGTTCCACATCGTCGATATCGGCTCGCCGTAACGTAAACGGAACCCGCAGGCGCACAAGCGGTTTGCTCTCCCGCAGGTGCGCCACCACGCCGGCAGTCGGCGGCTCGACCTCGCTCAGGTGACCGGTGCTGACGGCCGCCCTCGCGGGTCCGCCCGGGTCACTGACGTCGACGACTCGGCGGCCGGCGATGTGCCGCTTGAACGTCCGTGCAGCCTCGAGTTCGATTTCCGCCCAGGCAGCTTCGGTGATCGGCGCCAGTTCGCGGTAGAGATTGTTCATGAGCTGCTTCCTTTCAGGCTGCCGATCGCCAGTGATCCGTCGCTGCTTGCCGACGCGGCGCCGGGTAGCGGCGGCGGATTGTTGAGGAAGTCCACGAGCGGGCTGAAGAACAGCCCGCCGGTGACGGCGGTGGAGAAGTCGAGGATCCGGTCGGTGTTGCCCGGCGGGTCCCCGATGAACATGTTGCGCAGCATTGCCTCGGTGACGGCCGGAGTTGCGGCGTACCCGATGAAATACGTTCCGAATTCGCCTTTTCCGACTTCACCGAACGGCATGTTGTGCCGGACGATCTTGCGCTCTTGGCCGTCGGGGTCGGTCACCACGTTCAGCGCGACGTGCGAGTTGGCGGGCTTCAGGTCGCCCTCCAGTTCGATGTCGTCGAGCTTGGTGCGGCCGATCACCCGCTCCTGCTCGGTCACCGTCAGTGAGTTCCACGCCGCCATGTCGTGCAGATAGCGCTGCACGATCACGTAGCTGCCGCCGGCGAAGTCGGAATCCTCGTCGCCGACGAACACTGCCGCCTCGGCCAATGGCCCGTCGGGGTTCTCGGTGCCGTCGACGAACCCGAGAAGGTCGCGGTTGTCGAAGAACCGGAAGCCGTGCACCTCGTCGACGACGGTCATCCCGTCGCCGATGACGTCGACGATCTTGCCCGCCAGCTCGAAACAGAAGTCGAGGCTTTCCGCGCGGATGTGGAAGAGCAGGTCTCCCGGCGTCGACGGGGCGTGGTGCCGCGGTCCACGAAGCTCGGCGAACGGGTGCAACTCGGCGGGCCGCGGCCCGGCGAACAACCGGTCCCACGCCGCCGAGCCGATGGACGCCACCACCGAAAGCCGCTTGGCGGGATCGCGGAATCCGATCGCCCGGACCAACGCGGACAGATCCGGCAGCGCGTCGTGTACGGCCGCCTCGCCGCCCTCATCGATGGTGGCTACCAGGAAGATGGCCGCTGGCGTCAGCGGTGCCAGCACGGGTTGCGGCAGAGCCGGGGGCACGAGAAGACCCTAATCCGAACCATGCTCCGTGCGGCAGCGAAGATAGAGAACATGTCGCATGCCAGCGCGAAGGGGTTGTGTGAGTTCGTCGATGCGTCGCCGTCGCCGTATCACGTCTGCGCCACCGTGGCCGAGCGGTTGACCGCCGCCGGTTACTCGGAGCTGGCCGAGGGAGACCGGTGGCCCGCAGCCGGCCGCCATTTCACCGTGCGCGCCGGCTCGATCGTCGCGTGGAACTCGTCGGACGGCGCCGAGCGCCCGTTCCGCATCGTCGGCGGGCACACCGACAGCCCGAATCTGCGAGTCAAGCAGCACCCGGACCGCGTCGCCGCCGGATGGCGGGTGGTCGCGCTGCAGCCCTACGGCGGCGCATGGCTGAACTCGTGGCTGGACCGCGACCTGGGCATCAGCGGCCGGCTGTCGGTGCGCGACGAGGCGACCATCCGCGAGCAGTTGATCCGTATCGATGAGCCGCTGCTGCGGGTGCCGCAGCTGGCCATCCATCTGGCCGAGGACCGCAAGTCGGTGAAGCTCGACCCGCAGCGCCATGTGAACGCGGTCTGGGGGGTGGGCAGCGATGCCCGCTCGTTTCTGCGCTATGTCGCCGAGCGCGTCGGCGTCGACGCGGACGCGGTGCTCGGCGCCGACCTGATGACCCACGACGTACAACCGTCGCGGCTGATCGGCGCGGACGGTGAGCTGATCAGCGCTCCGCGGCTGGACAACCAGGCAACCTGCTACGCCGGTGTGGAGGCGTTCGTCGCCGCTGAGCCGCAAGGGTGCTTACCGGTGCTGGTTCTGTTCGACCACGAAGAAGTGGGGTCGACGTCCGATCACGGCGCCCAGTCGAACCTGCTGACTACGGTCCTGGAACGAATTATGTTGGCGCAGGGAGGAACTCGCGATGACTATCTGCGCCGGTTGCCGGGCTCGGTGGTGGCGTCCGGGGACATGGCGCACGCGACGCATCCCAATTACCCGGAGCGCCACGAGCCGGGGCACCTGATCGAGGTGAACGCGGGTCCGGTGCTCAAGGTGCAGCCGAACCTGCGGTATGCCACCGACGGCCGCTCGGCGGCGGTGTTCGCGCTGGCCTGCCAACAGGCCGGAGTACCGCTGCAGCGCTACGAGCACCGCGCCGACCTGCCCTGCGGGTCGACGATCGGGCCCATGACCTCTGCGCGCACCGGAATTCCGACCGTCGACGTGGGTGCGCCGCAGCTGGCGATGCACTCCGCGCGCGAGCTGATGGGCGCCCACGACGTGGCCGCGTATTCGGCCGCGCTGCAGGCCTTTCTGGCGCCGGCCTGAGCTTCTAGAGTCGACATATGGCACTCAACGTCGAGATGGTCACATTCGACTGTTCGGACCCCGCGGGCCTGGCGGCGTGGTGGGCCGAGCAGTTCGACGGGAAAACGCAGGAACTGATGCCCGGCGAGTTCGTCGTCGTCATTCGCTCGGACGGCCCGCGGCTGGGCTTCCAGAAGGTGCCCGACCCGACACCCGGCAAGAACCGCGTGCACCTGGACTTCAGCGCCGCCGACGTGGATGCCGAGGTGCAGCGGCTCCTCGCCGCGGGCGCAACGGAAACCGGCCGGCACTCGTTCGGGGAAGGGTTCCGCTGGGTGGTGCTGGCCGACCCAGAGGGCAACGCGTTCTGCGTGGCCGGCAGCGGCTGATCCGCGGCGCCGGCTGCGTGCCGACGGGATCGCCGCTTCGCGAGAACTTAAGCTGTCCGGGTGACGCAGACGACGCCCACGCTTGACACCGTCGAGCACGCGGCGGCGACGCCGGACCTGCCGCAGCCGTACCGCGAGCTGGGCCTGAAGGATGACGAGTACACGCGAATCCGGGAGATCCTCGGCCGCCGTCCCACCGACGCCGAGCTGGCCATGTACTCGGTGATGTGGAGCGAGCACTGCTCCTACAAATCGTCCAAGGTGCATCTGCGCTACTTCGGCGAGACCACCACGGACGAGATGCGCTCGGCGATGCTTGCGGGCATCGGCGAGAACGCCGGCGTCGTCGACATCGGCGACGGCTGGGCGGTCACGTTCAAGGTGGAGTCGCACAACCACCCGTCGTACGTCGAGCCGTACCAGGGCGCGGCCACGGGAGTGGGCGGCATCGTGCGCGACATCATGGCCATGGGCGCGCGGCCCGTCGCGGTGATGGACCAGCTGCGCTTCGGTGCCGCCGACGCCGCCGACACCCGGCGCGTGGTCGACGGTGTGGTGCGTGGCATCGGCGGCTACGGCAACTCGCTCGGCCTGCCCAACATCGGCGGCGAGACGGTGTTCGACGAGTCGTACGGCGGCAACCCGCTGGTGAACGCGTTGTGCGTGGGCGCGCTGCGCAAGGAGGACCTGCACCTGGCGTTCGCGTCCGGCACCGGCAACAAGATCATCTTGTTCGGGGCGCGCACCGGGTTGGACGGGATCGGCGGTGTCTCGGTGCTGGCGTCGGACACCTTCGCCGGTGACGAGTCGGGATCCGGCCGCAAGAAGCTGCCGAGCGTGCAGGTGGGCGACCCGTTTATGGAGAAGGTGCTCATCGAGTGCTGCCTGGAGCTGTACGCCGCGAAGCTGGTGGTCGGCATTCAGGATCTGGGCGGGGCCGGATTATCCTGTGCTACTTCCGAATTGGCATCGGCCGGCGGTCAGGGCATGGCGGTGGAACTGGACAAGGTGCCACTGCGGACCGCCGGCATGACGCCCGCCGAGGTGCTGGCCAGCGAGTCGCAAGAACGCATGTGCGCGGTGGTCAGGCCCGAGAACGTCGAGAAATTCCTTGCGGTGTGCCGCAAGTGGGATGTGCTGGCCACCGTGATCGGCGAGGTGACCGACGGCGACCGGCTGTTGATCACCTGGCACGGCGAGACGGTGGTCGACGTACCCCCACGAACCGTCGCTCACGAAGGACCGGTGTACCAGCGCCCGGTGAGGCGACCCGGCAGCCAGGACGCGCTGAACGCCGACACGTCGGCACGCCTCCCGCGGCCAGCCACTGGCGACGAGCTTCGCGCGACTTTGCTTGCGCTGCTTGGCAGCCCACACTTGTGCAGCCGCCGGTTCATCACCGAGCAGTACGACCGCTATGTGCGCGGCAACACCGTGCTGGCCGAGCATGCCGACGGCGGCGTCCTGCGCATCGACGAGAGAACCGGTCGCGGCATCGCGGTCTCCACCGACGCCAACGGCCGCTACACCCAGCTCGACCCGTATAGCGGCGCACAGCTCGCGCTGGCCGAGGCGTACCGCAATGTCGCGGTCACCGGCGCCACACCGGTGGCCGTCACGAACTGTCTGAACTTCGGCTCCCCGGAGGACCCGGGCGTGATGTGGCAGTTCTCAGAGGCGGTTCGTGGTTTGGCCGACGGCTGCGCGGCTCTTGGCATCCCGGTCACCGGCGGCAACGTCAGCTTCTACAACCAGACCGGAACTACCGCCATCCTGCCGACCCCCGTGGTGGGCGTCCTCGGTGTAATCGACGACGTATCCCGGCGCATCCCAACGTCTTTCGGGGCGGCGCCAGACGAGACGCTGGTGCTGCTGGGCGAGACCCGCGACGAGTTCGACGGGTCGGTGTGGGCTCAGGTCACCGCCGACCATCTGGGTGGTCGGCCCCCGTCCGTCGACTTGCAGCGCGAGCGCTTGCTCGCCGACGTGCTCATCGGGGCCGCGCGTGACGGCCTGGTGTCGGCCGCCCACGACCTCTCCGAGGGAGGACTGATCCAGGCGGTCGTCGAATCGGCGCTTGCCGGCGAAACCGGTTGCCGCATAGAGCTTCCCGAGAGCGCCGACCCGTTCGTCACGCTGTTCTCCGAATCCGCTGGACGCGTGCTCGTCGCCGTCCCCTCTGCCCACGAAGACCGGTTCCGCGCGCTGTGCGAGGCCTGCGGCCTGCCGGCCGCCCGGATCGGCGTGGTGGACCGGGACAGCGCCGCAGTCGAGGTTCGGGGAGTTTTCACCGCGCCGCTCGACGAACTGCGGGCCACGTTCGAGCGCGTGCTGCCGGAGTTGTTCGGGTAGACGCGTGATGGCTTCAGCAAGTGCCAGGGTCGACACCGAAAGCGGCACCGGCGCGGCGGCGGCCGAGCCTGACGAGCGCAATGACCGGCACCCGTTTCTGCTGTGGGCCTGGGGACTGGTGCGGCTCGACTTCGTCGGCGTGGCCGTCGGTGCGCTGTTCTTCTGCCTGTCACTGACACCCTCGTTGCTGCCGCGGGAATTCTTCTTCCAGGGCGTAATCGGCGGCATCAACGCCGCGATCGGCTACGGCATCGGCGTCGCGCTCGGAAAGGCGTTCACGCCGCGGCGGCGTTCCTGGTGGCCGCCCAGCCCCCGGGTGATATACCGCCTCAAGGCCGCCGCCGTGGTGGTGTCCGCGACGGCCAGCGTGCTGATGATCATCCCCGCGGCGGCCTGGCAGCGGCAGGTGTCCCATGTGATGGGAATCGAAGGCCCCTCGACGCTCGGGTACCTGCGCACGCTGCTGATCGCGCTCGTCGTCGGCGGGGTGCTGGTGGGTGTCTTTCGCGTGTTGCTTGACGCGATCCGAGCGCTGGCACGGTTTCTCATCAGACGGTGGCACGTCAACGACGAGGTCGCGCTGTTCATCGGCACCGCGATCGTCGTCGTCCTGGTCGTCTTGCTCGTCAACGGCGTGCTGCTCCGCGGCTTCATCGGCGGCTCCAGTGCGATGTTCAGGCCGCAGAATGCCAGCACCCGCGACGGCGTGGTTCAGCCGACTGAGGCCGAAAGGTCAGGCAGCCCAGACTCTTTCGCGGCGTTCGACACGCTCGGCTACCAAGGACGCAACTTCGTCGGCACCGGTCCGCACGCCGACGAGCTGAGCGAACTCAACGGCCGGCCCGCCAAGGAACCCATCCGGATCTACGCAGGCCTGGCGACAGCCGACACCGAAGACGCTCGGGTGAACGTGATCCTGTCGGAGCTGCAGCGCACCCGCGCGTTCGATCGCAAGCTGCTGGTCATCGTCCCGACCACGGGCACCGGATGGGTGGACCCGATCGCCGCGCGGGCGATCGAGTCGATGTACAACGGCGACACCGCGATCGTGGCCCTGCAGTACTCGTATCTGCCCAGCTGGATCTCGTTCCTCGCGGACCGGCAGACGTCGATGGACGCCGGCAAGCATCTGATCACCGCGGTGCAGGGGCGGTGGGCGACGCAACCGCCGGAGCGCCGGCCGAAGCTAGCGCTGTACGGCGAGAGCCTCGGGTCGATGGCGGGGCAGGCGGCGTTCGGCTTCCTGCCCGACATCGAGCGGATGGGGTTCTCCTCGGTGCTGTGGGTCGGGCCGCCGAACGCCAGCCCGCTGTGGCATGCGCTCACCGTCCGGCGCGACCCGGGCACGCCGGAGGTCCAGCCGCGCTACGACAACGGGCGAACGGTGCGGTTCTCCCAGGGCGATGATGTCGCCGCGATCGCCTCGCGGCCGTGGCAGGGCACCCGGGTGCTGTTTATGCAGCACGCCTCCGACCCCATCGTCTGGTGGTCGCCGGACCTGCTGTTCGAGCAGCCCGAGTGGCTGCGCGAGCCGCCGGGCCGCGACCGTACGGCGTCGATGCGGTGGTATCCGATCGTCACGTTCTGGCAGGTGGGTTTCGACATGACGAACGCGTCGGCGATGCCGGCAGGCCACGGCCACAACTACGGCAACACCGTGCTCGACGGGTGGGCGGCCGTCGCACCGCCGGACGGCTGGACAGCCGAGGACACCGAACGCGTCCGGCGGTCACTGGAGAAGGCGGAGGCCGCGGGCGGCCCTGAGTTCACGTGACCCGCAAGAGTAT
This sequence comes from Candidatus Sericytochromatia bacterium, assembly GCA_050262635.1. Classification (GTDB taxonomy): domain Bacteria; phylum Actinomycetota; class Actinomycetes; order Mycobacteriales; family Mycobacteriaceae; genus Mycobacterium. The sequence continues at coordinate 3,654 of JBLNEK010000101.1, read as the reverse complement.
TCGCGCTCTTGGTCTGGCGGTCGGGCTTGTGATCTGGAGCTTCGTGCCACGTCGGCACCCGGTGGTGCAGGCGACGCTGGGCGCGGCGTTTGTGGCTGCCATGAAGGCACCCGTCGGGCTGCGACCGCCCGCGCTGTGGGCGGGCCTGCGGCTGGGTTCGGCCGCGGCGTCCGTGGTGGCCGCCGCGGTAGGCACGAGCACCGCGATCCCGCGTGTGCGGTCCTCGATGGCGGAACGCACTCCCCCGGCCGCACCGGCTGCGTGGCTGGCGTTGCAGATCCCGGTCGGCACCGTGTGGTTCGAGGAGGCTGCCTACCGCGGGGCGCTGGCGACATTGTCCGCCGACGCGTTCGGACCGCGGGGACGGGTGGTCCAGGCGGCCGCGTTCGGCCTGTCGCACATCGCCGACGCCCGCGCGACGGGCGAGCCGGTGATCGGCACGGTGGTGGCGACGGGGGCTGCGGGCTGGGTGTTCGGCTGGCTCGCCGAGCGGTCGGGCAGCCTGGCCGCGCCGATGCTCACGCACTTGGCGATCAACGAGGCAGGCGCAATCGCCGCGCTGCTGCTGCAGCGTCGCTAGTGTTTCCGCACGTGGACACCGGCCGCGCCAGTGAGCGCACGTTCGTCGTCACCGGGACCGCATCCGGCATCGGGCTGGCCACCGCACAGCGGCTGCTCACCGAGGGCGGCACCGTCGTCGGCGCCGACCTGGCCCAGCCTCCAACCGACCTCGGCGAGCGGTTCACGTTCGTCGCCGCCGACGTCACCGACGAAGCCGCCGTCGGCGACGTGTTCGCCGCGGCACCCGGGCGCATCGACGGCGTCGTGCACTGCGCCGGCGTGGCGGGCGGCGGACCGGTGCACCTGCTCGATCGCTCCGAATGGGAGCGGGTGATCCGCGTCAACCTCACCGGCACGTTCCTGATCGCGAAGGCCGCGCTGGCTCGGATGATCGGCCAGTCGCGGGTCGACGGCGAACGCGGCTCGATCGTGACGCTGGCCAGCGTCGAAGGGCTGGAGGGGACGGCAGGCGGCAGCGCCTACAACGCGGCCAAAGGCGGTGTGGTGTTGCTCACGAAGAACATCGCGATCGACTACGGACCGAGCGGCATCCGCGCCAACGCGATCTGCCCGGGGTTCATCGACACCCCGATGACCGCGAGCATCTTCGGGATCCAGGGGATGGAGCGCCCGTCGCAGCTGCTGACCCGCGAGCACGCCCTGCACCGTCGCGGCCGCCCCGAGGAGATCGCTGCGATGGCGGCATTCCTTGTGTCACCCGACGCGTCGTTCGTGTCCGGCCAGGCCATCGCCGTCGACGGCGGCTACACCGCCGGACGCGATCACGACGTGGTGGCACTGTTTGGCTTTCCCGACTGAACGATGCCCGCTCGTCGCGCCGCAGATCCTGCGCATACCCGTGCCGCGGTGCTCGCCGTGGCCGACTGGCTGCGGGACGACGCGCTGGCCGCACCCGGTCGCGACGAGTTGGCGGCGGCTGTCCGTCTGACCGCGCGGTCGTTGGCCGCCTCGGCGCCTGGGGCCAGTGTCGAAGTCCGTGTGCCGCCTTTCGTTGCGGTGCAATGCATTTCGGGACCACAGCACCGGCGTGGCACGCCGCCGAACGTCGTCGAGGCCGACCCGCGTACCTGGCTGCTGTTGGCCACCGGGCTGGTCACGGTGCCCGACGCGGCCAGCTCCGGCCTGTTGCAATTGTCCGGGTCGCGCGCCGGTGAGATCGCATCCCATCTGCCGTTGGTTCCGCTGGCATAAGGGTGCTGAGCGCGCGCGTGCGGCGGAAAGACAGCAAGATTTCGCCACCAGCGCGGGTTCGGCGGTCAGCGGCGGAATGCGGCGAGCGCGGAATTTTTCGGGCGCTGCGCGACACCGTCGCGTCCGATTCCGTGATCCGAGCGTGATGACCGTAGACTCGGGGTGTCACCGACCCCTCTTGGGAGTAGCCATAACGTGACCGGCGAGCCGACTGACCTCGAGAATTCACCCCGCGAGGAATGCGGGGTTTTTGGTGTGTGGGCGCCCGGCGAGGAAGTCGCCAAGCTCACCTACTACGGCCTCTACGCGTTGCAGCACCGTGGCCAGGAGGCAGCGGGCATCGCCGTCGCCGATGGGTCTCAGGTGCTGGTGTTCAAGGATCTCGGCCTGGTCAGCCAGGTTTTCGAAGAGCAGACGCTAGCCGCGATGCAGGGCCACGTGGCGATCGGACACTGCCGCTACTCCACAACGGGGTCGACGACCTGGGAGAATGCCCAGCCGGTCTTCCGCAACACCGCTGCGGGCACGGGTGTCGCGCTGGGCCACAACGGCAACCTCGTCAACACCACCGAACTGATGAAGACGGCCCGCGAGCTGGGGCTGGTGAACATGCGCGGGGGCAGCGCCGCGACCACCGATTCCGACATCCTCGGCGCGCTGCTGGCACACGGTGCCGCGGACTCGACACTGGAGCAGGCCGCGCTGGACCTGCTGCCGAAGGTCAAGGGCGCGTTCTGCCTGACATTCATGGACGAGAACACCCTCTATGCCGCCCGCGACCCGTACGGTGTGCGGCCGCTGTCGCTGGGCCGGCTGGACCGCGGCTGGGTGGTGGCGTCGGAAACCGCCGCGCTGGACATCGTCGGCGCGTCGTTCGTCCGCGACATCGAGCCAGGAGAGCTGCTCGCGATCGACGCCGACGGCGTGCGGTCGTCGCGGTTCGCCAACCCGACCCCCAAAGGCTGCGTGTTCGAGTACGTCTATCTGGCGCGCCCGGACAGCACGATCGCCGGGCGTTCAGTCCACAAGACCCGCGTGGACATCGGCCGTGCACTGGCGCGCGAGCATCCCATCGACGCCGATCTGGTGATCGGCGTGCCCGAATCCGGCACGCCCGCCGCCGTCGGCTACGCGCAGGAGTCTGGCATTCCCTATGGCCAGGGCCTGATGAAGAACGCCTACGTCGGCCGTACGTTCATTCAGCCCTCGCAGACCATCCGCCAGCTCGGCATCCGGCTCAAGCTCAACCCGCTGCGCGAGGTCATCCGCGGCAAGCGGCTGATCGTTGTCGACGACTCGATCGTGCGAGGCAACACCCAGCGCGCGCTGGTGCGGATGTTGCGCGAAGCCGGCGCCGTGGAGGTGCACGTGCGGATCGCCTCCCCGCCGGTGAAGTGGCCGTGCTTCTACGGCATCGACTTCGCGACGCCGGCTGAGCTGATCGCAAACGCGGTCGACAACGAGGAGGAGATGCTCGAAGCGGTCCGGCACGCGATCGGCGCCGACACGCTGGGCTACATCTCGCTGCATGGCATGATCGCCGCCACCGAGCAGCCGGCGTCCCGGCTGTGCTGCGCGTGCTTCGACGGCAACTATCCGATCGAGCTGCCGGGCGAAACGGCGTTGGGCAAGAACGTGATCGAGCACATGCTGGCCAACGCGGCACGCAGCGGTGCCGTGGTGCAGACCGACAACGACAACGTGTCGGCATTGCGCCGTCCTTGAGGGTGATTTCGGCGCGCTGTTCTACGCTCAGCGTGGTGTTCTGTTTCGGGACATCGCTGACAGGTGTATGTCTCGGGACATCGCTGACACCTGAGTAGGGGCCTCGACCAGGATGGTCTATGGCCCAGAAGGTGACGGCGATGGATATTCGTGCCG
>JBLNEK010000100.1:0-16153 GCA_050262635.1 Candidatus Sericytochromatia bacterium | reverse complement strand
ATCTACCTCGTCGACTCCGGCGGCGTGTTCCTTCCGCTTCAGGCTGTGGTCTTTCCCGACAAGGAGCACTTCGGCCGGATCTTCTACAACCAGGCCACCATGTCGGCGCGCGGCATCCCGCAGATCGCCGCGGTCCTCGGCTCCTGTACGGCGGGCGGCGCCTACGTCCCGGCGATGAGCGACGAGGCGGTGATCGTCCGCAACCAGGGCACGATCTTCCTCGGCGGTCCGCCGTTGGTGAAGGCGGCGACAGGTGAAGTGGTGACCGCCGAGGAACTCGGCGGCGGCGACCTGCATTCCAAGACCTCCGGAGTCACCGACCATCTGGCGCACGACGACCGCGATGCTCTGCGCATCGTGCGGCGCATCGTGTCGACTCTCGGTCCGCGGCGGCCGTGCCTGTGGGACGTCGGCCCGACCGTCGACGCGATCGCCGACCAGAGCGAGCTCTACGACGTCGTGCCGATCGACTCCCGCGTCCCCTACGACGTGCACGACGTGGTCGGCCGCATCGTCGACGGTGGTGAATTCGCCGAGTTCAAAGCCGATTACGGGACGACACTGGTGACCGGCTTCGCCCGCATCCACGGCCACCCGGTCGGGGTGGTCGCCAACAACGGCGTGCTGTTCAGCGAATCAGCTCTGAAGGCGACGCATTTCATCGAGCTGTGCGACAAACGCATGGTCCCGCTGCTGTTCCTGCAGAACATCTCGGGATTCATGGTGGGCCGCGACTACGAAGCCGGTGGCATAGCCAAGCACGGCGCCAAGATGGTCACCGCGGTGGCCTGCGCGCGGGTGCCCAAGCTGACGGTGGTGATCGGCGGTTCGTATGGGGCGGGCAACTATTCGATGTGCGGACGGGCCTATTCGCCGCGCTTTCTGTGGATGTGGCCCAACGCCCGGATCTCGGTGATGGGGGGAGAGCAGGCGGCCTCGGTCCTGGCCACCGTCCGGGCCGACGCACTGGAGGCCGCCGGCACCTCAGCGACGAGCCGCTCGGGCGAAGAGCAGAAGATATGGTCCGACGAAGAGCAGGAGGCGTTCAAGGCGCCAATCCGACAGCAGTACGAGGAGCAGGGCAACCCGTACTACTCGACGGCCCGGCTATGGGACGACGGGGTCATCGACCCCGCCGACACCAGAACAGTTCTCGGCCTGGCACTTTCGGTCGTGGGGCAGTCGCCGGTTGAATCGATCTCCTACGGCGTGTTCCGGATGTGAGGCAGATGACCTTTCACACGGTATTGGTGGCGAACCGCGGCGAGATCGCGGTGCGGGTGATTCGCACGCTGCGAGCGATGGGAATCCGGTCGGTCGCCGTCTACAGCGACGCCGACGCCGGTGCGCGCCATGTCGCCGAAGCCGACGTCGCCGTGCGCATCGGGCCCGCACCCGCGCGCGAGAGCTATCTGAACATTGATGCGGTCGTCGAGGCGGCACGGCGTACCGGCGCGCAGGCCGTGCACCCCGGATACGGGTTTCTCTCGGAAAACCCCCAATTCGCGGCAGCACTCGACGGGGCCGGTATCACGTTCATCGGACCGCCGGCCGCGGCTATCAAGACCATGGGCGACAAGATCGCCGCTAAGGCGGCGGTCGCCGAGTACGGGGTGCCGGTGGTGCCCGGTATCGCCCGGCCCGGATTGACCGACAGCGAACTGGTCGCTGCGGCAGCGGAAGTCGGCTACCCAGTGCTCGTCAAGCCGTCGGCCGGGGGCGGCGGCAAGGGCATGAGGGTCGTACACGAGCATGCGGATCTTCCTGGCGCGCTGAGTTCCGCCCGCCGGGAATCGGCCGCCGCCTTCGGCGATGACACGCTGTTCCTCGAGCGATACGTGCCCGCACCCCGGCACATCGAGGTCCAGGTGCTGGCGGACCGCTACGGCAACGTCGTGCACTTCAGCGAACGCGAGTGCAGCCTTCAGCGCCGCCACCAGAAGGTCATCGAGGAAGCGCCGTCACCGCTGCTGGACGCGGCGACAAGGGCGCGGATCGGCGCAGCGGCTTGCGACACCGCGCGCAGCGTCGACTACACCGGCGCCGGCACAGTGGAATTCATTGTCTCCGCCGACCAGCCTGACGAATTCTTCTTCCTCGAGATGAATACGCGCCTGCAGGTGGAGCATCCCGTCACCGAGATGGTCACCGGCACCGACCTGGTCGGGTGGCAGGTGCGGATCGCGGCCGGCGAGAAGCTTTCTGTCGCCCAGGAGGACATCGCGCTGCATGGCCATGCGATCGAGGCGCGGGTCTACGCCGAGGATCCGGACCGCGGGTTCCTTCCGACGGGCGGCTCTGTGCTCGATGTCGTCGAGCCCGAGATGGCGGGTGTCCGAGTCGATTCCGGCCTTGCCGCCGGCATGGTGATCGGCAGCGACTACGACCCGATGCTGGCGAAGGTCATCGCGCACGGCCCCGACCGCGCGACGGCGCTGCTGCTGCTCGACCGCGCGCTGGCCGGCACCTCGGTGCTGGGTGTAGTGACGAACGTCGAGTTCCTTCGGTTCCTGCTGGCAGATCCCGACGTCATGGCGGGGCGGCTCGATACCGGGCTGCTCGACCGCCGAGTCGGCGACTTCGCCGCCGCCACACCGACGGACGAGCAACTCATTGCCGCGGGTGCATATCGGTGGCTCGCCACCTGGGACGACGCGACGAACGACCTGTGGACGCAGCCGTCGGGGTGGCGCATCGGGGGACTGAACCCGACCGCCATCCGGCTGCATACCGCTGATCGCACCGACCATGTCCACATCACCGGTCAGCCGACGAAAGCCAGCGCGCGTGTTGAGAATGGCGAAACCCGCTCGCTTACAGCAACTCTCGAAGGCTCGCGGCTCATGGTCACCCTGGACGGGCTGCGCAGTGATTACGTCGTCGCCGCCGAAGCTGGCCGCACATGGCTGGCCGGCGCCGCGGGCACCGTCGAAATCTCGGAGGTGCAGGAGGCTCCGGTGCGTCCCGACGACGAGCACAGCGGCGACGCGGAACTCGCCAGCCCGATGCCCGGCACCGTCGTCGCGATCGGAGTCGGATCTTCGGCACACGTCAGCGCGGGCGCGGCGGTCGTCACGGTCGAAGCGATGAAGATGGAACACGCGCTCACCGCACCGATCGACGGCGTCGCCGAACTCCTCGTCGAAGTGGGCGACCAAGTCAAGGTGGGCCAGCTGCTGGCCCGGATAACCCAGAAAGAAGATTCAGAATGACCGACTTCCTGTCCACGGGCACACTGCCCGACCACTACGAGCAACTCGCAAAGACGGTGCGCGACTTCGCCCAAAGTGTGGTCGCACCCGTGTCCGCGCGCCACGACGCCGAGCACTCCTTCCCGTACGAGGTGGTCGCCGGAATGGCCGACATGGGGCTGTTCGGCCTGCCGTTCCCTGAGGAGTACGGCGGGATGGGCGGCGACTACTTCGCGCTGTGCCTGGCGCTCGAGGAGCTGGGGAAGGTCGACCAGAGTGTGGCTATTACGCTGGAGGCCGGCGTGTCGTTGGGCGCAATGCCGGTGTACCGCTTCGGCAACGACGCACAGAAGCAAGAGTGGCTGCCCCAGCTGACCAGCGGCCGTGCGCTGGCCGCCTTCGGCTTGACCGAGCCCGGCGGCGGAACCGACGCGGGCGCAACGAGAACCACCGCGCGGCTCGACGACGGCCACTGGGTTATCAACGGCAGCAAGCAGTTCATCACGAACTCCGGAACCGACATCACCAAACTCATCACCGTCACGGCGGTGACCGACATTGCCGATGGCCGCAAGGAAATCTCGTCGATCTTGGTGCCGGTGCCCACCCCCGGATTCACCGCCGAACCCGCCTACAACAAGGTCGGCTGGAACGCGTCCGACACCCATCCGTTGAGCTTCGACGACGTGCGGGTACCTGCGGAAAACCTACTGGGTGAGCGCGGTCGGGGCTATGCGAACTTCCTGCGGATCCTTGACGAGGGGCGAATCGCGATCGCGGCGCTGGCCGTTGGCGCGGCACAGGGCTGCGTCGACGAGTCGGTCAAGTACGCCAAGGAGCGGGAAGCCTTCGGCCAGGCCATCGGTCGCAACCAGGCGATCGCGTTCAAGATTGCGCGGATGGAGGCACGCGCGCACACCGCACGCGCGGCGTACTACGACGCGGCCGCACTCATGTTGTCGGGCAAGCCGTTCAAGAAGCAGGCAGCGATCGCCAAGATGGTGGCCAGCGAGGCGGCCATGGACAACGCACGCGATGCCACGCAGATCTTCGGTGGCTACGGGTTCGTGAATGAGTTCGCTGTGGCGCGCCACTACCGCGACAGCAAGATTCTGGAAATCGGCGAGGGCACCACGGAAGTGCAGCTGATGCTGATCGCACGCGAGGCCGGTCTGTAACGAAATGATGTCGTTGCGGTAACGGCGCAGGCAAAGGCCTTGCCCAGGTCACGACACGCTGCGGCGTCGCCGGCTGATCAGGCGGGGTAGTCGATTCCGAGCGCATAATGGCGGCAGCGCCAGTGCTACGGCGGGCTTCGGCAGTCGGGTTGCCGACTCCCATGTGGGCGGGCGTGCGGGTTTGCTGGAACCCGTCGTGCAATGACGCCGACTTGCGATGAGCGCTCGCGCAAAGAGCCGACCAGGTCAGTATGAGGAGGCGGCGTGCCGACAACAGTGGATATGGAGCCGGTCAGTCTCATCGGGCCAGACGGTGCGCCCACTGCGGACCGGCGATACTCCGGTGCGCTGCCGGTGGAAACGCTGACTTGGCTCTACGAGATGATGGTGCTCACCCGCGAACTCGACACTGAGTTCGCAAACCTTCAGCGCCAGGGCGAGTTGGCGCTGTACGCCTCATGCCGCGGGCAGGAAGCTGCGCAGATCGGCTCGGCGGCGTGTCTGCACAAGACGGACTGGCTGTTTCCGCAATACCGGGAACTCGGTGCGTTCCTGCTGCGTGGTATCCCGCCGGGCAGGATCGCCGCGGTATGGCGCGGAACCTGGCACGGCGGACTGGAATTCACCCACAGGCACTGTGCACCCATCTCGATTCCGATCGGCACTCAGGCTCTGCACGCGGTCGGTGCCGCGATGGCCGCGCAACGCCTCGGCGAGGACTCGGTGGCGGTGGCCTACATCGGCGACGGGGCGACCAGCACCGGCGACGTTCACGAGGCCCTCAACGTCGCTTCGGTTTTCGGGTCTCCGTGTGTCTTTTTCGTACAGAACAACCAGTGGGCGATATCCGTGCCGGTGAGCCGTCAACTGGCCGCTCCGTCGATCGCCCACCGCGCAATCGGCTACGGAATGCCGGGGATTCGCGTCGATGGCAACGATCCGCTGGCCTGCTACGCGGTGACGGCCGAAGCCGCCGAGCGGGCGCGCACCGGAGGCGGCCCGACGCTGGTCGAAGCCGTCACCTATCGGATGGCTCCGCACACCACGTCCGACGATCCGACGCGGTACCGGTCGCAGGCCGAGGTGGACCACTGGGCAGCACTGGATCCGATTCCCCGCTACCGCAACTTCCTTCGCCACGTCGGGCTGTGGAGCGATCGGCTTGACGAGCGGGTGCAGGCACGGTGCGCGCGGATGCGCACGGAGCTGCGCACTGCGGTGGTGGAAGCGGCCGAGGTCGACGTCACAGAGATGTTCGACGCCACCTACGCCGACATCACCCCCGAACTCACACGGCAGCGACAACAGCTGCTGGACGAGCTGGCGAAGGAGGGCTGACATGACGCAGATTATGGATCGGCCCGCCGCCGCCGGCGAGCCCATCGATCCCATGCTCACCGCGGTGGGTTCACTCCGTCGCACTTCGCGCGAGCGCTCATCGGCGACAACCAACGTCACCATGGTCGCCGCGATCAACCGCGCGTTGCACGACGCGATGGCCGCCGACGAGCAGGTTCTGGTGTTCGGCGAGGACGTCGCCGGGCTCGGCGGGGTGTTCCGGGTTACCGAGGGACTGGCCGAAACATTCGGCGAGCAGCGGTGTTTCGACACGCCGCTAGCCGAGTCGGCGGTGATCGGCATCGCGGTCGGCCTGGCGCTGCGGGGGTTCGTGGCGGTGCCGGAAATCCAGTTCGACGGGTTCAGCTATCCCGCGTTCGACCAGATCGTCAGCCATCTGGCGAAGTACCGCATGCGAACCCGTGGCGAGATCGACATGCCCGTCACCGTGCGAATCCCGTCGTTCGGCGGGATCGGGGCCGTCGAACATCATTCCGAGTCCACTGAGAGCTACTGGCTTCATACCGCTGGGCTCAAGGTTGTCGTCCCCTCGACCCCCGCCGACGCGTACTGGCTGTTGCGGCATGCCATTTCGAGTCGTGACCCCGTGATCTATCTTGAGCCCAAGCGCCGCTACTGGGCACGCGGAGACATCGACACCGACACGCCGGAGCCGCCCCTCGGTCGGGCCTTGGTGCGCCGGGCGGGAGACCACGTCACGGTGCTGACCTATGGCGGGCTGGTGCAGACAGCGCTGAGCACAGCCGACATCGCGGCCCAACGAGATTGGCAGCTCGAGGTCGTCGATCTCCGCTCGCTCAACCCGCTCGACTTCGACACCGTCGCCGCCTCCGTCGCCAAGACCGGCCGGGTGGTGGTGATGCACGAGGGCGCCCGCACACTCGGCTTCGGCGCTGAACTGGCGGCTCGCATTCAGGAAGAGTTGTTCTACGACCTGGAGGCGCCGGTGTTGCGTGCCACCGGTTTCGACACTCCGTACCCGCCGGCTCGGCTGGAAAGGCTCTGGCTGCCCGGCCCCGACCGCCTGATGGACTGCGTAGAGAAAGTTCTCGAAACACCATGAGTGACAGACCCTTTCTCGTCCCAGACCTCGGCGAAGGGCTGGAGGATGCGACGCTGACGAGTTGGAGCGTCGAGGTGGGCGACGTCGTCGAACTCAACCAGACGCTGTGCACACTGGAAACCGCGAAGGCCGAGGTCGAGATCCCGAGCCCGTATGCCGGCCGCATCGTCCAACGGTGCGGCGAGGCGGGCGATGTGCTGCCGGTCGGGTCGCTGCTGGTACGCATCTCACCCGATGCCGACGGGCCGCACCCGCCTAACCCGGTCCTCGTCGGATACGGCGCGGATGCGGAGATGGACGCCAGCAGGCGCCGGCCTCGCGCGGCGCCTTCCGTTCGCAAGCTGGCCAAGGATCTCCATGTCGACCTCGGTTCGCTGCAGCCCGGCTCAGGACGCAACGGGATAGTCACCCGAGAGGACGTCCTGGCCTCCGCAGGATCGGCGGATGACGTCACGCAGGTGTCGGGTATCCGTGCTCGGATGGCCGAGCGGATGACGTTGTCGCGCAGCAGGATTCCAGATGCCCATGCTGGCGTCGAGGTCGACGGCACCGCGATGTTGCGGCTGTGCGAGCAGTTCTCGGAGGCCGGGGTTGACGTGACGCCGTTCGTGCTGACGTTGCGGCTGCTGACCATCGCGTTGACGCGGCACCGGGTGCTCAACTCGACGTGGGTCGATGGCGACGGCGGGGCCCAGGTACACGTGCACCGCACCGTCAACCTCGGTGTCGCGGTGGCCACCGACCGCGGACTGCTGGTCCCGGTGCTCGCCGATGCCCAGGCCAAGACGACACGTGACTTAGCTTGCAGGGTAAAGGAATTGGTGCGCGCCGCGCGCGACGGCGCCATCAAGCCGGCGGAGATGCAGGGCTCGACATTCACAGTTTCCAACTTCGGCGCGCTCGGCCTTGACGACGGGGTGCCGGTGATCAACTACCCCGAGGCGGCCATCCTCGGGATAGGCTTGCTCAAGGCGCGGGCCGTCGTCATCGACGGCGAAGTGGTCGCCCGGCCCACGATGAGGCTCACCTGTGCGTTCGACCATCGCGTCGCCGACGGCGGCCAAGTGGCCGCATTCCTATGCGAGCTCAGGCAACTGATCGAAACGCCCGAAGCCGCACTGCTGGATTTGTGACGCCCCGGGAAAAGCGTGCAAACGCGGACGCTCGCGAAGAACGGGTAAGCGGCACTCAGCGGCGGCGGGCGGCTGCCAGGCGTTCGGCGAACTCGGGTGAGCGGATCGACTCGGCCTGCGGGCCTATCTCGGCTTGCACCGCGAGCGCATGCTGGTCGGTGTCGGCGGAGCCGGGGCTGACCGTCGATCGCATCGTCGCCTTGGTGGCGATGACCACTTCGCGCGGCGCCGAAGCCGGGCCGGCGGCCAGCTCGAACGCCGCGGCCACGGGATCGTCGGCAACGCTCAACGCGACACCATGCCGCACGGCCGCTTCTCCGTCGAACCGCATCCCGAACAGCAGCGCCGCCCGCGCGACCTCCGGTCCTGCCGCCCGCTGCAGCATCCATGTCATGCCGCCGCCGGGATGGATCCCCAGCTTCTGGAACCGGGGATCGAACAACGCGCGCATCCCGGCGACCCGCACATCACAGGCCAAGGCCAGATTCATTCCCGCACCCACCGCCGGCCCGTTGACTGCCGCGACCGTAGGCAACACGCAGTCTGCGACCGCGAGAAACCCGTCATACAGCTCGCGCAGGCCCTTCTCGGCGGCAGCGTTGCCGGCGCTGGCCAGTGCGGCGAGGTCCGCGCCGGCGCAGAACGCACTGCCCGCCCCCGTGACGATCACCGCGTGTACGTCGGTGTCGGCTTCCGCGCGAGCTACCGACGCGCGTAGACCCGCCGAGATCTCACCGGTCACCGCGTTGCGCCGATCGGGATCGTTGACGGTGATCAGCGCGATGCGGTTGCGCACTTCGAACAAGACCGATTCAGGCACCGGTCAACAGTAGTCAAGGCACGGAGTTACATTCGTCGGCATGGCGCTTCGGGTGATCCAGTGGGCAACGGGTTCGGTCGGCAAGGCCGCGATCGAGTGCATTCTCAACCACCCCGAGCTCGAGCTGGCCGGCTGCTGGGTCCACTCGCAGGACAAGCACGGCAAGGACGTCGGCGAGATCATCGGCACGGCGTCTATCGGTGTCACCGCGACGGCCAACATCGACGACATCCTGGCCACCGCCGCCGACGCCGTGGTCTACGCCCCGCTCATCCCGAACCCGGACGAGGTGGCCGCGCTGCTCCGTGTCGGCAAGAACGTCGTCACCCCGGTCGGGTGGTTCTATCCCTCCGAGAGCGAGGCCGCGCCACTGGCCGCCGCATGTGCGGAGGGCAACGTCAGTCTGCACGGCACCGGCATCCATCCCGGCGGCGTCACCGAGATCTTCCCGCTGATGTTCTCCGCCATGTCGTCGGCCGTGACTTTCGTTCGGGCCGAGGAGTTTTCGGATATCAGAACCTACGGTGCCCCGGACGTCGTCCGTCACATCATGTTGTTCGGCGGGACGCGGGAGGAGGCCGAAAGCGGGCCGATGCTCAAGCTGTTGACCGGCGGCTTCAGGCAGTCGATCCACATGGTGCTGAAGGCGTTGGGTCTGGAGGGAAAGGCCGAGATCCGCACCGTGCACGATGTCGCGGTGGCCACCGCGCCGATCGATTCGCCGATCGGCCCGATCGAACCCGGCAAGGTGGCCGCTCAGCGCTTCCAGTGGGAGGCGGTAATCGACGGGGATGTGGTGGTGCGCGCGGCCGTCAACTGGCTGATGGGCGAGGAGAACTTGGACCCGCAGTGGACGTTCGGCGCCGATGGTGAGCGCTTTGAGGTCGAAGTGAAGGGCAATCCCGACACGTTCGTGACGATCAAGGGCTGGCAGCCCGAGACCATCGAGGCCGGCCTGGTGAGCAACCCGGGCATCGTCGCGACGGCCGCGCATTGCGTCAACGCGGTGCCCTACGTGTGCGCGGCACCGCCGGGAATCGTCACGCCACTGGACCTGCCATTGCTCGCCGGCCGCGCCCATCCGAAGTTCCTCGGCGGGTAACTCGCGCCGAGTGTGAAACCGGCGACGCCGCGACGGCGTGTCGTGTCGCTGGTTGCACAGTCGGCGAAAATGGCGAAAAAAATTCCGCCGAAAAAGTGTCACCGACGGGTTGCTCGTCTGCTCCTACCTGTGTCATCCGACATCACCACAGAAAAGGAACAGCAATGACCCGCTTCCTCCGTATCGCGTTCTTCTCCGGCACCTTCGCGCTGGTCGTCAGCCCATTTGCCAGCCTCGCCGTGGCGAACGCCGACTACAAAGAGAGCGATTTCGCCTCGTGCCTGGAGCGCGACATGCCGACCGACTACTGCTGCGAGCACGCCGGCGGCGTCATGCGCAACGGCGCCTGCATCAACCCCGACGACCTGCGGGTGCCGAGCACGGGCGTCTTCCAGCAGGCCGACCCGACGACGCCGCCAAAGCGGCCGCCCGTCACGAGCGTTCCCACCGGCGTCTTCGAGCAGACCGTCACCGCGACGACGGCCCCCAAGCCGCCGTCGGTGGCGACCGTGCCGATCACAGCCGCGGCTGCCCGGTAACCCCCTCGCCAACCCGGCAGCCGTCACCGGCCAGCCAGGCGCCTGCCAGGCTGGCCGGTTCCATGCACCCCTGACGCTATGGTCTGAGCATGTCCGGCGATTCCGCCCGAAGCGTGCTGGGCGCCTCGGCCTTTCACGGCCGCCGGCCCACCCACTCCGGCGATATGGCGGTCGAGACGCACGGCATCGCCCCCATCGGCGAGGACCAGCGCTATGGCACGCCGGCCCGGCTGTTCACGGTCTGGTTCGCGCCGCAGGTGAACATGACCGGCGTGTTCACCGGAACGCTGGCGATCACGCTGGGGCTGGGATTCTGGCTCGGGCTCCTCGCCATGGTCATCGGAACGGTGCTGGGTTCGGTTGTCGTCGGCTACCTCTCGACGTGGGGTCCGCGCACCGGTGCGGCCCAGCTGCCGATCGCGCGGATGGCGTTCGGCGGAGGCGTGGTGATACCCGCGGCGCTGCAATGGCTTTCGTCGATCGCGTGGGATGGCCTCGTCGGCCTGTTCGGCGCCGACGCGCTCTCCGTGCTGCTCGGGATCCCATTCTGGTTGGCGGTGCTGATCGTGCTGGCGGTGCAGGGCGTCGTCGGGTTCTTCGGCTATGAGGTGATCCATCGTCTGCAAGCGGTGCTGACCGTCGTTCTGTTCGCCACGTTCGTCGTCTTCGCGGTCAAACTGATGGGCGGCCACGAGATCGTCACACCCGCCGCAACTCAGGGCCCGGATCTCGTCGGCGCGTTCGTCCTGGAGGTGACGGTGGCGTTGAGCCTCGCGATCTCGTGGGCCAGCTACGCGTCGGATTACAGCCGCTATCTGCCGGCCGACTCGTCGCGCTGGCGGGTTTTCGGATTCACGTTCGCTGGCATCCTCTCGGCGTATGTCTTCGTGCAAGGCATCGGTGTCGCGGCCGCGCCGGTGCTCTCGGAGCAGACGTCTGAAGGCGTTCGGTCGGTGATGGGCGGCGGGTTTCTGGGCAGCTTGGCGTTGCTCGTTATCGCGTTGGCCGCGGTGGGTTCCGCGGCGATGAACGACTACAGCGGCTCGCTGGCATTGCAGACCGTCGGCGTGCGGCTGAGACGGCCGGTATCGGCCGTGGTGGTCACGGCGCTTGCGTTCGCGCTGATCCTGTGGCTGCACTCGGGCGATATGTCGACGCGGTTCCAGGACGTGCTCCTGCTCGTCAGCTACTGGATTCCCGGCTTTGTCGCCGTCACGGTCATCGACTGGTGGTTCCGGGCGCGGGGACGGCGCAGTGTGGATCCGGCGGACGAGCACACCGAAAGTGCCGACGCGGTGGCCGCGCTGGTGGCGTTCGTCGTTGCCTATGGCGCGGCCGTGCCATTCATGCACACGTCGTTGATCGAAGGTCCGGTTGCCCGGGCCTGGTACGGCGCCGACACCGCGTACTTCGTCGGATTCCTTGTCGCCGCAGTTCTTTACGGCAGCTACCGGCTGCTGCGACGTTAACTGTTGCGGCTCAGCACTCTTTTCCGCAGTCCGTCGGTGGCGGTGCTCATAACGCCTTTGGTGGCCCGCTTGATCACGAATCCGGGGAGTGGGACGAGCGGATCGATTGTCAGCTCGAAGCGCACGCGTGTGGCATCGCCCTCCGGGATCAGGGTGTAGCGGGCGTTCTGGGCGCGTTGCTGTTTCGCGCTGTGGAGCGTCCAGGAAAGGCCGTCGTCATGCCAGGTGTAGTCCAAGACCTGCTCGTCGGTGATGCCGACGGTCTTGACCTTCATCCGGGTCCGCACCGGACGGCCCTCGTCGTCTCGGTCGAGCACCTCGCAGGACTGGTGGACGTCGGACCACTCGGGAAGCGATTCGGCGTCAGTGAGCACGCCGACGATCTCGTCCGGGGTTGCCTCGATGACGACTTCGCGTGTCGCGCTGACGGCCACAGTTATGTCGGGTAGCTGAAGTCTTCGTCCGGCTCGGTGCCGAACTGGAACCGGCGCCCGCTGATCTCGGTCGGGGTGATCCGGACGAAATGCCGCTTGCGGGTCGCGATCCACGGAAGCAGTTGCGCGCGTTCGGCTTCCTCGATCTCGTCCGCGGTTTGCAGCATGTGGGCGCGGCCCTTGACGATGACGCTCCAGCCGCCCTCGACGTTGTGCTCGTCGACCTCGAACGTCACCCGATTGTTGGCGACCGCGCTGGCGAGCTTCGTGCCCTCGGCGGTTCGGAACAGCAGGGTGCGGTGCTGCACGACGAAGTTGACCGGAAAAATCTCCGGCTGTCCGGCCACGCTGGTGGCAAGTCGGCCCAGCGTCTGACTGGCCAGCAGCTGCCAGCTCTCGTCCTCGGGGATGATGACGATCGGCTCGACCTGAGCGGGCATGGCTCAGTTCCGTCGTGGCAGCGAAGCGACGTAAGGGGTGTCGACGCCGACGGGGCCCAGATCGCCGGCTCCGCCCGGCGTGCCCAGCGGCTCGTCGCGCCCGGGCAGCACCTCGTCGAAGAACGCCCTGTTGTCGGCGAGGAACTGCACCTCGTCCTCGGGCAGGTCGCTCTCGTAGTAGATCGCGCCAACCTCGCAGATCAGGGCACAGGCGCCGCAGTCCACGCACTCGTAGGGGTTGATGTACAGCGAGCGTGCGCCCTCATAGATGCAGTCGGCCGGACACTCCTTGACACATTCCTTATGCATCACGTCGACGCACTCTTTGCCGATCACATATGTCATATTCGCAGGATACGAGGTGGTCGGCGATATTCCGCCGGCGAAAAGCCATTGGCTGAAGGGACCAAAGACCCTTTTCTCGCCGCGCTCCGTGGTCTCGTGTTCTGTTTCGTTCCGCTCTCGCGAGCCTTCTGGTGTTGCGGTAGTACAGATTTCAGATGAACACAGGGATTGGACAGGTAGAGGCCCTTCCCACTAGCGGCAGGCGAGGGGAAACTTGGTATGCACCGATCAAGCGCAATGGCCGGGAGTCGTTTCATGAGTGTGGCGTCGCTGAATGAGGAGCTGTACGGATTCGCCATCGAGCTGCGAAAGTTGGCGTACACGATGCCCGGTGGGCAGGAAGACCCGCTGATCCGACTCAGCGAGCGGATGGTTCGCCGCGCCCGGGAGCACGTTCGCGGGGAACCGCCGCCGAGGTAGTCAGCAGGCGGTGACGCGCGTAAGTTCATTGCGGCCGACGGGAAGGGACGCAATGACGAGCATCGAGCTGGCTGTTCCGAAGGACTGGGACGAGATCACACCGGACTGGATGACGACTGCGCTGTCGGACCGCCATCCGGGCGCGACGGTGGAGACGGTCACCGTCGAGTTGCGTGACGACGGCACGAACCGGCGCGCTCGCCTGGGTCTGACGTACTCGTCGGGCAGCGGCCCCGCGTCGGTGTTCGTGAAGGCCGCGGATCCGGCGCACAAGGATCTGATCCGGTTGACCAGTGGCATGTTCCACGAGCCGCGGCTATTCCAGTCGGGGGTCGACCTGCCGTTGGAGCACCCGGTCGTCTACGCGGCGCTGATCGACGAAGCCGACTACGACTTCATTCTGGTGATGGAGGACTTGACAACGCGCGGCGCCGACCCTCGTGATGCGGTGCGGCCGATGACTGTCGAGCAGGTCGCCACCGGGGTGCGGGGGCTGGGCCGGATGCATGGGCGGTTCTGGGGAGCGCGTGTGCTCGCGCATCCTGCATTGGATTGGCTGGAGCCGTTCGTGCCGTGGGACGGGATGCAGGCCGCTCCGCTTCCGGAGGCGTTGCGTCGCCTGGATTCTGACGCGCCGGCCGAAGTGATGTCGTTGACGATCGAGGGACTGATCGAGGACATCTGGAAGCCGTACATCCGAAGCCTCACCATCTCTCCCCAGACGCTGCTTCACGGCGATCCGCACATCGGGAACACCTACCTGCTGCCCAGCGGAGAGGTGGGTTTCCTCGACTGGCAGGTCACCCGACGCGGGAACTGGTCGCTCGATCTCGGCTACTTCCTGCAGGGTGCGCTGACGGTAGAGGATCGCCGCCGCAGTGAGCGGCAGCTGCTTGAGGAGTACCGCGACGCGCTGGCGTTGCCCTCGGGCGAATCACCGTCGATGGACGAGATCTGGTCGCGATACCGCGCATCAGTGGCTCACGGGCTGACGTTGTGGCTGTGCACCGCCAGTGCGGGGGAGTTGTGGCAGCGGCCGGACATCGCAATCGCTCTCGCGCAACGATATTCGACCGCCTATGCGGATTTGGAATCGGCGGCGGCGATCGCCGAGATTGCGTCTTGACGCCCGCGGCGTATCAGGTAGGTAGCGCTGGGCCGTCGGAGACTGTGGGCTGCTGTCGTGGCCAGTGATGCAGCCGATGAAGCGCGCTTGGTCTCAAACGCCGGACCAATGGCGAAGTCCGCGACCATACTGGCGAGGCGGGACGGAGTCCTGCGGAGGGGGGGATCTGTGTTCGGACGCGGTGTGGTGTTTGCGATTGCCGGTACTGCAGCGCTGGTCTGCGTGACATTGAGTGGATGTTCGGGCGGCAACTCCGGCAGCCCATCATCGGCGGCACCGAACGCGTCGACGTCCACGGCAGTGAGCGCCAGTGATCCGGTCAAGGTCGTTGTCGACGGGCAAGACCAGAATCCCCACGGGCCGGTCACCTGCGACAACTCGCTCGACACCGTCACGTTCATCACGATCGGTCAGAAGAACGACCATGTCTTTGCGACCGTGACCAACGACAATCCGCCGCAGGTCGGAATGCTCGGACTCGGCGAGATCAACGGTGTCCCGTTCGGGTACGGAAAAGGCACTGGGCACGGAAGTGCTCAGGTCGTCAAAGACGGCAAGACCTATCGGATCACCGGAACGGCGGTCGGCGGCTCGGAACGGGCGCCGGTGACGAAGCCGTTCGGGATGGACGTGCTCTGCCCTTAGCCACACCAGGAACTGAATCGCCCTGGGTTCGGTGGAGGCTCGGGCTATTGGATTTCGACCAGGGGTTGGCCGGTCCGTTTCGTAGCGTAGAAGATGGTTTCGAACTCTGTGGGCGGTAGGTCGTTGAGGTAGCCGTGCAGACGCGCTGTGTTGTGCCAGTGCACCCAGCTCAGGGTGGCCAGTTCGACATCCTCGACGGTCTTCCAGGGGCCGGTGCGGGCCGGTCCGTAGATCAGCTCAGACTTGTAGTAGCCGTTCACCGTCTCCGCGAGGGCGTTATCGAAGCTGTCCCCGACGGATCCGATGGAGGGTACCGCACCGATCTCGGCGAGGCGTTCACCGTAACGAACGGACGTGAATTGCGATCCGGCGTCGGAGTGACATGTCAAGCCCGGCAGCGTGTTTCCGCGTGACCAGCGGGCCATCTCAATGGCGTCGAGCACCATCGTGGTCCGCATGTTCGACACGACCCGCCAGCCGACGATCATCCGACTGAAAGCGTCGGTGATGAAGCAGACGTACGCCACGCCGGCCCAGGTCGGCACGTAGGTCAGGTCGGTCACCCACAACTGGTTGGGGGCAGTCGCGGTGAAGTTGCGCTTGACCAGATCGGGATGCCGCCTGGCGCCAGGGTCTGCTTTGGTGGTGCGGACTCGTTTGCCGCGACGCACCCCTTCGATGCCGGCGGCCCGCATCAGCCGGGCCACCTGATCGCGGCCCACGTCGTAACCGGCCCGACGTGCGGCTTTCCACAGCTTGTGCGCCCCATAGACGCAGTAGTTGTCCTTCCACAACTGGACCAGCGCCGGACCCAGGACGGCGTCACGGCAGGCCCGCTGCGACGGACGGCGGGTCTTGGCCGCATAGTAGGTGCTCGGGGCCATCGACA
>JBLNEK010000099.1:0-8826 GCA_050262635.1 Candidatus Sericytochromatia bacterium | reverse complement strand
ACCAGGCGCTGAATCTGGTTGGTGCCCTCGAAGATCTGCATGATCTTTGCCTCCCGCATGTAGCGCTCGACGCGGTAGTCGCGGGTGTAGCCGACCCCGCCGAACACCTGCACCGCGTCGGTGGTGACCTTCATCGCGGCGTCGGTGGCCGTGAGCTTGGCGACGCTGGCCTGTGTGGAGTACGGGCGCCCGGCGTCGCGGCGGCGCGCGGCGTCGAGGTACGTAGCCCGGGCAGCGGTCACCGCGGCGGCCATGTCGGCCAGCAGGAAACCCAGGCCCTGGTGGTCAATGATCTTGCGGCCGAACGTCGTTCGCTCGTTCGCGTACGCAACAGCCTCGTTCAGCGCCGCCTGCGCCAGCCCGACCGCGACCGCCGCGATGCCCAGCCGCCCGGAGTCCAGCGCCGAGAACGCGATCTGCAGGCCCTGACCCTCCTCGCCGATGAGCCGCTCGGCGTCGATGGCGGCGTGGTCGTAGAACGCCGACGTGGTCGGAATGGCATGCAGGCCCATCTTCTCCTCCGGCTTGCCGAAGGACAGCCCGGCAAGGCCGGCTGGCACCAGGAAGCACGAGATTCCACGCGACCCTTCCCCCGTGCGGGCGAACAACGTGTAGTAGTCGGCCCGACCGCCGTGCGTGATCCACGACTTCGATCCGTTGATGACGTATCCGTCCTCGGTGCGCGTCGCCGCGCACCGCAGAGCGGCGGCGTCGGAGCCGGCTTGGGGCTCCGAGAGGCTGTACGCGCCGATCTGCTCGCCGGACAGCATGCCCGGCAGCCAGCGGCGCCGCTGCTCGTCGGACCCGAACTCCAACAGCGGATGACACGACAGGCTCTGCACGCTGACGGCCACCGCGACCGCCGCCCAGCGCGCGGCGATCTCCTCGAGGACCTGCAGGTACACCTCGTAGGGCTGGCCGCCGCCGCCCCATTGCACCGGCTGCGGCAGGCTCAGCAGACCGGCGGCGCCGAGTTGGCCGAACACCCCCTCGGGATATGATTCCGCTTTCTCGTGCGCGTCGACGATCGGCGTCAACACCTTGTCGGCGATATTGCGGGCAAGAACGATGAGGTCAGCCGCCTCGTCCGTGGGCAGCAGGCGGTCGACGGGCATGCAGCATGCATACCGGGAAGATGAGATGACAGACAAGACGAGTCCTGATGTCGCCGGCCGGGCGGCTCCGACCATCGGAGTGGCCAAGGAGTCCGGCGACGGCGAGCGCCGGGTCGCGCTGGTGCCGAAGGCCGTGCACACGCTGACCGGCCGCGGTCTCGCGGTGGTGGTGGAAGCCGGCGCCGGCGAAGGCGCGCTGCTGCCCGACGACCTTTACACCGAAGCCGGCGCGACGATCGGCGACGCCTGGGGCGCCGACGTCGTGGTGAAGGTGGCACCCCCGACCGCTGGCGAAGTCGGCCGCCTGCGCAGCGGCCAGACGCTGATCGGATTCCTGGCCCCGCGGGATGCCGACAACCAGATCCACGCACTGAAGCAAGTCGGCGTGCAGGCGTTCGCGCTGGAGGCGATCCCGCGGATCTCGCGCGCTCAGGCGATGGACGCGCTGTCGTCGCAAGCCAACGTCGGCGGCTACAAGGCGGTGCTGGTGGCGGCCGGTGAGCTGACCCGGTTCTTCCCGATGCTCACCACCGCGGCCGGCACCGTGAAGCCGGCGACGGTGCTCGTGCTGGGCGTCGGCGTGGCTGGCCTGCAGGCGCTGGCGACGGCCAAGCGGCTCGGCGCCCGCACCAGCGGATACGACGTGCGGCCCGAGGTCGCAGAGCAGGTCCGCTCGGTCGGTGCGCAGTGGCTGGACCTGGGCATCGAAGCCGCCGGCGAGGGCGGCTACGCGCGCGAGCTGACCGATGAGGAGCGCGCCCAGCAGCAGAAGAAGCTGGAGGAGGCGATCAAGGGGTTCGACGTGGTGATCACCACCGCTCTGGTGCCCGGGCGGCCGGCGCCGCGGCTGGTGACGGCCGAGGCGGTCGCCGGGATGGCGCCCGGCAGCGTGGTGGTGGACCTGGCCGGCGAAGCGGGCGGCAACTGCGAGTTGACCGAGCCTGGCCGCACCGTCGTCAAGCACGACGTGACCATCGCCTCGCCGCTGAACCTCCCCGCCACGATGCCAGAGCATGCCAGTGAGCTGTACAGCAAAAACATCACCGCGCTGCTGGAGCTTCTGGTCAAAGACGGGGCGTTGGCGCCGGACTTCGACGACGAGATCCTGGCCGGCGCATGCGTTACTAGAGGAGAGAGCTAGATGTACGACCAGTTGCTCGCCAACCTGGCGATCCTGGTGCTGTCCGGGTTCGTCGGTTTCGCGGTGATCTCGAAAGTGCCGAACACGCTGCACACGCCACTGATGTCGGGGACCAACGCGATCCACGGCATCGTGCTGATCGGTGCGCTCGTGGTGCTCGGCAGGGTCGAACACCCGTCGCTTGCCATCCAGATCATCCTCTTCGTGGCGGTGGTGTTCGGGACGCTCAACGTCGTCGGCGGGTTCGTCGTCACCGACCGCATGCTCGGGATGTTCAAAGGCAAGAAACCTGAACCCGTCAAGGTTGATACGAACGGCCAGGGCGGCCGATGAGCGCTTGCGCGAAGAGGAGACAGCACCGATGAGCGCTTGCGCGAAGAGGAGACAGCACCGATGAACTACCTCGTCGTCCTGCTGTACCTGCTGTCGATTGCGATGTTCATCTACGGCCTGATGGGCTTGACCGGCCCGAGGACCGCCGTGCGCGGCAACTGGATTGCCGCAGCGGGTATGGGGATTGCGCTCATCGCCACGTTGATCGCGATCCGTCACACCGAGCACTGGCCGCTGATCATCGCCGGACTGCTACTCGGTGTGGCTCTGGGCGTACCGCCGGCGCGGCTGACGAAAATGACCGCGATGCCGCAATTGGTGGCGTTCTACAACGGCGTCGGCGGCGGCACGGTCGCACTGATCGCGCTGTCGGAGTTCATTGACACCGAAGGGTTTTCGGCATTCAAGCACGGGGAGGAGCCCACCGCGCACATCGTGGTGGCGTCGCTGTTCGCCGCGATCATCGGCTCGATCTCGTTCTGGGGCTCGCTGATCGCGTTCGGCAAGCTGCAGGAGATCCTGCCGCAGCGGCCGATCGGCCTGCCCGGCAGGGCGCAGCAGGTGCTCAACGTGCTGCTGCTGCTGGCCGCGATCGCCTGCGCGGTGGTGATCGGGCTCGGCGCCCATCCGGGCGGAGGCGTGCCGCTGTGGTGGATGATCGGCGTGCTGGCCGCCGCGGCGCTGCTGGGGCTGATGGTGGTGCTGCCGATCGGCGGCGCCGACATGCCGGTGGTGATCTCGCTGCTGAACGCGATGACCGGTTTGTCAGCCGCCGCAGCGGGTTTGGCGCTGAACAACACCGCGATGATCGTCGCCGGCATGATCGTCGGCGCATCCGGCTCGATCCTGACGAACCTGATGGCCAAGGCAATGAACCGCTCGATCCCGGCGATCGTCGCCGGCGGCTTCGGCGGTGGCGGCGTGGCGGTAGGCGGAGGCGATGGACCCGGCCACACCGTCAAGTCCACCTCGGCCGCCGACGCCGCGATCCAGATGGCGTACGCCAACCAGGTGATTGTGGTGCCCGGGTACGGCATGGCCGTCGCGCAGGCCCAGCACGCGGTCAAGGACATGGCCGCGCTGCTCGAAAAGCGCGGCGTGCCAGTCAAATACGCGATTCATCCGGTCGCGGGACGGATGCCCGGCCACATGAACGTGCTGCTCGCCGAGGCCGACGTGCCCTACGACGCGATGAAAGAGATGGACGACATCAACGACGAGTTCAGCCGGACCGACGTCGCGCTCGTCATCGGCGCCAACGACGTCACCAATCCTGCGGCGCGCAGCGACTCCAGCTCGCCGATCTACGGCATGCCGATCCTCAACGTCGACCAGAGCAAGTCGGTGATCGTGCTGAAGCGGTCGATGAACTCCGGGTTCGCCGGTATCGACAACCCGCTGTTCTACGGGCAGGGCACCACGATGCTGTTCGGGGACGCGAAGAAGTCCGTCAGCGCGGTCACCGAGGAACTGAAGGCGCTGTAGCTACCAGACGCGGATGTAGTCGACGAGCATCTGCGCGGGATATTTACCCCCGCTCGGATCGCCGCCGCCGGAACCGGCGACCGCGAGGTTGAAAATCGGAAACACCTTATAGCCGGGGTTGTTGAACGGCCAGTCCGCCAGGGAATTAGCCGGCACCGTGAAATACGGCTGCGCTCCGTCGGTGTAGTCCTTCCAGAAGCGCATGCCCGCGTCGTCCCACTGGACTCGCCAGGTGTGCCAGGCGCTGTCCAGCGCGATGTTCTGCGTGGCCCACTCGGAGCCGTTCGCCTTGGCGTGGACGGTGGTGGCAGACGGCCAGTTGCCGTTGCCGTACCACTCGACGATGTCGATTTCGCCGTCGGCGTCGCTGGACAGCCAGAAGGCGGGCCAGGCACCAGGCGTCATGCACTCCAGTTTGATGCGGGCTTCCCAGGTGTGGCCGATGCCGCCCTCCCACCTGGTGTTGACCTTGCCGCCGTAGTAGGTGTTGCCCTCCTTGAACGCCTTGATGACGAGGTTGGAGTTGCCATCGAGGTAGACGTTGCGGCGATCGTCGCGGTACTGCCCGACGTTCTCCGGCAGCTCCCAGAAGGTCGGATCCTTCATCGTCTCGCGGGCTTTCGACACCATCCATTTGGACGGATCGGGGGCCGACCCGGCGGGACCGTCGAACTCGTCGGAGAAGACGTAGCTCGCGGAGCGGGCTTTCGGCAGGGCTCGGGTCGCTGGAAGGGTCACCGGGACCGCGGCCATTGCCAACGCTCCCACCCCGGTCATCAGCATCATGCGGCGGCGATTCATTTCGGGCATAGCCATCAATGAAAGCGAAAGTGATGGACTTGGCGCAAACTCGGGGTCAAATGAGTTCGATCGCGTCGGCGATCGACTGCAGGATCCGGCTGGGCCGGAACGGGTAGTTCTCCACCTCGTCAAGCGACGTCGAGCCGCTGAGCACGAGGATCGTCTCCAGCCCGGCTTCGATGCCCGCGACGACGTCGGTGTCCATCCGGTCGCCGATCATCACCGTGGTTTCCGAGTGCGCCTCGATCCGGTTGAGCGCGCTGCGGAACATCATCGGGTTGGGCTTGCCGACGAAGTACGGCTCGCGGCCGGTGGCTTTCGTTATCAGCGCGGCGACGGAGCCGGTGGCGGGCAGCGGCCCCTCGGCCGACGGGCCGGTCGCGTCGGGATTGGTGGCGATGAACCGCGCTCCGCCGCCGATGAGCCGGATCGCCTTCGTGATCGCCTCGAACGAGTAGGTGCGGGTTTCGCCGAGCACGACGAAGTCGGGGTCGATGTCGGTGAGGGTGTAGCCCACGCTGTGCAGCGCCGTCGTCAGCCCGGCCTCGCCGATCACGTAGGCCGAGCCGCCGTGCAGCTGGTCGTCGAGGAACGCCGCGGTTGCCAGCGCCGACGTCCAGATCGACTCCTCGGGCACCTGCAGCCCGGACCGCGCCAGCCGGGCGGCCAGATCGCGTGGCGTGAAGATCGAATTGTTGGTCAGCACAAGGAATCTGCGCTCGGCATCAACGAGCCGCTGCAAAAAGTCGGCGGCGCCGGGCAACGCGTGATCTTCGCGCACCAGCACGCCGTCCATGTCGGTGAGCCAGCACCTGGCGTCTTTGCGCACCGGGCCAGTCTGTCAAGCGGCGCAGGCCGGGCAGCAGACTGGTGGCCATGGTTGCAGACTTGTTTCGACTCGACGGCAAGGTCGCCGTGGTCACCGGCGGAGGTCGGG
Source organism: Candidatus Sericytochromatia bacterium (assembly GCA_050262635.1). Taxonomy (GTDB): domain Bacteria; phylum Actinomycetota; class Actinomycetes; order Mycobacteriales; family Mycobacteriaceae; genus Mycobacterium. Next base: position 3,014 of record JBLNEK010000099.1, on the reverse strand, counting down.
GGATCGGCCTGATGATGGCGCGCGGGCTGCTGGAGGCCGGTGCCAAGGTCTACCTGTCCGCCCGCAAGGAGCACGAACTCGGCGCCGCCGTGGAGGCGCTGTCGCCGCTCGGCCCCGTCGCCGCGATCCCGGCGGACCTCGGCACCGTCGAGGGAGTGGAAACGTTCGCGTCGGCGCTGACCGAGCGCGAGGAGGCGGTGCACGCGCTGTTCAACAATGCGGGCATGGCGTGGGGGGCGCCGTTCGACGAGTTCCCGGAGTCGGGCTTCGACAGGATCCTCGCGGTCAACATCAAGGGCGTCTTCCTGCTGACGCGCGCGCTTGTGCCACTACTGAAGGCGGCGTCGACTCCCGGTGATCCCGCGCGCGTCGTCAACACCGGCAGCATCGACGGCATCCGGCCGCCCGCGCGGGGCCGCGACAACTTCTCGTATAGCGCCAGCAAGGCCGGCGTGCACATGCTCACCCAGCATCTAGCGGGCGAACTGGCACCGGAGATCCTGGTCAACGCGATCGCGCCGGGGCTGTTCCAGTCACGAATGACCAAGGCGATCCTGGCGCCGGGCGCCGAAGCGGTGGGCGCGCACCTGCCGCTGGGGCGGATCGGTCAGCCCGAAGACATCGCCGGCATCGCGGTGTTTCTGGCCAGCCGGGCCAGCACCTACATCACGGCCGCAGTCATCCCCGTCGACGGGGGAGCAAGCGTGCTGCGCTAGACGGGCGGATAGGCCGGCGGCGGCAGACCGCCGCCCGGGCCGGAAATGCCCCGCAGACCCCAGGCGAACCAGCCGAAGAAGTACTCGATCTCGTCGCTGGCGTCGTAGTCCGGATTCGGGTCCACGTGCGCACCCCCTCGTTGTCGGCTGCAGCGAACCGAGTCTATGCCCCGTCACCGTCCCGCGCGAGAAGTCTCGCTACCCAACCGGTTGATTGGGTAGTGACCGAGGGCGCGAAATATAGTGAGTCGCCATGCGACCAAACGGCGACTCATCGGCACCCCAGAACGGCGGTGCCGAACTGTCGCGCCGTGAGGAGCTGCTCGCCGTCGCGACGAAACTTTTCGCGGCCCGCGGATACCACGGCACGCGGATCAACGACGTCGCCGACGTCGTCGGCCTGAACAAGGCCACGGTGTACCACTACTACGCCAGCAAGTCGCTGATCCTGTTCGACATCTACCGGGAGGCGGCCGACAGGACCGTCGCCGCGGTGCACGACGAGCCGGGGTGGACGGCGCGCGAGGCGATCTTCCATTTCACGCGCCGTCTGCTGGAGAACATCGCCAACAACATCGAGGGCGCGGCCGTCTACTTCCAGGAGAGCCCGTACATCACGGAGTGGTTTACCGAGGAGCAGGTGGCCTACGTCCGCGCCGCCGAGACCACGGTCTACGAGCACGTCCGCGACGTGATCGACCGCGGGATCGCCAGCGGCGAGTTCTACGAATGCGACTCACACGTGCTGGCGCTCGGCTACATCGGGATGGTCCTGGGCGCCTACCGCTGGCTGCGACCGACCGGCCGGCGCAGTGCCGAGGAGATCGCGATCGAATTCAGCACTGCGCTGCTGCGCGGGCTGATCCGCGACCCGGCCGTGCGTGAGGACTCGCCGCTCGGTGTGCCGTTGGGCGCGGTGCCGGCTCCGGAGCCGCAGCCCTGATGCCGGTTGTCAGCAAGACTGTAGAGGTGGCGGCGACGCCCGAGACGATCATGTCGATCGTCGCGGACTTCGAGGCCTACCCCGAGTGGAACGAAGAGATCAAGGGCTGCTGGGTGCTCGCCCGCTACGACGACGGCCGGCCCAGTCAGCTGCGGGTCGACGTGTCCGTGCAAGGCATGGATGGCACCTACATCTGCGCGGTCTACTACCCGAGCCCGGCCGAGATCTACACGGTGCTGCAGCAGGGCGACCTGTTTTCCAAGCAGCAGCAGAACTTCTCGGTGGTCGGGATGGGCGGCACGTCGCTGCTGACGGTCGACCTCGACGTCGAGACGAAGATGGCCGTGCCGAAGCCGATGGTGAGAAAGATCGTCAACGACGCGCTGGATTACCTCGCCGACAACCTGAAGAAGCGCGCCGAGCAGCTGAACGCCTAGCCTCGAGGCGGTAACCAGGGCGGCGTTCGTCGAGTCAGGACCGCCTGGAATACGGGCAGGTGAGCCCGGGCTCAGGTCCAGACGCCGGAGCGCTCGAGGCGGGCGATCATCCGCTTGGCCCCGTCGTCGAACTGCCAGGCGGTCAGCGCGAGCACCTCGTCGGTGTCGTGCCGGCGCAGTGCCGTCACCAGCCGCCGATGGTTGTCGACGGCCAGCGCGCCCCACTCGGGATCCTGGGCGTAGATCAGCGGCGGCATGTAACGGGCGACGTGCAGCAGGAACCACGCCAGCTTGATCCGCCCGGCCGCGTGGTTGAAGGTCCGGTGGTAGGCGAACTCCGCCGCGGCGACCGCCTCGGCGTTGGCGTCGGCGACCGCCTCGGCCAGTGCGTCGGTGCAGCGGTCGAGTTCGTCGACTTCGGAATCGGAAATCCGCTGCGAAGCGGAGACCGCGAGCTCGCGGGCGATCGTCGACTGCAGCCAGAAGATGTCCTCGACATCGCGGCGCGACAACGGCGCGACGACGTGGCCGCGGTGCGGCTCGAGTACCACCATGCCTTCGCCGCGCAGCGTGCGCAGCGCCTCGCGCACCGGGGTGATGCTGACGCCCAACTGGCTGGCCGTCTCGTCGAGGCGGATGAACGTCCCCGGCCGCAGCGAACCGCCCATGATCGCCGCGCGCAGATGTCCGGCGACTTCGTCGGAGAGCTGTTCGCGCCGCACGGCTGGTGCGTTCACCGGCCCCCTCCGCGCATCGATGAACGCCCGGGGTTGTACCCGACCGGCCGAGGCCATAGTGTGACCGGGGCAACAGAATTTTTGATCAAATATCATCTCTGCGCAACTGACGACCACGGAGCCACATCCAGGTGACGATCGAGCAGCCGTATCAGTCCCGGCGGCAGAATTGGACCAACCA
>JBLNEK010000098.1:0-32630 GCA_050262635.1 Candidatus Sericytochromatia bacterium | reverse complement strand
CGGTCGAAGCGCTGATCGGGGTGTTCGACAAGATCGGCGTCAAGACCGGCATCGACTTCTTCGACATCGCCGACGCGGCAGAAGAAGTCGTCGCACCGGCCATGCCCGCCGAGTGCCTGCTTGACCGCAACGCGCTGATCATGGGCTACTCCGGCGTGTACTCGAGCTTTCTCAAGCACGCGATCCGGCAGTCCGAGCGCTACGGCGTGCCGGCTCACGAGCTCCTGCACCGCGCCGGCCAGCGCAAGCTGATCGGCGGCCAGGAGGACCAACTGATCGACATCGCGCTGGAGATCAAGCGCGAGCAAGAGTCACCTCCCGCGCGAGCAGACGCAAAAGCGCCCTAACCTCCCCGATTTCGGGGACATTTGCGTCTGCTCGTGGAGGGGGGCGGGGGCATTAGCGGCGTGCGGAAGCTGTCAAGGGGCCGCCGTTCGCGTCCGCCAGCAGGCAGATGACGGTGCTCGGCGCAGGGCCGGTGGTCGGGTCGATCGTGGTCCGGTCCTGGTTCGAGTCGACGAGATAGGTCACCGCGAGTCCGCTGCCCTCGACGGCCCTGCCGGTGTACCGGGGAAACTGCGCACTGCACGCCGGGTTGGCGACTTCCGGAACCGCCGCATTGACCGTCAAGGCGCCGCGGTAGAACACCTCCGACATGTGCGAGGTCGCGCAGTCGACGATCGCCACGGTGACCACGCTGGGGTCGGTGGGCGGCGGCTCTGCCAGACAGTCGCCGACGTTCAGGTCGATCCACTTCTTGGCGGAAGCGGTCGGGGCACGAGGAGGAGCGGGCGGCCCTGTGGCCGGACTCGCGACGGTGGTGGACGGCCGGGTCGTCGGCGTCTGGCCGGCATTTCCAAACGGCTCGGAACCGCCGGAGCAGGACGGCAAGACCATAACCGCCGCCACCGTCATGCTGCACAAAAGGCGAACGCGCACTCTCCTATGGTGACGGATCACAGGTGCTGCTGGGACCAGTGGGGCTGATGCGTCGTAACGCGACGATCACGGCCGTCGATATAGCAGCTACCTGTCCCAGAACTGAGGAGCAAGACCAGTGACCATTGCCAGAGGAATGATCCGGAGAGGCGTGCTCGGCTTCATCGCGGCCGCCGTGCTGTCCGGCGTCGCGACGGCGATCGTCGTCCTGCCGCACGCCAAAGGTGACCCGACCACGACGCCCTCGCCGACCCCGACTTCGACTCCGACGGCTGCGGCCGCGGCCGACAACTGCAGCGCCTCGACCCTGACCGAGACGATCAGCAAGGTCAATCGGGAGATTTCGCTCTACCTGCAGGTGCATCCGGACACGAACGCGGCGCTGGCCGACGTTGCCAAGCAGTCGCCGTTCGCGGCTCAGGGCGCGTTCAACTCCTATTTCGGCGCCCATCCTCAGGAAGCGGCAGATCTTCACGCGATTCAGCAACCGCTGGTCGATCTCAACAACCAGTGCGAATACCAGGTGACGCCGGGACAGGTGCTCGGCGCGCTGAGCGACCTGTTGTGGTCCCCACGGGGGGTCACCTCTGCACGAGCGCGTGGGGGCGCGCTCGCGACGGGGAATGGCGGCCTGCTGGCGAACGAGGGGTAGCCAGCAGGCCGCCACTCATCGTGGCGGTTTAGCACCGCCGAGTTGCGCGGTGAGCGCGCCTGCCGCCGCCATCAACGCCCGGGCGCGATCGGTGATCTCCGCATCGGTCAGTGCCCGGCCGATCTGCAGTGACGCCACCATGGCTTGCCTCTGGTGATGGTCGTACACCGGTGCCGAGATCACGCTGATGTCGTGCCGCTGGCGCGCGCCGGCGGATTCGCTGCGCAGGTACACCCGCTCGCCGATGTCGGACACGATCTCGCCCAGCAGCGCGCGCAGTTCGTCGGGCAAGCTGCTGGACACTCCCGCCATCAGCGCATAGAGCCGCTGACCGCCCGGGGTGAGCCGCTCAACCAGATAGCCGTCCGCTCGGCATTCGGCGATCACCCGGTGCAGGCGGTCGGTATCGGTGCGCAGCGGGATCGTCGGCTCCTTGGCCAGCCAGTTACGGAGGGCATCGTCATCCCACAACACGAACATCAGCCCGACCGGTGGTGCGAACGGATAACTCTGCCCGACCTCGACACCGACGCGTGCGCCCGCGGGAGCCACGAGCTCGAGCAACGTGATGCGGTCATCGACCACCGCCGAGAGCGCAGCGATGGTGGCGAATCGCGTTGAGAGCCTTCGCAATTCCTCACGCGCGGCGGGGCTGACCCGCATCGACTCCTGGGCGCGGTGACCGAGTCTGATCAAGGCCGGGCCCAGCCGGTACGTCTTGTCCCGGGCGTCTCTGATCAGGTAGCCGGCGTCCGCCAGGGTGGAGGCGATGCCCAGGCAGGTCGGTTTGGTGAGCTCCGTGCGCCGAGCCAGCTCAGACACCCCGAACCGCTGCTGTGGATGCTGCGACAGGAAGTCGAGGACGCGCAGTACACGGTCGGCGGGCGGGGACGCCCGGCGGGGGGTCACGTCATCCACGCGCCGAATTCTATATCCCTCGGTTCAAATATGAAACAGCATGGAACAGTATATTGACGATGAGTTAGAACACGTTCTAGTCTCGGCGGCACCACTACTCATCCGGCAGAGAAGGCCCGCATGTACACCGACCCGTTGGCTGCAGCGATCGCCGAGGCCGAAAAGCTCGTTGCCGCCGCCCCTCACATCGAAACCGACGCTGACCTGATCGAGGGCCTGCAGTATCTCGCCCAGGGCATCGCTGCCTGCACGCACGTGTCGTTCCACTACGACCGCGACCACCCGTTCTTCCTCAGCGGCACCGGCCCGTTCACGAAGATGGGCCTTGACAACCCCGACACGCTGTACTTCGGCACACGGGTGCAGCCCGGCCACGAATACGTCGTGTCGGGAGTGCGAGGCACGACCACGGACCTGAGCTTCCAGCTGCTCGGCGGCGAGTACACCGACGAGGGAGTGCCGGTGAGCGAAGCCGCGTTCGACGACCGGGAGCTCGACATCGCCGCCGATGGCAGCTACGAATGGCGTTTCACCCCGAAGAGCCCGGCGCAGCTGGTGGTGCGCGAGGTCTACGGCGACTGGTCGCAGCGGCGGGGCACCATCGCTATCAAGCGGGTGGACACAGCCGGCACAGCCCCGCCGCCGCTCACCCGGGAAATCATCGAAAAGCGTTACGCCACTGCAGGAAAGCAGCTGGTAAACCGCATCAAGACCTGGCTGCAATTCCCGAAGTGGTTCTACCTCAACCTGCCGCCCAACACGCTGGTCCCACCGCGTCTCACGCCAGGCGGGCTGGCGACTCAGTACTCGTCGGTGGGCCATTTCGAACTGACGCCGGACCAGGCGCTGGTTATCACCATTCCGGTGTCGGATGCGCCGTACCTCGGTTTCCAGCTCGGCAGCCTGTGGTACATCTCGCTGGACTACATCAATCACCAGACATCGCTCAATGCCGCTCAGGCGCAGGCGGATCCGGACGGCAAGATCCGGATTGTGGTGTCAGACCGCAGCCCGGGCGTGACCAACTGGGTAGAAACACTCGGCCATCGCAAGGGTTTCCTTCAGTTCCGATGGCAGCGCGTTTCGCGGGAGCTCACCGAGGCCGACGGGCCCACTGCGGAGTTGGTGGACTTCGACGCGGTCGCCGCCGCGCTTCCGTTCTATGAGCGCAACAAGATAACCGACGGGGATTGGCGCGAACGAATTGCCCAGCGGCAGGATGCAATCGCCACGAGAATGCTGGGGTGAATCGATGTCGCACGGTTTGTTGGAAGGAAAAGTGGTGTGCATCAGCGGGGTAGGGCCCGCGCTGGGCATTACGCTGGCGCGGCGCTGCGCTGGGCAGGGCGCCGACCTGGTGCTAGCGGCCCGGACGGCTGAACGTCTCGACGACGTCGCCAAGGAGATCACCGACACCGGCAGGCGTGCGGTGGCGGTGGCGACCGACATCACCGACGACGAGCAGGTCAAGAACCTCGTCGACGCGTCACTGGCCGCATACGGGCGTATGGACGTGCTGATCAATAACGCATTTCGGGTTCCCTCTATGAAACCGTTGGCCAACACGACATTTCAGCACATCCGTGATGCGATCGAGCTCACCGTGCTGGGTGCGTTGCGGCTGATTCAGGGCTTTACGCCCCTGCTCGCAGAGGCCAACGGTTCCGTGGTGAACGTCAACTCGATGGTGATCCGTCACTCTCAGGCCAAGTACGGTGCTTACAAGATGGCCAAATCGGCCCTGCTGGCGATGTCACAGTCGCTGGCGACGGAGCTCGGCGAGCAGGGAATTCGAGTGAATTCGGTTGCTCCGGGGTATATCTGGGGAGAAACGCTGAAAAGCTACTTCAACCACCAGGCCGGCAAGTACGGCACCACAGTGGAGCAGATCTACGGCGCGACGGCCGCGAACTCCGACTTGAAGCGCCTGCCCACCGAGGACGAAGTTGCTTCGGCCATCATCTTTTTCGCCAGCGATCTGTCCAGCGGCATCACCGGCCAGACGCTCGACGTGAACTGCGGGGAGTACAAGGCCTGATGTCAGGACGTACCGATGTCGGAACCGTCGACGACTTGCACGCATCGGCCACGAAGGCGTGCGGGCTCGACGACTTCGGCTCCCAAGACGACAACTACCGCGAGGCGCTCGCCACGCTGCTTGAGTCCTATCGCCGAGATGCCGATCTGACCGAATTCGGCAGCAAGATGTGCCGGTTCTTCGTTCGTAACGCGCTGGTCGCACGGCTGGTCTCCGAGGCAGCATGGAAGCAGTACCCCGAGCATGCCGATGTGACGATTGAGCGCCCGATCTTCGTCACTGGATTGCCACGCACCGGAACTACTTTGATCCATCGGCTGCTGACGGCAGATCCGGCACACCAGGGCTTGGAGCTGTGGCTGGCGGAATATCCGCAGCCGAGGCCGCCGCGTGAAACATGGCCCGAAAACCCGATTTTCGCGCAACTCGATGCGCAGTTCACCAAGGCGCACGCCGAGAACCCCGATTACACCGGCCTGCATTTCATGACCGCCGACGAGGTCGAGGAGTGCTGGCAGTTGCTGCGGCAGTCGCTGCATTCGGTGTCTTACGAGACGCTCGCCCACATACCGACGTACTCGCAGTGGCTCGCGAGGCAGGACTGGACCAAGTCATATCAGCGGCACCGCAGGAATCTTCAACTGATCGGCCTCAACGATGCCGAGAAGCGATGGGTGCTCAAGAACCCCAGCCACTTGTTCGCGCTCGACGCGCTGTTCGCCACGTATCCCGATGCGTTGGTCGTACAGTGCCACCGCCCGGCGGAAACGATCATGGCTTCGATGTGCTCACTGGCCCAGCACACCGCAGAGGGCTGGTCTAACAGCTTCACCGGCGAAGTGATCGGCCGGGATGCTCTGGAGACGTGGTCGCGCGGCCTACGGCTATTCAATGCCGAACGCGCCAAGCGTGATCCGGCGCAGTTCTACGACCTGGACTATTTCGAGTTCACGGCCAATCCGTTGAAAGTCGTCGAGGACATCTACCGCCACTTCGGGATCGAATTCACCGAGGAAGGCCGGGCCGCTGTCGAAGCCTCCTACGAAGCGAGCAAGAAGGGCCCGCGCGCACCGAAACACACGTATGCCCTCGAGGATTACGGCCTCACCGCCGATCAGGTGAAGGAGCGTTTCGCGGGCCTGACTTAGACGCGGCACCCCGCGGCGAGTGTCTGCTTTTTCCACGCAAATTCCCAATCTCCGTGCCATAAGTCAACATTCGGCGGCCGCGTCGTCGGCATCTAGTCTAGTCAGACCAACGGTCGAAGTCCCGAGGAGGTCATAACGCACGACTAATGCGTCTGCTCGCGGTGGAAGGGCTAGCCGTCGCCGGGCGACTGCGCGCTCGAGACAGCGTCCAACACGCCTTCGGCGATCGCGTGCTCGATGCTGTCGGCCAGCCTGGGACAGCTCCGGCTGCGCGCCGTCAGCCCGCCTGACTGCCGGATGTCGGCGAAGTAGGCACAGCGCTGCGTGGCGTCCGAATTCCATTGCACGGACGTGTGTCCCGGGCCGAGCCTCTTGACGAGAACCGAGACGTGGCAGTAACGGCAGTCGACCGGCTGCAGACCAGCCGTGAGATAGCGCTCGCGGTCGCGTTGGGTGGATTCGCGCAGCGCGGCCGCGCGACGTGGGTCCGCGGCCGCGTTCTTCGAACGAGATCGCGTCCCTTCAGTGCCGGAGTGGTCGTCGTGGCCGCCGTGGATCAACAGCATCGAGCGGGCCAGCTCGTCGACGGTCGGGACGCGCGGTTCGTCGCTCATTGCGAGACCTGCGTGGCCTGTCCTTTTTCTTGCTCCTGGCGGCGCAGGTTCTCCTCGACTTCCCGGTGCCAGAACTCGTTTGCCTTCGTGGTGTCGACCTCGATCTCGAAACGGTCGGTCATCTCGGGCGTGACGTCGGCGACGTCGACGTAGAACTGCTGATACCACCGGCGCATCTGGTAGACCGCGCCGTCCTCTTCGACCAGCAGCGGGTTTTCGATGCGGGTCTTGTATTTCCAGATCTCGACGTCCTGCAAAAAGCCCTTGCTAACACCCTCGGTGAACGCCGTGGCCAGCTTGTCGGTGGTCTCTCCGTCCATGCCCTTGGGCTTTTCGACGATGACACCCCACTGCAGCACGAACGAGTCCTGTGTCACCGGATAGTGGCAGTTGATCAGGATGGACTCCGCCTTGAAGTCGCCGTAGCTGTTGTGCAGCCAGTTGATCATGAACGAGGGCCCGAAATACGAGGCCTCCGAATCGAGGTGGGTCTCGCCGTATGCGGTGCCCATGTCGTTCACGTCGGGCCGGCCGACATTGTGCAGGTACTGCGACGCGATGTGACCCTCGAAAACGTTCTTGAAGTACGTCGGCAGCCCGAAATGGATGTAGAAGAAGTGCGCCATATCGGTGACGTTGTCGATGATGTCGCGGCAGTTCGATCCCTCGATGAGAATCGAGTTCCAGCGCCAGTCCGTCCACTCGTCGCTGTGGACTTCCGGAATATCCGGGATGCGCACCTCCGGCTGTGGTGGATTGCCCTCGTGGTCGTGCCACACGAACAACAGGCCGCCGCGGATGTCGGTGTGCCACGCGCGGGTGCGGGCCAGTCGCGGCGTTCGCTTGGCGTACGGCACGAGCTTGCACTTGCCGTCGCCGCCCCAGCGCCAGTCGTGGAACGGGCAGGCGATCTCGTCGCCCCTGATGGTGCCCTGCGCCAGATTGCCGCCCATGTGCCGGCAGTACCCGTCGAGAATCTTGATGTCGCCGTGCGAATCGGCGAAGACCACCAGCATGGTGCCGAACGCCTCGATCCCGTGCGGTTTGCCGTCGCGGTAGTCCGTCACGGGGCCAAGGCAGTGCCAACCCCGGGCATACCTGTCTGGCAGGGTGCCGGCGTCGATCTCACGAATACCGCTGCCGGCGGTGTCGGTGCTCACGTCCGTGCCTCCAGTCACTGTCTCCCTAACTAGAACACGTTACAGTTTTGCCCGATCGGTATGCAATAAATGCAGGCATTGGGTGCTGTATATGTGACCTATGGCCCTCTTTGAGTTCGACGGCAAGGCGCCGAAAATCGACCCGGAGGCGTTCATCGCGCCGACTGCGGTCCTGATCGGCGACGTGACCGTGCAGGCGGGCGCTTCCGTGTGGTTCAACGCGGTACTGCGGGCTGATTTTGCGCCGATCGTCATTCGTCAAGGCGCCAACGTGCAGGACGGCGCCGTGCTGCACGCACCGCCCGGCATCCCGACCGACATCGGGCCGGGCGCGACGGTTGCGCACATGTGCTGCATCCACGGCGTGCACGTGGGAGCCGAGGCGCTGATCGCCAATCACTGCACGGTGCTCGACGGGGCGGTGATCGGCTCGCGTAGCCTGATCGCGGCGCATTCGCTGGTGGTCGGCGGGACGAAGATTCCCGACGAGGTGTTGGTGACGGGCGCGCCGGCCAAGGTCAGAGGACCCATCGCCGGCACCGGTGCCGAGATGTGGGTGAACGTGAACCCGGGCGAGTACCAGGCGCTTGCCCGCCGTTACCAGGCCGGGCTCAAGCCGGTCGACTAGTAGGCGTCCGGCAGCCGAGCTCGACGCCGTCGCGCAAGAGTGCGAGTAGGCCGCGCCATGTCGTTGAACTCGGCGCGTCCCTACGCCTTGCGGGCGGACTTGGCGGCGCGGTCCACTTCCCAATAGGCCCGCAGCGCGACGAGTTTGCCTTCGTCATTGGCTTTGTAAGTGAACACGCCGTCTGCCGTGACTTGGTATCCGTGTGCTGTGATGACGATGGAACCGACGTTGGCTTCTTCGTTGCCGCACTGGAATGTGTCGAGGAAATTGAATTCGATGCGGTCGGTCGGCGCGATCGCCTTGTCCCAGAACGCCGCGATGGCCTCCTTGCCGCGATGGCCCTTGCCCTCGGGGTCGAAGTGCGACGGACCTATCGGATCCTCGACGACCGCGTCGTCGGCGAACACGTCAAGCCACGCTTGCTTGTCTCGCGCGGCCACTGCGCCGCGGGAGCGTTGGCCCGCCAGGTGGGCCGGCGTCATTTGTCTTGCCATCCCGAGTGGATGTAGGTGTCGGCGAAGCGCTTCATCGAATCCTGCTTGTCCTTCAAGGGCGCGTCGAAGCCTAGACCGTCGAAGACCCAGGGGATGACGATGTTGTCGGTGACACCGATCTGCGCGAGCTCCCGGTGGCCGTCGATGCCGAACTTGTCGATGCACACCGCCTGGAACTCGAACGGCTGGTGGTCGCGGCCGTACTCCGTGCGGTACTTGTTCAGTGCGCGAATGGTTTCCGCCAACTGGTCGGCCGTCATCATCGCGCTCGTCCAGCCGTCCGCGACCCGCGCCGCGCGCTTCAGCGCGACGTCGGTGTGGCCGCCGACGTAGAACGGCACCGGTTCGCTGGGTGCGGGGCTCATCTGCAGCCGGTCGAAGTCGTAAAACTCGCCGTGGAACTCCACCATTCCGCCGCCGAGGACCAGCTTGATCACTTCGATCATCTCGTCGACGCGGGCGCCCCGCCGCTTGTAGGGCACGCCGCACCATTCGAACTCCTCTGGTGCCCAACCAATTCCGACCCCAAAGCCGAACCGGTTGTTGGTCAGGTTGGCGACTGAGCCGACCTGACGGGCCAACAGAAGAGGGTTGCGCGAACCAAGCTTCATGACGTTCGTGTAGAACCGCAGCTTTGACGTCACCGCGCCCATCGCGGCGGCAGCGATCAGCGGGTCCACCCACGGGGTGTTCTCGTTCCACATCCGCGACCCGTCGGGTGTGTATGGGTAGTCCGCGGACTGCTTTTCCATGTAGAACAGCGAGTCCGGCAGCGCGATCGAGTCGAACCCCACCTCCTCGGCCGTCTTTGCGATGTCGATGAGTTGGTCGATCGGTCCCATCGCGATGCTGCAGGTGTACTTCATCCGCTGTTGGTTCTTCGCGCGAGCGCTCATCACGGCTTGTCAGCTCCCACGACCCACATCGAGTAGTACTGCGACCCGCCGCCGTATGCGTGGCCGAGCGCCTTTCGCGCACCGGGCACCTGGTGGTCGCCCGCCTTGCCCATCACCTGTCTGGCGGCTTCGGCGAAGCGGATCAGACCGGAAGCTCCGATTGGGTTTGACGACAGCACGCCGCCGGACGGGTTCACCGGGAGTCGGCCGCCGATCGCGGTTTCGCCCGCTTCGGTCAGTTTCCAGCCTTCCCCTTCGGGCGCAAAACCCAGGTTTTCCAGCCACATCGGCTCGAACCACGAGAACGGCCCGTAGATCTCGGCGGCGTCGATCTCGTCGATCGGACTCGTGATTCCCGCCGCCTTCCACAGCGCCGCGGCAGCGTCGCGACCCGCCTGCGGGTTGACCTGGTCGCGACCGGCGAATGCCAGCGGTTCGGTGCGCAGCGCGGTGGCGTGGATCCACGCGACGGGGTGGCCCTCCTTGACGCGGCGATCCGCGATGTCCTCGTCGCCTATCACCAGGGCGCACGCGCCGTCGGACGACGGGCACGTTTCGTCGAAACGGATTGGATCCCAGAGCATTTGCGACTCCAGCACCTTCTCCAGTGTGATGTCGGGCTGGTGCAGATGGGCCAACGGGTTCCTGCTTCCGTTCAGCCTGTCCTTGACAGCCACCATCGCGCCGATGTGCGCCGGCGCCCCGGACCGGCGGATGTAGGCGCGCACGTGCGGCGCGAAATACCCGCCCGCCCCGGCACCGACAGGTTTGGTGAATGGCACCGGAATGCTCAACGCCCACATGGCATTCGACTCGGACTGCTTCTCCCATGCCATCGCCAGCACCCGCCGGTACTTGCCCGACTGCACCAGGCTTGCCGCGACGACGCCGGTGGAGCCGCCGACCGAGCCTGCGGTATGCACCCGGATCAGCGGCTTGCCGGTGGCGCCAACCGCGTCGGCCATGAACAGTTCGGGCATCATGACGCCCTCGAAGAAGTCGGGCGCCTTACCCACGACAACGGCGTCGATGTCGTCGAACGTCGAGCCCGAATCGGCCAGGGCCCGGTCGATCGCCTCTCGGACGAGCCCGTTCATCGACACGTCCTGCCGCTTGGCCACGTACTTCGTCTGTCCGGTGCCGAGCACCGCAGCCAACTGCCCGCTCATCAGCGTCCCTCCAGTACCGCGACCAAGTTCTGTTGCAGCGCAGGGCCGCTGGTGGCGTGAGCGAGCACCCGCTGTGCGGATCCGTCCCAGATATGCTGTGCGGCGAAGCCGATTCGCTCCAGACCCGCGGAGAACATCGGGTTGGCCGCCAATGTCCCGCCGGACGGGTTGACCTTAGTTGACGACGGCAACCCGATCGCCTCGGTGAGGATCAGATGCTGATGGGTGAACGGCGCGTAGATCTCGGCGACCTCGATCGAGCCGACGTCACCGCCCGTCGCCGCCTTCGCCGACGCGGCCGTCGACGGAGACGTCGTCAAGTCTCGCGCACCGAGCACCGGCGTCTCGATCCGATGCTCGAAACCGGCGATCCAGGCGGGGTTTTCGCGCAGTTCGCGAGCCCGGTCGCCGGCCGCCAGCACGATCGCGGACGCGCCATCGGTAATCGGTGCGATGTCGTGCCGGCGCAGGGGGTCAGCGAAGAACGGCCGCTCCAGCAGCTCGTTGACGCTCTTGGCGGGTTTCACCGAGTCGGTTCGCTCGGCGACGGCGAACGAGTCCAGCGCCACCTGGGCCATCGCCTCGAAGGTCCACTTGCCGGCGTCGAGCCCGAGGCGGGCCTGCAGGCCCGCGATCGACACCGAGTCCGGCCACAGCGGTGCGACCGTGTATGGGTCTGTCTGCAACGCCAGTATCCGGCGCAGGTTGCCTGCCGAGGATTTTCCGAACCCATACACCAGCGCGGTGTCGACCTCGCCCGTCAGCAGCTTGATGTACGCCTCGTAGAGCGCCCACGCGGCGTCCATCTCGACGTGCGACTCGTTGATCGGCGGGACCGCGCCGATCGAGTCGATTGCCGACAAGAACGAAAACGCGCGTCCGGCAAGGTAATCCGACGACCCCGAGCACCAGAACCCGATGTCGGCCTTGGTGATGCCCAGCTGGTCGTACAGTTCGGCGTAGCACGGCATCAGCATTTCGACGCCATTGGTGGTGCCGTCGGTGCGACGCACGTGGGGGGCGTGCGCGAAGCCGACGACAGCGATGTCGCGTTCAGTCATGGGTGCCCTTTACAGGTGGTGCTTGTACGTCTCGTAGTCGGCGTCGGGTTCGCCGGTCGGCCGGAAATGGTCGATGTTGTCGATGCCCAGTCCCCATTCCTCGCGGGGCTTCCAAACCGCTTCGACGCGCATGCCCATCCGCACCTCGGAGGCGTCGATCTCGGTCACCAGGTGCAGGAACGGGATGTCCGCACCGTCGAGCAGCACGTAGGCCGCCACGTACGGGGGCTTGATGCGTTGGCCGGCGAACGGGATGTTGATGATCGCGAACGTCGTCACCGTGCCCTTATCCGGCAGCTCGACGAATTCCGTTGTCGGCCTTCCGGTGGCGGGGTCCGCGCCGTGCGGCGGGAAATAGACCTTGCCGTCTTTGCCGGTCCGCGCGCCGATGATCTTGCCTTCGGCCAGCGCCCGCAGGTAAGCGCTCTCCTCGTGCGAGGCGCTGTGCTGGATCTCGATCGACTCCGGCACCACCACAATCTTTACCGGGTCGCGGTCGTCGGTCGTCTCGGCGACAGGTTCCGCTTCCTCGCCCAACGCGAAATACGCGATGTCGGTGATCGCACCGACGGGCTCGTCGACCCAGTGCGCGTGCACCCGCGTGCCGGCGCTGATCTGATCGGGTAACTCGGCGTCGACGGCGTGCAACAGCGGCGTGTCGGCGCCGTCGAGCTTGATCAGTGCCCACGCGAACGGACGCTGCAACGGCTGACCCTCCAGCGGCTCGGACTGCCACGTCCAGGACACCACGGTGCCGGTGCTTTGCACCGGTACGATCTCGCGCAGCGGTTCGTAGGTGACCGGGTCGTACTCGGCGGGCGGTACGTGCACGCGTCCGTCGGATCCGCGGATGCCGACGATGTGGCGGTTACGTAGCGCTGTGAAGAACTGACTGAGGATCGGCCCGACCGAACGGGTGTAGTCGAAGGACAGTTTTAGCGGCGCCGAAAGGGGCGGTAGAGATGTGTCGATCGAGGCCGGGCTACTTTGGCTGACGGTCACGTGATCGAGTAGAACAGGTTCTAAGTTTCGCCGCAAGAACGGGTCTAACAAGAGTCAGGAGACCGTCATGAAGCTGGGCCTACAACTGGGGTACTGGGGTGCGCAGCCACCGGCCAACGCCCCGGAACTGGTGGCGGCGGCCGAGGAGTCCGGCTTCGACGCGATGTTCACCGCCGAGGCGTGGGGCTCTGACGCCTACACACCGCTGGCCTGGTGGGGCGCGTCGACCACCCGGATGCGGCTGGGCACCTCAGTGGTGCAATTGTCGGCTCGCACGCCGACCGCGTGCGCGATGGCCGCGCTGACCCTGGATCACCTGTCCGGCGGCCGGCACATCCTCGGGCTGGGTGTGTCCGGTCCGCAGGTGGTCGAGGGCTGGTACGGCCAGAAGTTCCCGAAGCCGCTAGCGCGTACGCGGGAGTACATCGGCATCGTGCGGCAGGTGTGGGCGCGGGAGGCGCCGGTGACCAGCGCGGGCCCGCACTACCCACTGCCGCTGAGCGGCGAGGGCACCACGGGTCTGGGCAAGGCGCTCAAGCCCATCACCCATCCGCTGCGGGCCGAGATCCCGATCTTCCTCGGCGCCGAGGGCCCGAAGAACGTCGCGCTCGCCGCCGAGATCTGCGACGGCTGGCTGCCGATCTTCTACACGCCCCGTATGGCGGACACGTATAACGAGTGGCTCGACGAGGGCTTCGCGCGACCGGGTGCTCGTCGTTCCCGGGAGACGTTCGAGATCTGCGCCACCGCCAACATCGTCGTCACCGACGACCGGGCGGCGACGTTCGAGGTGATGAAGCCGTTCCTCGCGCTGTACATGGGCGGCATGGGATCGGAGGACACCAACTTCCACGCCGAGGTGTATCGGCGGATGGGCTACGGCGAGATCGTCGACGACGTGACCCGGCTGTTCCGCAGCGACCGCAAGGACGAGGCCGCCAAGATCATTCCCGACGAGGTGGTCGACGACGCCGCGATCGTCGGCGACCTCGACTACGTGCGTAAGCAGATCGCCGTCTGGGAAGCGGCCGGCGTGACGATGATGGTGATTTCCGCGCGCAGCGCCGACGAGATCAAGCGGGTCGCCGAGCTGGTCTAACCAGCGCTTGTCAGTGATTTAGAACACGTTCTACAGTGGGCGCCATGCCAGCCTCCCAGCACACCATCGCCGGCACCGTGCTCAGCTTGCCGGTAAAGATCCGCAAGGCGAACCAACACCTGGCGATGTTCTCGGTGGACGCCGACGCCGCGCAGCAGCTTATCGACTACAGCGGCCTGCGGGTGTGTCGCTACTTGCCGGGCCGCGCCATTGTGATGCTGATGCTCGTCCACTACTTAGCCGGTGATTTGGGGCAGTACCACGAGTTCGGGACCGCGGTGATGGTCAACCCGCCCGACTCGGACGCGAGCGGGCCCCGTGCGCTGCAGGCGGCTGCGGCGTTCATCCACCACCTTCCCGTCGACCAGGCATTCACCCTGGAAGCGGGCCGGACGATCTGGGGCTTTCCAAAGGTCATGGCGGACTTCGACGTTCGCGACGATCGGCAGTTTTTCTTCGAGCTCAGCATCGACGGCCAGCTGGTCGCCGGCATGCAGCTGCGCCGGGGCTTTCCGGTTCCGGCATTTCTGACGTCCCGCAAGCAGGTGATGCGAGCGTACTCTCACCTCGACGGCGTCACCCGCGAAATCCCATGGGAGATGTCGCTTTCCGACGTGCGCTACCGGCTGGGAGGCGCCCGTCTGCGGTTGGGTGATCACCCATTTGCGAAAGAGCTTGCCTCCCTTGGTCTGCCGAAGCGCGCGCTGGTGACGGGCTCGGTGGGACAGGTTGAGATGTCGTTCGGCGACGCTTCCCCGGTGCGCTCATGACCGCCGTCAAGCCGGACGTCGACCTGACCGACGGCGCGTTCTACGCCAGCGATTCGCGGTCCGTCTACAAGTGGATGCGCGAGCACGAGCCCGTATTCCGCGACCGCAACGGGCTGGCCGGAGTCGCGACGTATCAGGCGGTGCTCGAGGCAGAACGCCAGCCGGAGTTGTTCTCCAACGCGGGCGGCATCCGGCCGGACCAGGAAGCGCCGCCGATGATGATCGCGATGGACGACCCCGCACATCTGTTGCGGCGCAAGCTCGTCAACGCCGGCTTCACTCGCAAGCGAGTCAAGGACCGGGAAGCGTCGATCAGCGCGTTGTGCGATGCGCTGATCGACGCGGTCTGCGAGCGCGGGGAGTGCGACTTCGTCTGGGACATCGCAGCTCCGCTGCCGATGGCCGTCATCGGCGACATGCTCGGCGTGCTTCCGGAGGAACGCGAGATGTTCCTCAAGTGGTCCGATGACATGGTGAGCTTCTTGAGCAGCACCATAGAGCAGGACGACTTCCAGGTCTCCATCGACGCGTTCGCCGCGTACACCGAATACATGATGCGGATGATCGCCGACCGGCATGAGCAGCCGACCGACGATCTGGTCAGTGTGCTGGTGCATTCCGAGGTGGACGGGCAGAAGCTGGCCGACCACGAGATCGTCACCGAGGTGCTGCTGCTGCTGATCGGTGGCGACGAAACCACCCGGCACACGTTGTCAGGTGGCACCGCTCAGCTGCTGAGGCATCCGGACCAGCATGCGCGTCTGGTCAACGACTTGTCCTTGCTGCCCAACGCAATCGAGGAGATGCTGCGCTGGACGTCGCCGGTGAAGAACATGGCGCGTACCGTCACGGCAGACACCGAGTTTCACGGCACGCAGCTGAGGCAGGGGGAGAAGGTCATCCTGCTGTTCGAGTCGGCGAACTTCGACGAGGCGGTGTTCGGCGATCCGCAGAACTTCCGAATCGATCGTTATCCCAACAATCACATGGCATTCGGCTTCGGCACGCATTTCTGCCTGGGCAATCAGCTTGCCCGGCTTGAGCTTTCGATAATGGCTGAGCGGCTGTTGAAGCGGCTGCCGGACATGCGGCTGGCCACGGACGATCCGCTGCCGCTGCGGCCGGCCAACTTCGTCAGCGGTTTGGAGCGGATGCCGGTGCGCTTCACGCCCACCACGCCCCTCTCCTGACGCTCGGCGAAGAAGAGTTACCGGCCTTTGAACTCCGGCTTGCGCTTATCTTTGAACGCCCGCGGGCCTTCCTTCGCGTCCTCGGACAAGAACACCTGGATGCCGAGTTGCGTGTCTATCTTGAACGCCTCGTTTTCCGGCATGCCCTCGGTCTCGCGGATGGACTTCAGGATCGCCTGCACGGCTAACGGGCCGTTGCTGTTGATCGTCTCCGCGATCTCCAATGTCTTCGCCAGCGCCTGACCGTCGGGCACTACGTAGCCGATCAGGCCGATCTCTTTGGCCTCCGCGGCCGAAAGATGCCGACCGGTCAACAGAATGTCTGCGGCGAGCGTGTACGGGATCTGCCGCGGCAACCGCACCGCCGAGCCGCCCATCGGGTACAGGCTCCACTTCGCCTCGGACACCCCAAACTTCGCGCTTTCGCCCGCGACGCGGATATCCGTGCCCTGCAGGATCTCCGTGCCGCCAGCGATGGCCGGGCCCTCGACGGCCGCGATCAACGGCTTGGTCAGCCGCCGCCCCTTCAACAGCGCGTCGATGCGCGACGGGTCGTAGCCACCGTCCTTAAACGAGTCCCCCGGCGGCCGCGCCGTCGCCGCCTTCAGATCCATCCCCGCGCAGAAGTAGCCGCCCGCCCCAGTCAGGATGCATGACCGGATCTCCGGATCCGAGTCCACGCGGTCCCACGCCTCGACCATTATCGAGAGCATCTCCGTGGACAGCGCGTTGCGCGCCTCGGGCCGGTTCAGCGTCACCACCAGGGTGTGTCCGCGCTGCTCAATGAGGGCGTCGGCCTTCGATTCGGACTCGCTCACGCGCACCTGCCTTCCCACAGACTTGTCAGGAAATGTAACACGTTCTAATTTGGGGTCCGTGGCCTTGAACATCGCTGACCTCGCCGAGCACGCCATCGACGCCGTGCCTGACCGCGTCGCCCTGATCTGCGGTGACGAACAGATCACCTACGCCGAGCTCGAAGAGAAGGCCAACCGGCTCGCCCACTATCTGATCG
Source organism: Candidatus Sericytochromatia bacterium (assembly GCA_050262635.1). Lineage (GTDB taxonomy): Bacteria > Actinomycetota > Actinomycetes > Mycobacteriales > Mycobacteriaceae > Mycobacterium. The sequence goes on along the minus strand of JBLNEK010000098.1, from coordinate 15,837 downwards.
ACCACGGAGTCAAGAAGGACGACAAGGTCGGCCTGTACTGCCGCAACCGCATCGAGATCGTGATCGCGATGCTCGGCATCGTCAAGGCCGGCGCCATCCTGGTGAACGTCAACTTTCGCTACGTCGAGGGCGAGCTGCGCTACCTGTTCGACAACTCCGACATGGTCGCGCTGGTGCACGAACGCCGCTACTCCGACCGTGTTGCCAACGTCCTGCCGGATACCCCGGACCTGAAGACCATCCTCGTCGTCGAAGACGGCAGCGACCTCGACTACCAGCGCTACGGCGGCGTGGAGTTCTACGACGCGCTTTCGCAGGGCTCGCCCGAGCGTGACTTCGGCGAGCGCAGCCCCGACGACATCTACCTCCTGTACACCGGCGGAACGACCGGCTTCCCGAAGGGCGTCATGTGGCGCCACGAGGACATCTACCGCGTCTTGCTCGGCGGAACCGACTTCGCCACAGGCGAATACGTCAAGGACGAGTACGACCTGGCCAAGCAGGCCGCCGCCGATCCGCCGATGATCCGCTTTCCCATCCCGCCGATGATCCACGGCGCGACGCAGTCGGCCACCTGGATGGCGCTGTTCTCCGGCGGAACAGTCGTTCTCGCACCGGAATTCGACGCCGAAGACGTATGGCGCACCGTCGCAAAGCACAAGGTGAATCTGCTCTTCTTCACGGGCGACGCCATGGGCCGCCCATTGCTGGACGCATTGAGCAAACACAACGACTACGACCTGTCGTCACTGTTCCTGCTCGCCAGCACCGCCGCGCTGTTCTCGCCGAGCATCAAGGAGAAACTGCTCGAACTGCTTCCGAACCGGGTGATCACCGACTCCATCGGATCGTCCGAAACCGGTTTCGGTGGAACCAGTCTCGTCGCCAAGGGCGAGGCGAACACCGGCGGTCCCCGCGTCACCATCGACAAGTGGACCGTGGTGCTCGACGAGGAGGGCAACGAAGTCACGCCGGGCTCCGGTGTGCGAGGTGTCATCGCCAAACGCGGTCATGTGCCCGTCGGCTATTACAAGGACGAGAAGAAGTCCGCGGAAACCTTCCGCGTCATCAACGGCGTCCGCTACGCGATCCCCGGCGACTACGCACAAGTCGAGGCCGACGGCACCGTCACGATGCTCGGGCGCGGCTCGGTGTCGATCAACACCGGCGGGGAGAAGGTGTACCCGGAGGAAGTCGAGGCCGCATTGAAGGGTCATCCCGACGTGTTCGACGCGCTGGTGGTCGGGGTTCCCGACGAGCGCTACGGTCAGTGTGTGGCGGCAGTCGTGCAGCCCCGCGAGGGGACTCGGCCGACGCTTGCCGACCTCGACGCGTTCGTGCGCTCGGCAATCGCGGGATACAAAGTGCCGCGAGCACTTTGGTACACCGACGAGGTGAGGCGATCCCCGGCGGGCAAGCCCGACTACCGATGGGCCAAGGAACAGACAGAGGCGCGTCCCGCCGACGATGTCAGCACAAAACACGCCGGGGCGAAAACCTAGTGGGGCGAGCGAAGCGACGGGATGAATAGATGCACACCGAGTTGTGCGACCGCTTCGGCATCGAGTACCCGATCTTCGTCTTCACCCCGTCCGAGCACGTGGCCGCCGCGGTGTCCAAAGCCGGTGGTCTGGGCGTGCTGGGCTGCGTGCGATTCAATCAGCCCGAGGATCTCGAGAACGTTCTGCGGTGGATGGACGCGAACACCGGCGGCAAACCCTACGGCGTCGACGTGGTGATGCCGGCGAAGGTGCCCACCGAAGGCACCGCCGGCGACATCGACAAATTGATTCCACAGCAGCACCGCGGCTTCGTCGACACGACGCTAGCCGACCTGGGTGTGCCGCCGCTGCCGGACGGCTCTAAACGCTCGGAAGGCGTTCTGGGATGGCTGCATTCGGTCGCACGCTCACACGTAGAAGTGGCGCTGAAGCATCCGATCACGTTGATCGCCAACGCGCTCGGCTCGCCACCCAACGACGTGACCGACCAGGCTCACGAGGCCGGTGTTGCGGTGGCTGCCCTGGCGGGCAGCGCCAAACACGCGCAGCGGCACGTGGACAACGGTGTCGATATCGTTGTGGCACAAGGCCATGAGGCCGGAGGCCATACCGGTGAGATCGGCTCGGTGGTGCTGTGGCCCGAGATCGTCGATGCGCTGGACGGGCGCGCTCCGGTGCTCGCGGCAGGTGGCATCGGCACCGGACGGCAGGTGGCCGCCGCGCTTGCGCTCGGTGCATCGGGGGTTTGGATGGGTTCGGCGTTCCTGACGTCGGCCGAATACCACCTCGGTGTGCGCGACGAGACCGGGATGTCGACCATCCAGCGGGCGCTGTTGAGCGCCACGTCCAGCGACACCGTGCGCCGGCGGATCTACACCGGAAAGCCGGCACGGCTGCTCAAGACCCGCTGGACCGATGCCTGGGATGCGCCAGATGCGCCCGAACCACTGCCGATGCCGCTGCAGAACATCCTGGTGTCCGAGGCGCATCAGCGCATGAACGAGTCGAAAGACCCGACGGCGGTGGCGATGCCGGTGGGACAGATTGTGGGCCGACTCAAGGAAATTCGTCCGGTGGCCGACATCATCGCCGAGCTCGTCAGCGGCTTCGAGGCCGCCACGCATCGCCTCGACGACATCGCCCGCGGCTAGGCCGGGCTTCGCGACGCGATATCCGCCTGCGCGTCGCGGACCACGCAGTGGGTGCCGGTGTACACGGTGGGCATGCACTTCTGACAGTGAATGCAGAGCCCCTCGATGGCCTGCCCCTCGCGGAACTTGTTCACGGTGTTCGGATCGCGCAACAGCGCTCGGGCCATCGCCACGAACTCGAAACCTTCGTCCATGGCGGTGTCGACGGTGGCGAGCTTGTTGATGCCGCCCAGCAGCATCAGCGGCATGCGCAAGGCCTCGCGGAACTGGCGGGCAAGCGGAAGGAAGAACGCTTCCTCGAACGGATACGTCCGGAACAGCCGGCTGCCGATCATCCGCAGCCCAGCTCCCACCGCGGCCGGCTGCACGGCGATGAATTCCTCCATCGGCACGTCGCCACGGAAGTAGTACATGGGGTTGAGCAGCGAACTACCGCCGGTCAGCTGTAGGGCATCGAGGTGGCCGTCGGATTCGAGCTTGGCCGCGGTGGGCAGGCTGTTGTCCAACCAGAAGCCCCGCCGCACGCCATCGTCCATGTTGAACTTGGCGGTGACCGCGACGGATCCGTCGACCACCGAGCGGACGCGTTCGGCAACACGGCGAGCCAATTCGGCGCGGCGAACAACATCGCCACCAAACTCGTCGGTGCGCTTGTTCAGGTTCGGGCTGAAGAACGAGCTGAGCAGATAGCCATGGCCCATGTGGATTTCGATCGCGTCGAACCCGGCGTCGACCGCATTGCGAGCCGCCGCGCCGAAGTCGTCGACGACGGCATCGAGCTGTTCCTTCGATGCGCCCCTCACCAAACCCATCGCGGGGGCGCTGAATCGGGTGGACGGAGCGAGAGTGGGCGTCCGGTTCGACAGCGTGTTTGCGACGAGGCCTGCGTGGCCGATCTGCGCGCACACCAACGCGCTCTCGTGGTGAACCGCGTCGGTGAGCCGCCGCAGCGCGGGCACCTGATCGCGGTCCAAGACCATGGTGTCGCGATGGACACGTCCGCCGGGAGCGATCGCACAGTAGGCCACGGTCGTCATCGCCGCCCCGCCCCGGGCGACGACGGTGTGGAAATCGATCAGTTCGTCGGTGACCTGTCCGCGGGGCATGACTCCTTCGAAGGTCGCTGCCTTGATGAATCTGTTCTTCAAGGTCAACGGACCCAACGTCATCGGCGTGAAGGCCGGCGACGTAGCACCGTGCGGTTTCGATACCATTGGCACCGTAATATACACCCGACGGATCCGGAAGGTGGGCGAAATGCGCATCGCGGTGACCGGTGGGACGGGCTATCTCGGCGCCCATACCGTTCGCGCACTGCTCACGGCAGGTCACAAAGTCCGGCTGCTGGTGGCGCCCGGGGAAGACTGCCACGAGTTACTACGTCGGCTCGAGGAGGGCGGCGACATCACGGCCATCGAAGGCGACGTTCGTGACAGCCGCTGCGTCGACGCGCTTCTCATCGGTTCCGACGCGCTGTTTCACGCCGCCGGAGTCGTCGGAACCGATAACCGGCGAACGAAGCTCATGTGGGACGTCAATGCGTATGCGACCGAAGCGATTTTGAACCGCGCAGTGCGATTCGACCTCGATCCCATTGTCCTGGTGAGCAGCTACAGTGCTCTTTTCCAGCCGCCTGTCGCTGTGATCGGTCCCGACACCCCCACCGCATCCGGTCGATCCCCGTACGCTCAGACGAAGGCCTACGCCGACCGGGTGGCAAGACGCCTTCAACGCGACGGCGCCTCCGTGGTTGTCACGTATCCGTCCAGCGTCGTCGGGCCGGCGTTCTGCACGGCTCCGGGTGTCACCGAAAGCGGCTGGGGGCCGATCGTGCGAGCCGGCATCGCCCCGCGGCTGCGCGGCGGCATGCAGATGGTCGACGTCCGTGACGTCGCCGAGGTGCACTGCAGGGTGATGCAACCCGGCCGCGGCCCGCGACGATACGTATGCGGTGGACGGATGATCGCGTTCGACGACATGATCTCGGCTCTGGAGCGGGGCACGGGCCGGCGATTCAGGCGTCTTCCGTGTTCGCCCAGCATGTTTCGCGGCATCGGGTGGGTGTGCGACGTGGCGGGCCGGATAGTCCCGCTGGGCGCGGGCCTCAGCTATGAAGCCGCCCTCCTTCTGACGGCCGCCACCCCGACCGACGACTCGTCGACGCGTGCCGAACTTGGCGTTCGGTGGCGTTCACCCGAGGAATCGATCGTCGAATCATTCCGGCGCGCGGGCACCGACGCCGGCGATCAGTAGCTGCGCAATGCGCTCCCGCAGGGCGCGGGAATCGTCGTCGGCCGCCACCGTCGTCAAGAACAGGGCCGCTCCGGCAGCCATTGCCAGAACCGCCCGCGCGTCGACTTCGGCGCGCTGACGTTCAGCGGTGGTTTGCGCGCCCACGTCGGCCGTGAACAAGTCCACCGCCGGCCCGCTGAACGATCGCCACAGCGATCGGCGCAGTTCTGAACTGTCTTGCAGAGCGAGCAGCAATCCCGGCACGGCGGCGGTCACGTCGGGTCGGCTGAACAACTCGTGACTGCCGCGCACCACCCAGCTGATCCAGCCCGACACGTCGGTTCCCGAGAACGGCGTGAGGTCCGGCGACTCACCGAGGATCGCGTGCAAGACCAGCGCCGCCTTCGAGGGCCACCGCCGACTCAGGCTTGCCCGTCCCACTCCTGCCCGTGTCGCGATGAGCCGGACGCTGAGGCCATGCCAGCCGACTTCCATCAAGAGTTCCCGAGTCGCCGCCAAGACGCGGTCGTCGATCGACGAATCCCGTGGCCTGCCCCGACTTCCGACGTCTCGCTCCACCTAACCCATTCAACAGCAGACGGGCTCGACATCGGGCCGGTGAGCTCAACGCGTGATCTGATACACCGGGTCGCCGCAGTCGGTGCCCTGCGCAGACAGCTGCCGCTTGAGCACCTTGAAGGTCTGTGTGCGCGGCAGATCCGAGCTGATCCGCACGAAGGACGGCCACTGCTTGGGTCCGAGGTCGGGTTGCGACGCCAGGAACTCCCGGAACGCCCCGGGATCGAACGTCGCGCCGTCGGTCAGCACCAGCGCCGCCATCACCTGGTCGCCGACATCGGGTGCCGGTACGGGATAGACCGCGACCTCGACCACCTCGGGATGGCGCAGCAGCACGCGTTCTATCGGTGCGGCGCCGAGGTTTTCGCCGTCGACCCGCATCCAGTCGCCGAGCCGGCCCGCGAAGTACACATACCCCGCCTCATCGCGGTAGGCCAGATCGCCGCTGTGGTACACGCCGCCGGACATCCGCTGCGCGTCGGCCTCCGGGTCGTTGTAGTAGCCCTCGAAACGGCCGGGTCCCGACACGTTGACCAGTTCCCCGGTGACGCCGGGAGGGCACGGCTCGCCGGTGTCGACGTCGACGATCTCGATCCCGGATGGCAACGGGCCCAACGATCCCGGCGGAGTGTCGGGCGTGCGTGCGATGGCGACCCCGCCTTCGGTTGACCCGAACCCGTCGACCACCACGGTGCCGAACCGGCGGCCGAACCGCTCGATGTCGGCAGGCGCGCCCTCATTGCCGTACACCGCCTTCAGCGGGTTGTCGGCGTCGTCTGGGCGTTCCGGCGTGGCAAGGACATACGACAGCGGCTTGCCGACGTAGTTCGCGTACGTCGCGCCATATCGACGGACGTCAGGGATGAATTGCGACGCAGAGAACTTGCGGCGCAACACCATCGAACCCCGGCACGCCAGCGCCACCGACCAGCCCACCAGCACCGCGTTGGAATGGAACAGCGGCATCGACACGTAGCAGACGTCATCCGGGCCGAGCGAGAACCGCTCGGTCATCGTCACGCCGGCGATCGCGACCTTGCCGTGGCTGCAGATGACCGCCTTCGGGTCACCGCTCGTCCCGGACGTGTAGATCAGCATGAACGGATCCGAGGGCGAAGCATCCCGAGCGACGATCGGCACACCAAGGTGCGCTTGCCACTCCTCGGCCCACGCAGGGGAGTCCGCGTCGATATAGGTGGTCGCACCCAGCCCGTCCGATAACGCCGAATCCGCAAGCACCAGTTGACAATCCGCATGGCGTACGTCGCGGTCCAGCGCGGCGCCGCGCCGGATAGGGTTGAGCCCGACCGGAACGATGCCCGACAGCGCCGACGCGATCAGCAGCGAAGAGAAGAAGGGCGTGTTCTGCAGCAGCACACCGACATGCGGTGGCCGGTGCGGGTCGAGGCGCGCTCGCAACGCAGCGGCCACCGCGGCCCCTTGCTGGATGTGGTCGCGCCAACTGGTGAAGGAGTCCTCAAAGAACACCCCGCGGTCGTCGACGTCGACGAGCGGGGTAACCAGCGACGTGACGGTGGGAAGTTCGGTCGCGGGATTCAAGCCGGTGTGTCAGCCAGTTCCCGGCCTATCCGCAACAGCTGCCCGGTGGCGCCGCCCACCGCGAACTCGTTCTGCTTGGCGGCCAGGAAATACCGGTGGACCGGATGGTCCAGGTCGATGCCGACGCCGCCGTGCACGTGCACAGTGGTGTGCGCGATGCGATGACCGGCGTCGGCCGCCCAAAACGCCGCGGTGGCGACCTCGAGGTCGGCAGGCAGCCCTTCGGACAACTGCCACGCCGCCTGGGTCGTGGTCAGCCTTAGTCCCTTCACGTCGATGTAGCCGTCGGCGAGCCGCTGAGCCACGGCCTGGAAGCTGCCGATCGGCCGGTCGAACTGCTCACGCTCCCGCGCGTATTCGGCAGTCAGCTCGAGCGCTCGCTCCAGCACGCCCAGTTGGAATGCCGTGCGGCCCAACGTCGCCTGGGTGCTGAGCCAGCCCACCGCGTCTTCGCCGCCGACCAGCCTCTCGGAGCCCACGTCGACGCCGTGCAGTTCGAGGTATCCCACGCTGCCATGCCCCGTGGTCTTCAGCGATGTCATCGACACTCCGGCGTCGGCCGCCGAGACGAGAAAAACCTGGACGCCGGAAGATGTTTCGCCGGGCACGAGGAACGCGTCCGCGACGGGACCGTACGCGACCTGAGTGCGGGTTCCCGTCAACCGGAAGCCTTCGTCGCCGGCCGTGGCTTGCACCGGGCCCTGGCCCATCTCCCCGTCGAGCGCAACCGTCAGGATCTTCTCGCCGCCGACCGCCGGGACGGCCCAATCACGCTGCAACGCGCCGGAACCGAATGCAGCCAGCGCGCCCGCGCCGAGAACCACCGACTCGAGGTAGGGCACCGCGGCCATCTGGCGGCCCAGTGCCACCAAAACAGCCACCTGCTCCAGCACCCCAAAGCCGCCGCCGCCCAACGACTCCGGCGTCGCCGCGCTGAGTACGTCCGCGTCGATCAGGTTGCGCCACAACTGTTTGTCGAAGCGTTCCTCGAGCCCATCCAGCTTCCGCTGGTGCTCCGGCGTGCACACCGATTCGGTGATCGTGCGGACGAGCCCGCCCAGATCGGCGGCGGCTTCGGTCGACGTGAAGTCCATGTGTGTCCTTACCGGTTGGCCCTGGGCAGACCCAGGGCGACCATGCCGATGATGTCCCGCTGAATTTCGTTGGTGCCGCCCCCGAACGTCAGGATCAGGCAGGCGCGGTGCATCCGTTCGACCCGCCCCCGCAGCAGCGCGCCCGGCGAGTCCGGCCGGACTGTCGCCGCGCTGCCCAGCACCTCCATCAGCAGCCGGTACGCCTCGGTGGCCAACTCGGTGCCGAACACCTTGGCCGCCGACGCGTCGGCCGGCGACGGTGACGCGGCATCCGCGTTGGATGTCGCCGACCCGGCGGCTCCGGCGGACGCCAGTTCCCAGTTGATCAGCTTGAGCACTTCGGCTTTGGCGTGCACACGCGCCAGATTCAGCTGTACCCACTCGGAGTCGACCAGGCGCGACCCGTGGACGTCCTTGGTGTTCTGCGCCCATTCGCGAACCGCGTTGAGCGCCAAGAAGATCGGTTGGGCCGACACCAGCGCGACGCGCTCGTGGTTGAGCTGATTGGTGACGAGTTTCCAGCCGCCGTTCTCCTCACCGACCAGATTGGTGAGCGGCACCCGCACGTCCTGGTAGTAGGTGGCGCTGGTGTCAGGGCCGGCCATGGTGTGTACCGGCGTCCACGAAAAGCCCGGTGCGCTCGTCGGCACGATCAGCATCGAAATGCCGCGGTGCTTCTTGGCTTCCGGGTTGGTCCGCACTGCCAGCCATACGTAGTCCGCGTAGGCGATCAGGCTGGTCCACATCTTCTGGCCGTTGATGACGTACTCGTCACCGTCGCGGACCGCGGTGGTGCGCAGCGCGGCCAGATCGGTGCCGGCGCCCGGTTCGGAGTAACCGATCGAGAAATGCAGCTCGCCGGACGCGATCTTGGGCAGGTAGAACTTCTTCTGCTCGTCGGTGCCGAACCTCATGATCGTCGGCGCCACGCTGTTGATCGTCAGAAACGGCACCGGCGCACCGGCGATGGCAGCCTCGTCGGTGAAGATCAGCTGGTCCATCGCCGAGCGGGCCTGGCCGCCGTACTCGGTGGGCCAGCCCAGCGCCAGCCAACCGTCGCGGCCCATCTGCGCGACGGTGTCCCGGTACGCGTTACCGGTGCCGTACTCGCCTTCCACCGAGCTCAGTGCCTCGACGCGCTCGGGCGTCATCAACGTGGCGAAGTAGGACCGCAGCTCGCGGCGCAACTCCTCTTGCTCGGGCGTGTAGCCGATCCGCATCGCCTCGTCCTCCGGTTGATAAGGAACCTGGCAGACCCAACTGCCACCCCGGTTGTAACACGTTCTAGTCTTGTGGTCCAGCGACGGTTTTCGCCAGCGGGCCGCCGACCTGGTCGTATTGTGGGTGCGGCGTCGGCGACGGGGCCGTCCGGGTGAGTGCGAGGAGGTTGTCGTGCGAGTTGAAGTGGACCGCGATCGATGTGAAGGTAACGCCGTGTGCGTGGGAATCGCGCCCGACATATTCGAACTTGACGACGAGGACTACGCGGTGGTGAAGAAGGATCCCGTGCCGGCCGATCAGGAGGTCCTGGCCGAGCAGGCGATCGCGGAATGCCCCCGTGCAGCATTGCTTCGGAAGGACTAGAGGTATTCATAACTTGAGCGCCTCCGAGAGTCGAGAGGCCGACGAACTGAGCGACTTGTCGGGGCGGGTTGCGGTGGTCACCGGTGCCGCGGCGGGGCTGGGCCGGGCCGAGGCGATCGGACTTGCCCGCGCCGGCGCCACGGTCGTCGTCAACGACTTGCAGACGGCGTTGGACAGCTCCGACGTCTTCGACGAGATCAAGGCCGCCGGCAGTCGGGGCGTCGCGGTGGCAGGCGATGTCAGCGAACGGTCGACGGCCGACGAGATGGTGGCCGCGGCCGAGCGCGAGGGCGGCCTCGACATCGTCGTCAACAACGCCGGCATCACCCGGGACCGGATGCTGTTCAACATGACCGACGAGGACTGGGACCTCGTCATCAGGATTCACCTGCGGGGCCACTTCCTGTTGACCCGCAATGCCGCCGCCTACTGGCGCACGCGTGCCAAACATGCGGGCGGCCAGACGTACGGCCGGTTGGTGAACACCTCGTCGGAGGCTGGTCTGGCCGGACCGGTGGGCCAGGCCAACTACGGCGCGGCCAAGGCGGGGATCACGGCGTTGACCCTGTCGGCGGCGAGGGCGCTGGGCCGCTATGGCGTGTGCGCCAATGCGATCTGCCCCCGCGCCCGCACGGCGATGACCGCCGAAGTGTTCGGGGATACGCCGGAACTGGCCGATGGAGAGATCGACCCCCTCTCACCCGATCACGTCGTCACGTTGGTCCGCTTCCTGGCCTCGCCGGCCGCAGAACCCGTCAACGGTCAGGTGTTCATCGTCTACGGGTCGTCGGTGACGCTCGTTGCCGCGCCGACCGCAGAGCACCGGTTCACCGCCGACGGGCCGGCCTGGGCACCGCAAGAACTTAGCTCAGCAATGCAGAAATACTTTGCTGACCGAGATCCCGACCAGACATTCGCGGCCACCCGACTGATGGGGGGCTAGGGGTGACGCCTGCGTCAAAAGTAGGCGTCGGAGCAGGTAGAACACGTTCCAGATTCACCGCCGAGGATCCGGCGTGACCTGGGCAAACCTGCAAGTTATGAGTCTTTTACTGATCTTTGACACCGCGAACGTGTTCTAGTTAGTATGATCCGGCTCACACAGCGTCACGTCGTGTCGAGGGGTGGGAAGGACACGGGGCCAGCCAGTTTCCTGGCTTCCCCGGAATCTGCCACCGCGCCCCGATACCCGGGAAGGGGGGCCGAGTGAAGGATCAGCTCGCGGTTCCCGCTCGGGCCGTGGGCGGATTCTTCGAAATGACGGGCGACACCTTCCGGGCGCTTTTCCGCCGGCCGTTCCAAATCGCCGAGTTCCTCGAGCAGACCTGGATGATCGCCCGGGTGTCGCTGGTGCCGACGCTGTTGGTGTCCATCCCGTTCACGGTGTTGGTCGCGTTCACGCTCAATATCCTGCTGCGTGAGATCGGCGCCGCGGACCTGTCGGGGGCGGGCACGGCGTTCGGCACGATCACTCAGCTCGGTCCGGTGGTGACGGTGCTGGTGGTCGCCGGCGCCGGGGCCACCGCGATCTGCGCAGACCTCGGGGCCCGCACCATCCGCGAGGAGATCGACGCGATGAGGGTGCTTGGCATCGACCCGATCCACCGCCTCGTCGTGCCCCGCGTGCTGGCGTCGACGTTAGTGGCGCTGCTGCTGAATGGGTTGGTCTGTGCGATCGGGCTTTCCGGCGGCTACGTGTTCTCCGTGTTGCTCCAGGGCGTCAATCCCGGTGCCTTCATCAACGGACTCACTGTGCTGACCGGCCTCCGCGAGCTGTTGCTTGCCGAAGTGAAGGCGTTGTTGTTCGGCGTCTGCGCAGGACTAGTCGGCTGCTATCGCGGGCTCACCGTCAAAGGCGGTCCCAAGGGCGTCGGCAACGCGGTCAACGAAACGGTCGTCTATGCCTTCATCTGTCTGTTCGTGATCAACGTCTTGATGACGGCGATCGGCGTGCGAGTGCTGGCCCGGTAAGACCGATGAGCTACGACCTAACACTTCGCATGCGGCGCCTCTTCTCGGGGGTGCCCCAGGCCGTCGACAGTTTCGGCGAGCAGGCGCTGTTCTACGCCCAGTCTGTCCGGTGGATCCCCACCGCTATCACGCATTACCGCAAGGAGACGGTTCGGCTGATCGCGGAGATGACGTTGGGTACCGGCGCCCTGCTGCTGATCGGTGGCACTGTCGGCGTCGCGGCATTCCTGACCCTGGCCTCGGGCGGTGTCATCGCGGTGCAGGGCTATTCGTCGCTGGGCAACATCGGCATCGAGGCGCTGACCGGCTTCTTGTCGGCCTTTCTCAACGTGCGCATCGTCGCGCCGGTGATCGCCGGCATCGCGCTCGCGGCGACCATCGGTGCCGGCACCACCGCCCAGCTGGGCGCGCAGCGAGTCTCCGAGGAGATCGACGCGTTTGAGTCGATGGCCATCCACTCGGTGGCCTATCTGGTGTCGACGCGGATCGTGGCCGGGCTGATCGCGATCATCCCGCTGTACTCGCTGTCGGTACTCGCGGCGTTTTTTGCCGCCCGGTTCACCACCGTCTACATCAACGGCCAGTCCGGCGGTCTTTACGACCACTACTTCAATACGTTCCTTGTCCCGACCGATCTGCTGTGGTCATTTCTACAAGCCATCGCGATGTCGATCGCGGTGATGCTGGTGCACACCTACTACGGCTACAACGCGTCCGGCGGCCCGGTCGGCGTCGGCATCGCGGTCGGTCAGGCGGTGCGGACATCGCTGATCGTGGTGGTCGTGATCACTTTGTTCATCTCTCTCGCCGTCTACGGCGCGTCCGGTAACTTCAACCTTTCCGGATAGAGGGGGCGATGGCGAATTCCGGTTCCACGACCCGTCACGTGAGGATCGCAGCTGCGGTGCTCGCGACGGTCATCGTGGCCTTCGCCGCGCTGACATACCTCTCTTATACGGCTGCGTTCACGTCGACGGACTCGGTAACCGTGACGTCGCCGCGGGCTGGCTTGGTGATGGAGAAGGACGCGAAGGTCAAGTACCGCGGCGTCCAGATCGGCAAGGTCAAAGACATTGCCTACTCCGGTGATCAGGCGAAGCTCACGCTGGCGATCGACAGCAACCAGATGCGCTACATCCCGTCCAACGCCGACGTTCGGATTGCGAGCAACACGATCTTCGGCGCCAAGTCGGTGGAGTTCGTGCCGCCCGGCAAGCCGTCGGGTAAGTCGCTGCGACCGGGTGCGACGATGCGGGTGTCGGCGGTGCAGCTCGAGGTCAACACTTTGTTCCAGACGCTGGTCGACCTGCTGCACAAGATCGACCCGATCAACCTGAACGCGACACTGTCGGCGGTCGCCGAGGGGTTGCGCGGTCACGGTGAGGACTCAGGCGCCACGCTCGCCGGATTGAATCAATTTCTGGCCAAGATCAACCCCAAGATGCCGACGCTCCAATCCGATTTTCAGCGCGCCGCCGCAGTCGGCAACATCTACGGCGATGCCGCGCCGGATCTGGTGACCGTGCTCGACAACGTTCCGTCGATCAGCAACACCCTCGTCGACGAGCAGGACAACCTCAACGCGACGCTCCTGGCTGCAACAGGCCTGGCAGACAATGGGACTGCGACGTTAGAGCCCGCACAGGAGGACTTGATCGCGGCGCTTCAGCGGTTCCGTGCACCGTTGAAAGTTCTGTCGGACTATTCGCCGGAGTTTGGTTGCATCTTCCAGGGGGTGAAGAAGGCAATCGACCAGTTCTCGCCCGTCATCGGCGGCACCCGGCCTGGACTGTTCACATCGTCGAACTTTGTGCTCGGCGTTCCCGTGTACACCTATCCCGAAAGCCTGCCGATCGTGAATGCGACTGGTGGGCCCAACTGTCGAGGCCTGCCCAATATGCCGAGCATGCAATTCGGCGGCTCGTGGTTCAAGTCGCCGTTCCTTGTCACGGACAACGCGTATATACCCTACGAGCCGTTCACCGAGGTGCAGGTCGACGCTCCCTCCACACTGCAGTTCTTGTTCAACGGTGCATTCGCGGAAAGGGATGACTGGTGATGCGCGGGCATCGCGGAGTCCTCGTGAAGGTCAGCATCTTCGCTGTCGTGATGCTGTTGGTGGCGGCCGGCCTGGTGGTGATCTTCGGGCAGTTCCGCTTCTCGTCGACGAACACCTATCACGCGGTCTTCGAGAATGCGTCCCGTCTCAAGGGCGGCAACGACGTCCGCATCGCCGGCATCCCCGTGGGTTCGGTGAAGGATTTGAAGCTGCGCTCTGACAGCAAGGTGGACGTCACTTTCGCCGTAGACAAGCGCTACCAGATGTACACGTCGACGAAGGCGGTGATCCGCTACCAAAACCTGGTCGGTGACCGCTATCTGGAGATCACGTCCGGCCCAGGCGAGCTTCGAAAGGTGCCGCCGGGCGGAACGCTTCAGCACACCGAACCCGCGCTTGACCTCGATGCGCTGTTGGGTGGCCTGCGCCCTGTGCTGAAGGGTCTCAACGGGGACAAGGTCAACCAGATCAGCAACGGGATCATCGAGCTGCTGCAGGGTCAGGGTGGGGCGTTGTCGGACCTGCTCTCGAGCACTGGCTCTTTCAGCCAGACGCTGGCGGATCGATATCAGATCATCTCGGACGTCATCCACAATCTGAACACCGTGCTGACGACGGTCGACCAGAAGAGCGCCCAGTTCAACGAGAGCATCGACCAATTGCAGCAGCTGGTGACCGGCCTTGCGCAGGGCCGTGATTCGATCGCCGGGGCACTGCAGCCTCTCGCGTCTGCGGCCTCGGACCTGACCGACGTGCTGCGAACCTCGAGGCGCCCGATCCAAGGTGTCATTGAGAACCTGCGGCCGCTGGCCACCGAGATGGACAACCGCAAAGGTGAGATCAATGCGGTGGTGGAGCCGCTCGCCGAGAACTACCTGCGGCTGAACGCCCTTGGCGCTTACGGCGCATACTTCAATATCTTCTACTGCTCGGTGCGCATCAAGATAAACGGGCCATCGATCGGACCGCCTGGATATCCTGGCGCAACTCCTTCGGACAGCGACATTCTGCTTCCGCAGGGCGGCCCCCCCGACCCGTCGAAGGGTAGGTGCTCGGAGAATGGGTGAGGGCCGCAATCCGCTTCGCACCGGCATCATCGGCATCGTTCTGGTAGTCAGCGTGGTGCTGGTGTCATTCGGCTACAGCAAGCTGCCGTTCTGGCCGCAGGGCAAGACCTATCAGGCGTATTTCGTTGATGCCGGCGGGATCTCGCCCGGCGGCGAGGTCACCGTGTCGGGGATCAAGGTCGGTGACGTCAAAATCGTGGCGCTCGCCGGAGACGTCGCCAAAGTGACTTTCACCGTCGACCGAAAGATCAAGGTGGGCGATCAGTCTCTGGTGTCGATTAAGACCGACACCATCCTGGGCGAGAAGTCACTAGCGGTCACGCCGGGCGGCCGGGGAGACATGACGACGATCCCGTTGAACCGGACGACATCGCCCTACACCCTCAATAGCGCGCTACAGGATCTGGGCCAAACGTCGAGTGAGCTTGACAAGCAGAAGTTCACGCAAGCCCTTAGCGTGCTGACGGATTCGCTGCACGACGCGACACCGCAACTGCGCCGCGCCCTCGACGGGGTGGCTGCGTTGTCGCGCAGCATCAACGCCAATGACGAGGCGCTGGCGCAGCTGCTGGAACGGGCGAGATCGGTCACCAAGGTGCTTGCCGACCGCGCCGGCCAAGTGAACCAGCTCATCGTCGACGGCAACCAGCTGTTCGCCGCACTCGACGAACGACGCGCGGCCATCAGCACACTGATCTCCAGCATCGAGCCGCTGTCCCAACAGCTTTCGGGCTTCGTCGCCGACAATCGCAGAGAATTCGGCCCTGCGCTGCGCAAGCTCAATGCGGTGCTCGACAACCTGCTACAGCGGCGCGAGCACATCAGCGAAGCGCTGAAGCGCCTGCCGCCGTACGCCACCGCGCTGGGTGAGGTGGTCGCTTCCGGACCCGGCTTCCACATCAATCTGTACGGCCTGCCGCCCGGCCCGCTCGGAGAGGTGTTGCTGGACCTGTACTTCCAACCCGGGAAGCTGCCCGACAGCCTGGCGGACTACCTGCGCGGCTTCATCTCCGAGCGCTTGATCATCAGGCCGAAGTC
>JBLNEK010000097.1:0-2557 GCA_050262635.1 Candidatus Sericytochromatia bacterium | reverse complement strand
CACGAAGCGTGTCGGTCGCGGTGGACCGGTTCCCGCGCCCGGCGGCCAGCGTCATCGCCCGCGCCGCGACCGCCGCAGGTGTGTCCGGCGGGACGACGAGAAGTTCCAGCCGATCGTCGCCGTAGCCGCCGGTCAGGCACAGCAGGTGGCGGTCAATGCTGCGAAACCAACCGAGGCGAATCACCCGCCCGTCGGCACGGAGCCGACGGGGCGCGGGATCCCACAGCTCGGGGTTGTACGTCACACGCGTGATGGGGAGATCTCGGTGCCGAAGCTCTGTGATCAGCCCCGGAAGCTCGTCACTGAGGCTGCTCGAACGGGGCCACCAGGCCCCGTCCAGCATCGGGGTCTGGGCTGGTTGGGGGTCGACCAGGGTCAACCGCACCTCGCCCGGAGCAGCGTCGTCGGACGACGGAACGGGCGGGGTGCCGATCGTGGCGAGTACCGTCATGTCCGGGATCCGTCCCCGGGCTGGCCCCAGCCCGTTGTCGATGGTGCGCCGGGGGCGACGGGGACGGACGTCCGCGTGAGAACGTCCTCGGTGCCTTCCAATATACACCGGAACCGGCTTACCTCTAGGCCGGCGGCTAGCATGGGCGCCTTCCTTCGCCTGAGGAATCGTCAATAGTTGTGGATCGCGTTGCCTGAACCCTGATCCACCGGCCCGCCCGCTGTTCGACGGCGCGCCGTGACGTAGAAATGCCCTGTGACCAGGGATGATGGAGTTGCTGAAGCTCCCGGAGTCCCGAGTCGAGAGGGCATCTCGTAGATGCGATTGTTGCACGCCTCGTCACAGGTGTCGGTGCGGTTCGACGAGCCGAATCTGGTGTCGTGCGCCGGGCTGGTGCCGCTGATGCGGCTGGCGGCCCGCTGCGGGCTGCCCGCGCTGGTGTCCGCGGGGCTGACGCTGGCCGGCGGCGCCGGAGCCTTCGCCGCCGAGAAGGTGATGGCGCTGCTCGCGGGGATGGCGGCCGGTGGCGACTCGATCGAGGACATGGACCTGCTGCGCCACGGCGGGATGCGGCGGCTGTTCTCCGGGGTGCGGGCCCCCTCGACGTTGGGCACGTTCCTGCGGGCGTTCACCTTCGGCCACGTCCGCCAGCTCGACAGCGTCGCGGCCGCCCTGCTGGCCCGGCTCGCCGGGCCCGCGCCGTTGCTGGCCGGCCGGGAGGCCGTGGCCTTCGTCGACGTCGACGACACGGTCAAGCCGGTGTACGGCTACCACAAGCAAGGCGCCGGCCACGGCCACACGGGCGTGAAGGGGCTCAACGCGCTGCTCGCGACGATCTCGACACCGACCGGGGCACCGCTGATCGCCGCCACCCGGCTGCGCAGGGGCGCGTGCCACTCGGCGCGCGGCGCCGCGCGGCTGGTCGCCGACGCGGTGCGCACCGCGCGGCGGGCGGGGGCGACCGGGCTACTGATCGTGCGCGCCGACTCGGCGTACTACGGCTACGAGGTGGTCGCCGCGGCGCGGCGCGCGAACGCCCGCTTCTCCGTCACGGCCCGGCTCACCCCCGCGGTGACTCGGGCGATCGCCGCGATCGGCGACGACGCATGGGCCCCGATCCGCTACCCGGACGCGGTGTGGGACGACGACGAAGGTCGCTGGATCTCCGACGCAGAGGTCGCCGAGATCGGGTACACCGCCTTCACCGGACGCAAGAACAGCGAGCACGTCACCGCCCGCCTGATCGTGCGCCGGGTCCGCCGCCTCAACGTCACGAGCGGCTGCGGGGCGAGCGCCGAGCAGGCGGAGCTGTTCGCCGCCTACCGGTATCACGCCTGCTTCTCCGACAGCCCGCTGGAGCTGCTGCAGGCCGAGGCGTGCCACCGCGGCCACGCGGTCGTCGAGCAGGTGATCGCCGATCTCAAGGCCGGGCCGCTCGCTCACCTGCCGTCCGGTTCGTTCGCGGCCAACGCCGCCTGGCTCGTGTTGGCCGCGATGGCCTTCAACCTCACTCGCGCCGCCGGCAGCCTCGCCTCGGCCCACCACGCCAAGGCGACGACCGCCACGGTCCGCCGCGAGCTGCTCGCGGTGCCCGCCCGGCTCGCGTCGTCCGCCCGACGCCTCGTCGTGCACCTGCCCCGCGACTGGCCGTGGGAGACGGCGTGGCAGCGGCTGCACAGCGCGACTCACGTCCCGCCACCGCTGGCAGCCTGACCGACCATCGCCCGGCAGGGCCCGACCAAGGAACTCGGAGAAGCCGGAACCGACCGGCAGCACTTCGATGCCCTGATCGGAATGCATGCCCGGAATGCCGATCAGCACCGGGTTGAGAATGAGCGTGGTGGATCCGGGATGAGCTCACGGCCATGGGCGTGCTCACTCGCGCCGGTCGCGACGCCCTGGCCGCCTACTGCCGATTCGTGGCCCTGTTCACCGAGGCGAGCGCGCTGCTGCAGAACGAGCCGCTGGTGATCGAGGGCGACCGGGGCTGCCGGGTGCGCAACCCGGCGCTGATCGTGCAGCGGGACGCGGCTCAGATGATGCTGAAGCTCGCCGCGGAGTTCGGCCTGACGCCGCGCGCCCGAGCCGAGATCCGGGTGCCGCCGC
>JBLNEK010000096.1:0-18149 GCA_050262635.1 Candidatus Sericytochromatia bacterium | reverse complement strand
CGAACACATCGGCCACGGCCGGGCTGAACTGCGTGCCACGCCGGGACCGGGCGACCTCGACCGCTTGTGCCAGGCCTCCCGTCCGCAGGTGCACCTCGATGACATCGGACAGGTGAACGATGTGGATTTCGAGCGGAATATCATCCCCGCGAGCGCCGCTCGGCATCCCCCGCCCGTCCCAGCGCTCGAAGATATACGCCAGCGCCTTCCCGACCTGCCTGTCCAGGCCGATCCGATCGGATAGCACCCCGGCAGAAGTGCAATGCGAACTGATGAGGTTCGCAACCTGGTTACGCGCGCTGAGCAGAAAGGCCGCCGAGTGAATGCCGCGTTCCCAGCCCGGCAATCCACGCCCGACGTGACTGACCATTAGACGCAGGAACGGCAGCCCGGCCATATCCACCCCGTAGGTGTCGGCCCGAAAGGCGATGTCGTCGCCGAACAGCGCCGAAAGCTCGTGGGAATCGGCGTGACAACCGATCCACCCCACCAGGTTGGCGTAGTACACCGTCGCGCGCTGTTGAGCGTCCAGACCCATCCGCTCTGCGATGCGAGTGGCGATCAGAGAAGACCGAAGCATGTGTTCCATCGGCTGCCCCAGACCGAGATCGATCGCCAGCGATATGGCCGCTAGCAACTCGGCTTTGCGCAGGCCTGTTGTCCAGCCGTGCGACGTCCGGGTCGGGTGCACGCCTCATTGTGCACCCGCATATGACGGTATTGACGCGACTGACCCAGGCAATGGCCCTACTGCATGTGCCTGAGTTCAATGCCCACCCCGTCGATTTTTTCGGTGGCGCCGCGATCTCGCAGTCGCAGGTCACTGCTCGGTCGTGGTGCCGATATCCATCGTGTAACACACCGCTGTTCCGTCCAGTACGACGGTTCCGTCGTCCCGCGTGACGGTGGTCCGCAGTTCGGTGATCGGTTTGTCGGTGCGCACCGAGATGACTTCGACGCTGCCGGTGATGGTGTCACCGCAACGCACCGGTGCCTTGAAGGCCCAATTGACATTCAGAAACACCGTGCCCGGACCCGGCAACTCCTCGGCCACAACGGCATTCAGGATGGCGCTGGTGACCCCGCCCTGGACGACGATTTCCCCGAACCGCGACGACTTGGCCGCCGCTTCGTCGTAGTGCAATGGGTTGCGGTCGCCGCTGATCGCGGTGAACAGGGCGATGTCGTTGTCACCGACAGTGCGTGAGAGCTGCGCTGTCTGCCCGACGAACGGTGTCGTGCACATTGAGCTGGTAGTCATTGTTTTGCTCCTCGAGTTGGCGGTGGTTGTGTAGGGCCGACATCGCTACCGCACCGAGCAGGGGGCCGGGTGCCAGAAGCAGAAATGCGTATTGCCAACCGATCAGGTCGGCGACGACAGGAACGAGTTGGATGGTGACAACGGTCAACAGGAAGCCGGTCGCGGTCTGCGCGGTCAGGGCGGTGCCGACGAACCGGGTGTCCGTCGTCTCGCTGAGCGCGGTCGAGAAGACGCCTGAGTCGGCGATGACGGCGGTACCCCACACCAAGAGGAAGACCACGAGAAGCAGCGTCGGGCCGGCGAAGAATAGTGGTGATGCCACGCAGCAGCTTCCGCTGATCACCATCGACGCCACCGCCGCCGGAGGGCGACCGAACCGGTCTGACGCCCAACCGCCCAGTAGGCATCCGACCGTCCCTGCGACGCCGATAGCGCCGAATGCGATGAACCCGGTCGACCCCACGGCCGCGTCGCCTCGTGCGCCCCGACCGGCGACGACGAACATCGGCAGCCAGGTCCACAGGGCGTAGAGCTCCCACATGTGCCCGAAGTAGCCGAGACTGGCCAGCCGCGGTCCGCGGTCTGTGAGCAAAGCGAGCGCGTAGCGCGGATTCGGGGCGGCCGCGCGGACGGCCAGCTGGGGGCCGGGCCGAACCGCCGTGAGGGCGACGACGGCGCCCGCCGCGGTCAGTGCCGCAGCGGCCAGCATCACCGTTCTCCACGGCAGCGGTCCGAGGCCGGTGATGAGGTGTGGGAGGGCGGAGCCGATGGTCAGTGCCGCCAGCAGAACCCCGAACGTGCGGCCTCGATCGGTGGATGCCGACCATGACGCCATCAACTTCATGCCCACCGGATAGACGCCGGCGAGGAACATCCCGGTGAGGAATCTCAGCGGCACCGCCGCGACGAGACCAAAGGCGGAAAGAGCCAGTGCCGCCGTGCAGGCGGCCGCGCCGAAGGCGCTTGCAGCGAGCAGGTGCTGCGGTGTGGTGCGGTCGGCAAGGTTGAAAATCGTCGAGGTGATCGCCCCGGCGACGAATCCGATTTGCACTGACGCGGTCAGCCACACCGCCGCGGTCGCCCCGATACCCCACTCCGAACGGAGGGTGGGCGCGATCGCGGTGGCCGAGAACCACGCGCTCAGTGCCAACACCTGGACGAGCGCGACGAGCGCGCGTTGCCGGTTGGTGCGCGAGAGCATCATCGTCCAATTCCGTTCAGGCGGCAGACATCTGGTCGAGGGCGTGCAGCGCGTCGACTTCCGGCCGCATCGCATCGCTCAGTTCACGAAGGCATCCGCGCAGCTGCGCGAGATCCCAGCGGTAGCTCGCGATGCGTTCGGTGATGTCGAACAGCGGCTCGGACAGTCGGTCTCGGGTGTGCTCGTAGTCGTGGAGGGCGTTGAGCTGTGCCTGCCCGCCGCGGGGCGCGTCGAGCACCGCGCGGGCGAGCAGTTCCGCATCGCGCAAGGCGTCCGTGATGCCGTGCGCGGTGATCGGGTCCTTGAAATAACCCGCATCACCGACCAATGCCCAGCCCGGGCCGGCGGACGCGCGGATCCAGCCGGGCTGGCCGGGAAAGCCTCGCAACGTGCCGACGGGTGGTGTGTCGGCGATGGAGCCGGCCAGTTCCGGGGCGGCCTCGGTGAGCAGCGACCGGTACGTGGCGTCCAGACCTGCGGACCGCTGTCGGGCGAACCTGGCGCTTGCGGTGCCCGCCCAGACGCACGCCAAACCGTCGCCGGTGGGCACCACGCCCGCGGTCACCCCCTGTCGGTACGCCCAGTGGTAGCGATCGCGCGCGAGTCCGGGAAAGTAGCCGTACACGAGCGCGCCGGACACCGTGCCGCGTCGGCGGAAGGGGGCGTCGACCGCTTGCGCGATCGTCGAGTTCCGCCCGTCGGCGCCGATGGTCAGCGGCGCGGTGGCGCGGAAACGAGTGCCTGTCCCGCGCTCGATGCCCTCGATGCCGCGCACCCTGCTGCCATCGCTGAGCAGGCGGGTCACCCGCGCCGGGGCGCGAACCTCGGCGCCTGCCGTGCGGGCGGCTTCGAGGAGCAGCGCGTCGAGGACGGTTCGGCGGGGGGCGCGCAGCGCCGATATGCCACCGCTCGGGCGGATGTCGACGGTCTCGATGTCGTCGCCGTACGCGAATTCGGTCGACACGATGGCTGGCGTGCCCGCGTCGACGACCGCGTCGAGCAGACCCCAGCGGTGCAGTTGCAGCACACCGCCGCGCATGAGCGCATGGGTGGACAGCGTGTCGCTACCCGGGCGGGTCGCCTCGACGACGAGCACACGCATGCCGCCTCGGGCCAGCAGCATCGCGGTGGCCGCTCCGGCGCACCGGCCGCCGGCGACGATCGCGTCGTAGTGGTGGTCCATGGGTTGCTCCTCAGTTCGAGTCGAGGTAGTGGGTGAGGTGTTCGCTCAGGTCCGTCGCGTCGGCGGCTGCGCCGTCGATCAAGGTCGACTTGCGGCGGCGCAGGAATGGCATCCCCATCAGGTACAGGCCGGGGCTGGGGGTGACGCCGCCGGCGTGGCGGACATGGCCTTTTCGGTCGAAAACTGGGACGTCGAGCCAAGACAGGTCCGGGCGAAACCCGGTGGCCCAGAGGATGGTTCGGATGGCGCCGGAGCGTAGGTCCAGGGTCAGCGGAGCGTGGGCGGGGACGGCGGTCGCTGCGAACCGTTGCGGCGGATCGCCGCCGTCCAAGCCCGCGTCGGTCGCCCACGCATCGATGGTGTCGAGCAGCCGTCCGAGTTTGAGGTCGGCCAGCGCGAACGTGTTCGGCAATGAGCCGGAGAATTGCGCGATGCCGTCTTCGATGCCGGCCAACCGTCCGACCAACTGCACGCCAAGTTGGCTCAGCGAGTTCAGGTCGAGGGTGGTTCTCTCGGGTGAACCGACCAGCTGCATCGAGGGCAGGTTGCGGGCTCGGATCAGATCGGGTATCTGGTCGTAGCGCTCGTCCAACACTCCCGCCGCGTCCATCCACCACAGGATGTCCTTGCCTCGGTAGGTGCGCGGCATTCGGACGTGTTCCCCGACGGCGAGCGTGACGGGCCGGCCGGAGCGGTGCAGTTCCGCGGCAATCTGGATCCCGCTTGCCGAGGCGCCGACGACGAGGACCCCGCCGTCGGAAAGCTGGCTCGGGTTGCGGTAGTCGGCGGGGGTGATCGTGGTGATGCCGGCGGGCACGCCGCTCTGCAGCGCAGGCACCTTGGGAACCGTGCTTGCGCCCGCGGCGAGCACAACCGATCGCGCATGCCACACGCCTTGGTCGGTCTGCACCAGGTATCCCCGCGCGTCCTTCCGCACCGATGTGACGGTGGTGTTGGCTCGCACGGGTGCCGCCGACTCCTTGGCGTAGCGCTCGATCAGCTCCACGACGTCGGGTGCCGCGAGGTACCCGTCGGGGTCGTCGCCTTGGTAGGCGTAACCCGGTAGCCGGGTCATCCAGTTGGGGGTGAGCAGTCGCAGTGAGTCCCAGCGCTGCGTGCGCCAGGAGTGCGCTGCCTCACCGCGTTCCAGTACGACGTGGTCGATCGAACGGTCGGCGAGGCAGCGACTCATGGCCAGTCCGCAGTGCCCGGCACCCACCACGATCGCGGTTGTCTTCAGCATGGTGGGTCTCCTCTTGAATCGTCTTGGCTGTCAGGACAGGTCGACGGTGACGGGGGTGGGGTTGGTCAGGATGTCGTAGACGGCCGAGCGTTTCTGTGACTGCGCGACAAGGGCTTTGATTTCGTCAGTCGTGGCGTCGGCGTCGATGGTGTAGGTCACCCTTACGGCGCTGAAACCGTTGCGGACGTCGGGGTCCGCGCCGAGGATGCCGTGGATGTCCTCGTCGGCCTCGATGGTGGCCTGCACCGAGCGCAGCTGAATGCCGCGGCGTTGGGCGATCGAGGCGATGCCGGCGGTAAGGCAGCCGCCCAGGGCGACCAAGACGTACTCGACCGGAGTGATGCCGTTGTCCTGCGAGGCGAATGCGAGTGGATGGTCGACGTCATAGGTGAACGTCGTTTTGTGTTGTTGCTGCTCGCCCAGTCCGTAGAAGGTGTCCACGCTCGAGCGGCTGTGGGTGCCGTTTACCCAGGAAACTCTTGTCCGCCATTGGAACTGGGCGATCTCTGGCGTGTCGGCCAGGGCCTCGCAGACACCGAGCAGAGCTTCGACGTTGACGCCGTTGTCGACGGGGGTCTGGATTGTGGTCATGAACTTCTCCGTTCTTTGGGTGATCAGCTCCGTACGGGAAACCGGTCGGGATTGGTCATGCCGCAATGCTCGACTCGGGCGTTCGGCCCGCGCATGGGGCACTTGCCTCAACTTCAGGCCGAACGACGTTGCGGTGAGTTGGCCTCAATTGCGCCGCTTTCTGGGGCGGTTGCCCCATGTGGCGTCCTGCTCGTCCGCCCTACCCTTTCCGCATGGTCATCTTGGACACCGCACGCGACGCCGCTCCCGCGATCGAGCGGGACCAGTGGCACAGTGTTCTGACGGAAGGCCACGCGTCTTTGGTCAAGGCGCGACGGGTGTTTCGCTATTTGCCCTCGGCGCCGCGGTGCAAGGTATGCAACAACCCGTTCGGCGGCCCTGCCGGCCGTGTTCTCGCCGTCGCCGGGTTCAGTCCGTCGCGCAAGAACCCCAATCTGTGCAGTCGTTGTTGCGATGCACTTCCCGCAGGCGGTGCTGAGGTGGACATCGCAATCCTGTTCGCCGACGTCCGAGGTTCCACTGCGCTGGGTCAGCGCGGTGCCGCGACAAACTTCGCCGGGCTGCTCAACCGGTTCTACATCGCTGCGACGCAGACCCTTCTGCGGCATGACGCGGTGATCGACAAACTCATCGGCGATGAGGTGATGGCGTTCTTTGTTCGCGGCATCAGCGGCCCGCAATACCGACGCCGTGCGGTCCTGGCGGGGATGGACCTGCTCAAAGCGGTCGGTTACGGCAGCGACGGGGGGCCTTGGCTCGAGGTTGGCGTGGCGGTCAATGCCGGCGTCGCATACGTGGGCAATGTCGGGGGCGCGGTCGTCGACTTCACTGCCCTCGGTGATCCGGTCAACGCCGCGGCGCGTATGCAACAACACGCCGCCGGCGGGGAACTGCTCGTCGCATCTGGAGTGGCCGACGACCGGATGGCGAAGGCTCAGCAGCGCCGACTGAACCTGCGGGGACACGAGCAGCCGATCAACGCCTTCGTCCTCGGCCCGTAAGCCCGCGGTGCTGCCTACGCCAGTCTCGCGTCCCACCGCTGCGCGATTCCATCATGCCCCGATCGAACCGCGCGCTGACGGTCAGACCAGGTCGACTCTGCTGCAATAATCGGAATGCGAGGTTACCAGCCGAGATACGTTGCGGTCTCTAATCTTTGGAAACTTGCTGCCGAAGCCCCGCAGACTCGGCGGTTTACTGCCGGCCTGCACGACGGTGTAGAGGTTCTTCAAAACCTTGTCGTTGGAGTAGTAGTTGTAGACGGCGTCGGTCACCGCATCGTTGAGGCTGCGCCAATCGCCCTTAGCGCGAATGCCTGCGCCGAGGACATGAATCGTGGCGATCTTCGGCCCCTCAGTGTTGGTTGCCAGTGTCTGAGCTGCCGTGACCATCGCGCGCGCCCCCGAACTGTGGCCGACAAGGATGTAACCGTCGGTGTCTGCACGTGCCAGCAGGCCGGCCAAGGCCACACCACTTGAATCGGCCCAGACCTTTGCGGTGTGCCACGGGTTCTCGGCTAGGTCGACCGCCAACAGCGCCAACGCGCCCCCGGGTCAGCTTCGCTGCCAGTTTGCTTCGCCGTAGCGGCCAGAGCCTTGGCCGCGAACGTCACGCCGGTCTTTCCGACGCCGCCGCCAACAAACTTGGGCGGAATCTCACGCGTTTTCGCGTAATCAGCCGCAGACTCAACGATGGACCGAACCGACTGCAAACGGCCGCCAAACGAACTCGTCGTCGACGGCGAGGACCCGCCACCACCCGAAACCTGAACTGCCCTGGCTCTGATGGAGATGCCCGAGCTGCCTACGACGGTCACGGCACCTGCAGTCGGTCAGACCATCTCGGGCACACGCAGGTGTGCGATCGCCAACTCGAAGTCGCACTCGTCGAGCACCTCTGCGCGTGCTTCTTGGCTGCCCGTAGCTCGGATGCTGTCCAACTGGTCCTTGTTCTGCTCCATCGCTTCGGCGCTGTCCAAGGTCGCCGAGGCTACGCCACGGCCGGACGCTCGGTCGACCAGCAGGCTGCCACTGCAGAAACCTTCCAGCTGCTCGAGGGCGGGCAGGATCGTCATCTTGTAGAAGTCGATGCCTTGGTCGATCTGATCCGGGGAGACCTTGACCCAGGTGGCTCGGACACAGGCGCCCTCACTCGCGTTGTGCTCACGGTGCATGGCAGCGACCTCCCATTCCTCGACCTGCGCGCTACCGCCGCCGAAAAGCTCCGCGGCCCGATCACGAATCGGCCGAACGGACTCCTCGCTCGCGCGCATCGCCTCCTCGGACTCCCAGGACGTGGTAACAATGCACCGGCCGGATGTCCGGTCGACCAACAGGGACAAGCCGACGCACCCGTCGATGCCCTCGAGCGCGGGCATCACGCTATCGCGCATATGGGCGATACCGGCGTCAATGGACGAGGGCTGCGCGTGGATGGTGGTGCTTCGTGCGTACATGATCTGCCTCCGATATCTGTGGGGCAGCGTCTCGACGGCGCCGCCGGACTACTTCATCGTCCACCCACAGCCAAGGCATGGCAATGGGTGGCGGGTGTCCGCCTGACGGCAATTCGGATTCGCTGAAATCCACTGCAAGCCCGAGCCATACGTGGTCCATGAAACACGCGACTAATGAGTTCTGAGTTCCGGAAGCAGGAGCGCGCTGTCTCCGAACTCATGCCAGAGGTATCCGTGCTCGACTGCTTCCTGGTACGCCGTGGCGACCAGGTCAGGACCGGCGACTGCCTCGAGCAATAATAGGTGCGAGGCGCCCGCATCGTGCCAACCGGTAATCAGGCCGTCGACCACGCGCACGGGCCGATCCGGCCCTAGGACAAGATCCGTCCAGCCGCCGGCCGCATGCACGAGGCCGATGGTTGCGGCGGATTCGAGGGCGCGGGTCGCCGTCGTGCCGACCGCGACCACCCGGCCGCCGGTCGCGTGCGTCATGTTCACTAACCGAGCAGTGGTCAGCGGGACTTCGAAGAGCTCGGGGAGCGGTGGCTCGCCTGCCTCTGCGGAGGAGACACCGGCGTGCAGCGTGATTGGGGCGATCGTAATGCCGGATGCGACCAGGGAGGTGACGAGTTCGGTGCTGAAGGGCCGAGCGGCGCTCGCCATCTCCGCGCTGCCGGGCTTTCTGGCGAACACCGTCTGGTAGTCGCTGAGCGGCCATTGCCGTGGGACGTAGAAGTAGCGGATTGGTCGGCCATGCCGGGCGAGGTAGGACATGACGTCGCCTTCGATCGCCAGCCGTGAGGTCCACAACCGGCCCGCGACGCCGCTCTCTGGGTAGGACGAACTCACCACGAGGGCGGCACCGTCGGGAAGACCGATGCGCTCGCCGACCCGAATGTCGGTTAGATGTCCAGTTGCGGTCGTTGCCGGCCGGAGTTCGACCACCCAGATGTGATCGCCGCGATTGGTGGAGAAGTGGACCGTGATCGGCTCGCCGCTGCGACTCCCGTCGACCGCTGCGGGCAGCGTCGCTGAGTTGTTCACTACCAATAGGTCGCCGGGGCGAAGGTAGCCGCCGAGGTCGGCGAACCGCGCGTGGCTGACGCCGCTCGGCCGGGCGACGAGCAACTTGATCCCGTCGCGGGCTACGCCGCGTGCCTCCGGCGGTTCGGTGGCGTCGGAGGTGGGAGAGCGATCGAAATGGGTGTGCGCGATCGCGAGGGTCATGGCTGCGCTCCGGCCACAGCCAGGTCGTCCCCCGCAAGCGGGAGGTGCCCCCAGGCCCGGTAGCGGCCGGCCGCCGGCCTGGTATCGAGCAGTCGCAGAAACGCCGGCACCACGGACTCCGGGTCCGCGCGGTCAGAGATGTCCTCGCCCGGGAACGCGGCCTGATGCATTTCGGTGCGCATGTCACCTGGATCGAAGGCATAGACCCCGAGTGTTTTGTTCTCAACGGCAAGAATCGCGGAGAGCTGATCGAAGGCGGCCTTTGACGAGCCGTATCCGCCCCAGCCTTCGTACGCCTCAATTGCCGCGTCCGACGTAAGGTTCACGATCACACCGTTGGTTTGGAGCAGCGCCGGGAGCGCTATCTGGATCAAGGCAAGTGGCGCGAAGACGTTCACGTCGTACACGGCTCGCAAGTCGACGAGCGGGTAGTCGGCGAGCTTCGGCTGCGGGCTGGGGCCGAGTCGGCTGGCGTTGTTGACCAGCAGGCTGAGCGGTCCGGTGTTGATTGCGGCGTCGACCAATGCGGCGCGGTGGGATGCGTCGGTGACGTCGCCCGCGATGGCGATCAGCCGTGGCGAGTTGAACGCGGCGACCGTCGCGGCCAATTCCTCTGCGCGGCGAGCGTCCACAACGACGGTCCAGCCGCGTTCGAGAAGCGCTGCAGTGACCGCTCGCCCAAACCCGCGCGAGGCGCCCGTAACGATTGCGACATTAGTGGTTTCGGATCTACTCATACAGCCATACTGACAGTTCGAGTTAACTTTAAGTCAAGCTCTCATGGAGTTGAGGTGCGGCATATGGACAGGGTAGACCTGCTGACGGTCAGCGAAGTGGCGAATCGGAGCGGCTTCGCTCCATCGGCGATCCGGTTCTATGAGAAGGAAGGCCTCATCCAGGCGTCGCGAACGGCCGGTGGTCAGCGGCGATTTGAGCGAAACATGTTGCGGCGCCTCGCGTTCATCCGCGCCGCCCGTAATGTCGGATTGACGCTCGACGAGGTCGCCGCCGCGCTCGCGATGCTGCCTGGCAGCCGCACCCCGACCCGTGCAGACTGGACCCGGTTGTCGAGGGATTGGCGTGCGCGCCTGGACGACCAAATCGCCGGGCTGATCGCGCTGCGCGACAATTTGGATTCCTGCATCGGCTGCGGATGCCTATCGCTGAAGCGATGCGCGATCTCCAACCCCGCGGATACTGCGGCGGTCGCCGGACCCGGCGCAGTCTATCTACCGAAGTCCTTGCGGCGAAACGCGATTAGCCGACGGCGCTGAGAGGCTGCGGCACGGAGATCACTGATCACGACCGAATTGACATTCGGAAAACCAACCATCGAGCGGCCGGTACGCGCCTCTGTCAGATCACCAATCGAAAAGCGGGAAAGGGGTGGCTCGATGTCGCGGGGCGCGTTGTGGCGGCGGTGTCACCGATTACGCGAAGGATATTTCAGCTTCCGAGACCGAGGCCATTCTGGCACCGGGCTTTTACGTTGTAACGGTCGCTATTCCGCACGGTGTGAGGGCGTAAACCGCGTTGCGGCTCAACGTGTCTCTGCTCATCTACGACCGGTGGCGGGGGCGAGGCGGCCGCCGTTCATCATGCAGACCCTTGACACTGTTGAGTTTCCGCCGCGGTATCGGTGGATCTTTTCGCCGATCAAGGCCACCGCGGCGGTGGGCCTGTTCTCGATGAGATGGTTTCCGGGTCTGGCCCGGCTCACCACTGCTATGTTGACGCTGTTTTTCGTGCTCGCGGTGGGCTCCGACCTCAGGGTCCGAGATCTGAGCCCCGCCGTATTCGCGGCGGCCACGAACGGGGCAGTCTTCGCCGTGGTAACTGCCAAGAGGCCGACCAGCGACTAGCCGGGCGACGGGACCCTCGGCGGGTTGACATGAAGGGACCCATGAACAGCCCCATTGTAAACATGTGTTACCTCGGCTGATGCTTGGCAGTTGCGATCGGAGGTCGCGTCGACCGAGTCGATGAGTGTCGATGAGTTCAGTATCGGCTCAGGGCCGTCCGCGCGCGAGCGGCGGCTGCCACGCCGCCAGTAGGCACAACGCTCTGGACCCGGTCGTCCAACCCGTCGGATAGTTCAGCGACTTGTGCCTCGCTCATTGGAGACGGCCGACCTGCCTTGACGAGCGCGTGATGGACGGCGATAGCGTCCCCGACCGCGCCCAGCCGGATCAGCAACCGCGTCGCGTACCGCAAGTTGAGCCACTGCTGGCTCCAGTCCCCGACGCGATCCCAGTGGTCGAGTACATCGATGAAAAGCCTTGCCGCCGTGGCCGGATCGCCGTGTACACCGCGGGTAGCCGCGGCCTCCATCAACGCGATGCCATACCACCAGAAGTTCTGCACTGACGCAGCCAGCTCGGCCGCCTCGTCGAACAGCGACAACGCACGGTCAGGTTCAGATTTCTTGAGCACCAAGCCAAGCGCGTAGCGAGCCATCGAGCGTGCCGTCGGGTTGGCGGTCGCATCCGCGACCTGCAGCGACTCTTCGGCGGCGGGCAGACCGACTTCAGGCGTGCGCAGCACCGCGTGGCAGATCGCGACGTAGAACAGGTCCCACACCAGCCGGATCGGGTCGGCGCCGCAGCGCGCCCGCATCACCTCGTCGTCGTAGTACGCCAAGGCCGCGGCCGCATGCCCTTCATACAGATCCAAATCGGCGAGCACGTCGGCAGGATAGGCGACACGCCCCGTGCCGCGGCCGGGCACGCGTCCTTCGGCGAGCAGGGCCAGCGACCGCGCGCGGTCGAATTCACCGCGGTTCCAGGCACCTCGCGCGGAAAGACCGACGGCGGCGGGATACAACGGGTTGTCGCGGTCCGCGACCTCGAGTATCCGCTCCGCCCAGCTGGCCGCCTCGTAGCCGACGCGTAAGTGCGCGAGTTCGACCGACGATGTGACCAGCCGAAGTGCCACGTCGATGTTCCCGTCGGCCATGGCACGCTCGAACGCCGCGCGTAGGTTGTCGTAGTCGGGCAGCATCCGTTCCACCCACACCTGCTCGTCGGCACCATGCATGCCCGCAGCAGCGCGCTCGGCGAGTTCGGTGAAATAATTCGCATGGCGCGAGGCGTACCGGTCGTCAATCCCTTTCTCCCGCAAGCGGTCTCGGCCGTACGCACGCAAAGTTTCCAGCATCTCGTAACGTGACCTTCCAGCGCCGCCGATATGCACTGTCACCATCGACTTGTCGACCAGGCTGGTCAACAGCTCCAGCGTGTCGTCCTCGGTGGCCCCGTGCTCACCGCACACGGCGTGTGCCGCGTCGAGATCAAACCCGCCCGCGAACACCGACAGCCGTGTGAACAGCGACTGCTCGGGTTCGGCGAGCAGTCGGTAGGACCAATCAACGGTCGCGGCGACGCTCTGTTGCCTGGCAGGCGCGCCGCGCGCGCCGCCGCTCAACACACGTAACCGGTCCAGGCGCCGAGCCACGTCAAGGCTGCTCATCACCCGCATCCGGGCCGCTGCCAGTTCAATCGCCAGAGGCAGACCGTCAAGCCGCCGGCAGATCTCTGAGACCGTGCCGACCGGCTCGCGCTCAAGGTCGAAGTCCGGCCGGCCGGCTTTAGCGCGGTCGACGAACAATACTGTGGCGTCCTCGACCGGCAACGGCGGCACGGGCAAGATCCGCTCACCCTCGATGCCGAGCGCTTCTCTGCTTGTGGCCAACACCGATACTCGTGGGCAATGCCGAACGATCTGATCGACTAGGCCAGCGGCCGCCTCCAGAACGTGCTCGCAATTGTCGACAACCAGCAGCAACTCGCGAGCCTGGAGATACTCGATCACGGTCGCATCGATGCCGAGGCCTTGCCGTTGCTGCAAGCGCAGAGCCGCCGCAACGGCGTGACTGACGGCTGCACCGCCGTCGAGCGATGCAAGTTCGCAGATCCACACTCCGTCACTGAATTGCTTCCCAATGCGCGCCGCCGACTCAAAGGCCAGCCGCGTCTTGCCAACGCCGCCCACCCCGGTCAGCGTCAGCAACCGATGTGCACTTATTGCCGTCTGCACCTCAGTGACCTCAGAGTCTCGCCCGATGAAGCTGGTGACCGCCAGCCGTAGGTTTCCCGACGTCGCATCAAGCGTCCGCAACGGCGGGAACTCCCGTCGCAGGCCAGCCGCCCGGACCTGAAACACCACGACCGGATTGGGCAGATCACGCAACCGCCGCGGCCCCAGATCCACCAGATCCATTTCGGTGAGCAGGCCCGCGGTCGATTCGGCCACCAGGATCTGCCCACCGTGCCCGGCGGCCATCACCCGCGCGGCGCGATTCAGCACCGTTCCGAAGTAGTCGGCCTCTCGCAGTTCTGCTTCACCGGTCGCGATGCCCATCCGGACCGGCAACTCCAGCCCCCGCTGCGCCGCGACCGCAGCATCCACCGCAGAGCGGGGCGAGCCGAATGCGGCGCATACGCCGTCCCCGGTGTGCTTGAACAAGTAACCGCCGTGCGCCTCGATCGCCGCGCGCAACACCTCGTCATGTATGGCCAGTGCCGCCCGCATGCCATCAGCGTCGGCCTCCCACCGACGGGTCGAACCCTCAACATCGGTGAAGAGAAACGTCACCACCCCCGAAGGAGTAGGCGCCGGAGCAGCGGACACCCCCGCAGAATGACACACCGAACCCGATCACACCTTGAGCATCGTCGGAATCCCGCCTCGAACAGCCACGTCCCGAGGCACGCAGGCACCGATCCGACAATTCATTCGAGTGATGACTCATAGCCTCTGCGGGCAAGCCTCGAAGATCGTATGCAGCGATTGCGTTTGTACGGCCCGGAACAGATCGGATTTGCCGCGTTGCCATGCCAGACGAAGTACCACGAGTCCGATTGTCGCGCAATAATATTCGGCGGTAGTCGGCATGCCAACCCGTGACGGGGACCCGCACCCCTGATGCTGGCCAGGACTTCGTCGGCCGCTCGCTCTCGGAACGGATCAGGCCGTCGATGCAACTAAGCATATGCGTCGCGTTGCCGGTGCCGGCCGAGTGCAATGGTCCTATTGGCCGGCGCAGCGCCGGCCAATGATTGTCACCACACCGGGCGGAAAGTGTGAGCAGAAGTCGTCGGGCTCCATTCGTCGACGGTCCAGTCCTGCTCGTGATATCCGCGGACTGCGCGGGTCTTAGGCCCCGAAACGCTGTGTGAGCGTTTCGATACCGCAGGTCGCGGGTTCGAGCCCGGCCCGCCCCACCGAGTAGAGGCTGAAAAGCTGCAGTCCGCCTCTTAGTTAGTGACCCGGCCGCCCCCAGTTCGGCCCAGGACGCGTTGCTCGATGAGATCTGCGCCGCGGGCAACCCCACCTGTTGCCGCGAAACCCCCTGCGACCCGTTTCGCACCATCAGTCATCGTCATCGCTTCGCGGACCTTCGCTCGCAGGCTCGCCGGCCTGAGCTTCTTCGCCGGCAGGCGCGTCCCACAGTGGGCTACTTCGACCCGCCGCGCGGTCTCAAACTGGTCGCGCCCGAACGGCACCACGCACACTGGCACGCCACGGTTCAAGGCCTTCTGCGTCACGCCCGTCCCGCCATGCGTCACCGCGCACACCGCCGGTCCAGCACTACGCCGTGCGGCACGAACAATAGCCCCGGCAACGGTGTTGAACCGCAGTGGAATGCCACGATCTGTACTCCCCGGAGTCGGGCGATGGTTCGACTCGCTTATGTTGTGGGCGTGGCAGCTCGCGCCGTCCTAGTTACCCCGCTGTCGGGGCCGCTGGCCAGATTCGGGAAAGCGGGGGCGAACGCCCTTGCTCTCTGGGCCGATCGTTCCGAAGTAAGTCTGGAGGTCATCGACGCTTACCCCTCCGCAACGTCCGCGATAAAGGCCGCCGAGGCTAGCTGGCCCGACGTGGTCTTCGGGCCCTACGGTTCGGGGCCCGCGCTCGCGGCCGCAGCCGCCAGCAAAGGGGTCATCTGGAACCACGGTGGCGCCACCGCCCGGCTGGCGCGGCCGACGTATCCGCGTGTCGTCAACGGGGAGTCGCCCGCCTACCGCTATCTCGCCGCAGTGCTCGAAACCCTTGTCGCCGAAGGTGTTGGGGAGGGGTCGGAGGTGGTAATAATGCACGTCGACACGGGGTTCGGCCGCGAGGTGGCCGAAGGGGCGGCGGTGGCGGCGCGGCGACTCGGTCTCCTGCGGCGGCCGGTCACTTTTCGGCCAGGCCGGGCCAGAGACGTGCTGGGGCAAGTCCCGGGTGGCGATGTGCTGTTATCGGCCGGTTCATTCGACGATGACGTCGCCATCGCGCAGTCGGTCAGCGAATACCGTTGGCGTGCAGTGGGATCGGTCGCTGCGGGGGTCGATGAGCTGCGGCAGGCCATCGGCGATCGCGTTGAGCGGCTTTACGGACCGTGCCAGTGGTTTGACGACGGGACAGATGATCCCGCGGACGGACCCAACAGCGAGTGGTTCAGCCACTGTTACCGGGACGCGAACGGTACTGAGCCGCCCTATCCGGCTGCGGCGGCCTTCGCCGCGGGTGTCGTTTGGCAGCGCTGCGTGAAGGAAGCCGGCACTGTTGAATCCTTGCCGGTGCTGGCCGCGTCACAACGACTCGATACCACCACCTTTTTCGGTCGATTTCGTGTCGATCCGGTCACCGGCGTGCAAACCGGCCATCAGATTCGCGTCGTTCAGTGGCGAGACGGACAGCGGGTACTGGTAGATCGGCCGCTTCGTCGGACGTGAGCGTCGAAGTCACATCCGCTCGTGCATCCGTCGGCGGGCCCATCGCTCCTGGGCCCAGACGTAGCTAACAGCCGTCCGCTTATCTCGTCGCGGCGTCAACGCGGCGCCCGGGGGCGATTCCAAGCCGTATCGACCCCGTACCGCGACCGTACCGGCAACAGCCAAATATAGTGTCGGGCAGGCGATTTGATGCGTCGAAGCGGACTATTCCCCCGGGTCGCGCGAGCGTTGTTTAGGGACTCATAATCCGTTGGTCGCGGGTTCAAGTCCCGCCCGCCCTACCAAGAAGGTGCTGGTAGAGGGCTTACGGGCCCCTAGCGGTTATCGCTAAGGGGCAGTCTCAGTGTCACTGAATGTCACAACTCGACCGAAACTGTTCGCAGCAGCCTTTAAAGCTTGGTCTTGCGAGTGCGCATAGGTGGCCATCGTGAAGGCAGCACTGGCATGCCCTAGCCACGCCGCGATGACCGCAATCGGCGTACCCCGAAGGTGCATGAGCGTTGCGCAAGAGTGCCGGGCGTCGTGCAGCCTCACGTAGCCGATCCCCATGTCACGTAGCTGCTTTTGCCAGCGGGAGGTGATGGCGTCGGGATGCAGCGGGTTCCCCATCTCATCCGAGCACACGTACTCGCCGCCGCCGTAACCTTCACCGAACCGCAGCCGCTCTTCCCGCTGCCGCTGGCGAGCCGCCTTCAGCACCTGGACGACATCGTCAGGTAGGGGGAGGGTCCGGCGGGATGCCTTGCTCTTGGGTGTGCCCGATTCGACACGTTGCTTGCCGAGGACGACTCGGTTTTCAACGATGCTGACGGTCTGCGCCGTCAGGTCGACATGCTCCCAGCGCAGACCTGCGAGCTCGCCACGCCGTAGCCCGTAGAGCGCCAGCGCCCACAGGTGCCGGTCGCGGCATTCACGGTCAAGAATCTTGAACATCTCGTCGGCGGTGAGACTGCCGTACTTCTTCGGATCACCCGCTACCCGGTCCACCAAGCGTGCGACGTTGCGGACGACGTTGCCCTGTGCCATCTGATCGTCGAGGATTGCCGTCGTCAGATAAAGCAGGTAGTTGCACGAGCGGGGCGTCCATTTCTTGCGGCCCTCGACCTCGCCGCGCCGCAGCCGGCCCACCAGACCGTCTAGGTCTGCCTTCGTTAGCTTCTGAATTTCGATCTGGCCGCGGCTCCGGCCCTGTGCTACATACCGGTCTGCAGTGGCAGCTTGGGGTCGGCGCACCATTCCATGAGCCCGCCGTCATACATGGCGACGCGGGGATGGCCCAGCCGCACCACGACATTGGCCAGGCTGGCCGCCGCCGCCCCGGCGCCGCAGTAGGTGATGATCTGGTTGGCCTGCAGCGCCGTGCCGAGCTTGCCCCGCAACTCCTCTAGCGGCCGATAGCACCCGGTCTGCCGGTCGAGAACCTCCCAGGCGGTCACATTGCGGGAACCGGGGATATGGCCGCGCCGCCCGTACTCGTTGACCTCGCCACGATGCTGACCGCGGCCCAGCGCATTGATCAAGCACACATCCTGATCGCCCAGCACGCTCAGCACGCCCCGCTTGTCGATGAGCAAGCCGGGGCGTTCGACGGCGCGGAATGTGGTGGGCGGGTAGCCACACGGCGCCGAGCAGACCCGATAGCCCGCCTGCGTCCAGGCTTTCCAGCCGCCGTCGAGCACGGCGGCGTCGTCGAACCCGAACACCCGCAGCATCCACCACAACCGCGCCGCCCACATGTTCTCGCGCCGGCCATAGACCACCACGCGGCTATCGTTGCCCACCCCCAGCGCTCCGATCTGCTCGGAGAACCATTGCGCCGACGGCATCGTCCTCAGCGACATCGCCCGCACACCCCATCAGACATTTCCCGCAGGGAGGTCACACCACAGCGTCCTCCTTTAAACCCCCGACCGATTCTCGGAGTTAACGACCCTGCGGTACCAGAGCCGCGCCGCCCGATCCAGGGGGCCAGCCAACAACGCCGACATGAGTTCCGCAGGCCCTAGCCACGGCGGCTCAATGCTGCGGGGCCGCTCGATGATCGCTTTGACGACGACGTCGGCGGCCTGTTGCGGCGACAGACTCGGAAGTTGGCCCAGTGTCCGCGTGGGCTCAATCATCCGGGTGCGCACCAACCCGAAGTAAATAGATGTCACATCGACACCGTCGGCATGCAGCTCCGGTGCCACGCTGCGCAACCACCGATCGAACGCGCCCTTGGTGGCCTGATAGACCCCCCACTGCGGCCCGGGCGCGACGCGAACAGCGA
>JBLNEK010000095.1:0-4701 GCA_050262635.1 Candidatus Sericytochromatia bacterium | reverse complement strand
GAAGCAAGAACCTGCGCCCGCCGATTTACACCGGAATCTGGACGCCACCGCCCGCCGCCTCTCAACGACGAGCCGGGACCTGCTACCCGGCGCTCCGGTGCCTACCGGGACAGGACTTTCACCTGCAAGCCTGATCCAGCTTTCAGGACGCACCATGCGATAAGCGTATGAACAGGCAACCAGCGGACTCATCCGACCCTGTGGGGGAACTGTCACACTGCACTCGGCATTGCCGGGTCGAATTTCGGATAACCGAGACCCTGACCCTGACGAGACCATTGCGGCATGCTCTTGACCCATGAAAAAGAAACCTCTCCTGAACCTAGGGATAGCGTTCCTTTTTGGGGCGTGGGCAGCGATCCGGCTTGCCATCTGGTTCAACGAGGACGACAGAGGCCGCTTCGAACTGGTCGGCGTGGCACTGCCAGCCGGAATCGCCATCATTGGTTTGTTTCTGTTCTTCGCAAAAGACGACTAATTCGATCGGAGCTGGGGCCACAGAAATCAGTGCAGGTGAGATGCTGTATCGGATCACCCGAGCAAGTTCCGTGCCGTCCGGATCAAAGCTGCTCACGTTAGTAGTAACTATGGGCCGCCTTCGGCTCTGCCCGAGTTGCGGTGACAGGCTGATCACCAGGAAGGTGTACGTCAGAGCATCGCGATCTTGTCGATCAGCGGCAGCCCGGCAAGCCGCGTTGGCCCGGTCGTGCGGGGCTTAAACAGGCTCGTGCGCGCCGAAGCTGACACCGATCTCGCGGGCGGTGAGCATCGCGTCACAGTCAAGGGGGACTCGCTTCATGCGCCGCGTCACCTGCTCGAGCGGCACGTAATCGACGGTGGGCGGGTTCAGGGAGACCATCACGCCATCGGCGCCATCGGCGAGGGCCCGCACGGCTGCTGCCCCGAAACGCAACCCCAGCAGCCGGTCGAACGCCGTTGGTGACCCGCCGCGCAGCAGGTGGCCCAGGACCACGGTGCGCGCCTCCTTGCCGGTGAGCTCCTGCAGGCCGGCGGCGACCCGCGCGCCGATACCCCCGAGGCGCTCCTCTTGGCCCACGTCGTGGGCCTGCACGGACGTGTGTCCGCCCTGCGGTGCCGCCCCCTCGGCCACCACGACGATGGAGAACTTGGCGCCGCGACGTTCGCGCTGCTCGATCACGTCGGCCACGGGTTCGAGGTCGAACGGAACCTCCGGGATGAGGATCGCGTGCGCACCCGAGGCGATCCCCGCCTCCAGGGCGATCCATCCGGCGTAGCGGCCCATCACCTCGACGACAATCACCCGGCCGTGCGACGTTGCCGTGGAGAACAACCGGTCGATGCACTCGCACGCGAAGCTCACCGCGGTGTCGAAGCCGAACGTCTGATGCGTGTTGTCGAGGTCATTGTCGATAGTCTTGGGGACCGCGATGACGCGCAGACCCGCTTGGCACAGCCGATAGGCGATCGCCAGCGACCCATCCCCTCCCGCGGTTACCAGCGCGTCGATGTCGCGAGCCCGGAACAGTTGCACCAGCTCCTCTGTCCGGTCGACCTCGACATAGCTGCCATCCGGCTGCATCACGGGATACGCCGTGGGATTGCCACGGTTGGTCGTGCCGAGAATGGTGCCGCCTCGCGGAAGGATGCCGCGCACCGCATCACGGGTCAGCGGCATTACGCCACCCTCGGGGTACCGCTCGGGGTGCAGCAGCCCGTTAAAGCCGTCGCGGATACCGACGACATCCCAACCCCGATGCTGCCCAGCCAGCGTCACCGCCCGGATCACGGCGTTAAGGCCAGGCGCGTCACCACCCCCGCTGGACACTGCGATCCGGCCTATCGCGCCGCTGGTCCCGGCCACGTGCCGAGCCTACGTCGTACCCACATCCCGAACCGCCCGTTTGACGCCGGTCTCGCGAAGTTGTCGGCGATGCCCTCCGGATCGCCGACCAAGCGGCGGACTTTCACCGGAGGTGTTAGAAGGGCAGCCTGCCGAGGTGCACCGCCACGCGGACGAGTACGTGATCGAGCCGACCGGGGCTGCGGACCGAAGGAGGTTGCACGCCCAAACCGGGCAACTAAATCAGCGCCAGCCTAGCTGGGCGATGAAGCGCAGATCATGGCTGCTCCTTTTCCAGCGCAGCGATGTCATCATTGGCGATGGTCTCAGTGGCGGGGGCGATGGCGACATCTGGGGTATGGCCGCCGCGTAAAGCCTCGGTGATCACGGTGAGCACTCGGTCAGCGTGCTGTTCGAGGTAGAAGTGACCACCGCCGAAGGTGTGGACTGCGCCGCCGCCGGTGGTGTGCCCGTGGCACGCTAGTGCGTCCTCGAGCGTGGTCCAGGGATCGTCGACCGCTGCGCGTCCGGGTGCCCGGCCGGTGTTCGGCAAGCGCCCGGGCCGCCAGCGCCGCCGGGTACTGTCGCGGGTCGGCGCCAAGGTCGAGTCGCCCAAGGCGGCGGGTCGCGGCCATGCGCCGAGCGAGTTCGCCGGCGCCTTCGGTGACGTCCACCACCGATAGCGGCCGGTGCAGG
The DNA here is from genome assembly GCA_050262635.1 of Candidatus Sericytochromatia bacterium. Classification (GTDB taxonomy): domain Bacteria; phylum Actinomycetota; class Actinomycetes; order Mycobacteriales; family Mycobacteriaceae; genus Mycobacterium. The sequence goes on along the minus strand of JBLNEK010000095.1, from coordinate 2,183 downwards.
TCCACAGTCCGCAGCTCGACCACGTCGATCGTGGCCGACATCCACATCGACCGGCACGGCAGCGCGGTGCCTAAAGCCTCACGTAGACCGTGCAGTTGAAGCGACGTGGGCAGGCCCGGTCCCATCAACTGCACCTCGTCGAATACGAATTGCACCCCGGCATGCAGCAGACCAAAGCTCATCGGCCACGCCGAGCGGAACTCCGCGAAACCACGCATCAGCAGCCGCGACAACACCATGTCCTGCGTGCCAACGAAGATCCGCTCGATGTCCGGATGCATCTTCCATTCGTGATCGCCGCTGTCCTCGCCCCCCACCAGCACATGCAGCCCTACCGGAGCACCCAACGCCTCAACCCAGGCACGCGCTGATTCCACCGTCTGCTCCACCAGGGTGCGCTGCGGCAGCACCACCACCAGCCAATGCGGCGTCGCTTTGCGCACGTTCCGATCCGGGTGAGCGATCCGCCGATACAGCCACGGCAACACCGCCGCCAGCGTCTTGCCTGAGCCGGTCGGCGCACGCAGCACCTCCGGCAGCCCCGACTCCGCCAACGCCGTCTGATACCGATACGGCCGGACCTGTTCGCCAGTCGCCTTGGCGACGAATGCCTCGAAGGACACTGCAAACCCCCGGTAAATGAACGCCTGTCAGAGGCTACGGTCCGGCTACGACAAATGGCGCGGAATCCGACCCAGCGGCCTGCGACAGCATCCAATTGGCAGCGGAGCGCGCGGCAAGGGGTCTTCCCGCCGACCTTGTCATCGAGGCCGATAGCAGTCGGAAGGTCCGAAGACACACGTCCAGGCCGTCCTCACTCATCGCCGTCCTTTGGTCGCGGTGGGACGGCCGGGCCGGATCATCGCCCACAGCACCCCGCAGAACACCGCTAAGAACATCCACCCTGCCCACGCCCAGAAGAACCAGTCGCCGGGGTTGCGGTCCATCGGATAGTGCGCCGCCCCGATGAAGATCCAGGCGACGCTCAGCCCGCTGAAGAATGCGGTGGCGATCGCCAGCACCGTGCGCATCAGCACCGCATCCCCCGACCGCTATGGACGCGCATCGTCTCTGATCTGATCACAGTGGGTACCAAGAACCCAGCCGATTGAGTGAACTTCTCGTCGTGACAGTCTCCAGCGGCGACGAAGTCGTCCTCCATGGCATTTTCCGGGCGGCTCTCGTTCTCCTCGGTCACCGTGATCATCCTCCCAATAGGCACGACGGATTACACCCCAGGGATTACTCCCCTTCGCCTCCGGAGGCGTCTGAGCCATGCAGCTGATCCTGTCGCCGCTCCAACTCCCGCATAGTGTTCGTGAAGGTCGGCGACATGAGGTCGTGGGCGTTCGCGCAACCGCGAATACGCTGCACTTTCTCCCGCAGCGCCTCCTGCTTTTCATCGGTAAGGAATTGGCCGTTGCCCATCATGAGGCGCCACTTGCCCTCCTCACCCGGGATGTAGGGGCGCGGCGGCGGGGACGGCTCGCCGATCCAGCCGCGTTCAACGCTCCCGCCGTGAGTTTAGGCGCTGATCCCGCTTAATCTGGTTTATCTGGAGGTGAGCTAGAGATCGCGCTTGATTGCCCACGAACTACCGCTTTGAGCCGCGATGCCGCTGCTTCAACGTTAAGGACTAGCACGTGGGCCACAGCGACACCGACCAGACATCCGGAGGAAGGCACCGGGGAGACCACCTCCGCTTTCCGCGCCGACTTGCTCGGCGAGCTGGACGCTTCGGCCGCTGTCGCGCCCGAGTCGGGGGTGTGGGGAGTCGAAGGGTTGCCGAGCGGCTCGGCGCTGCTGGTCGTGAAGCGCGGCCCCAACGCCGGATCGCGGTTCCTGCTGGATCAGCCCGTCACATCTGTTGGTCGGCATCCCGGCAGCGACATCTTCCTAGACGACGTCACCGTCAGCCGTCGGCACGCCGAGTTCCGAAGCGAAAACGGCGAGTTCCAGGTCATCGACATCGGCAGCCTCAACGGCACCTATGTCAACCGCGAGCCGGTGGAGTCGGCGGTGCTGGCCAGCGGCGACGAGATCCATATCGGCAACTTCCGTCTGGTGTTCCTAACCAGGCCCACGACAGATTGACACCGAGGGCCTGACGCTAGGTGATGCATCACGTGAGGCAGCTGTACTGCTGCAAGCAGCCGCAGCTCGGCGTCGGACACCAGGGCGCG
>JBLNEK010000094.1:0-5425 GCA_050262635.1 Candidatus Sericytochromatia bacterium | reverse complement strand
CCGTGCCGGAAACGTCGTACGCATCCTGCGGCGATCTCAGCCTCGCCTATCAGGTGTTCGGCGACGGGCCGACGGCTTCACGCATGCGGAATATCGGCCGGCCACGCGCTTGACCCGGGGCGAGCCGGGAGCGCTTCGCCGAACGGCCTCTCCCCTGCTGGACCGAATTCCCGTCCCGACTGCCGAAGGCGCCGTGCGAACAGACGCTGCATCGGCGTGGCCACCAACGTGGTGACGATCGTCATGAGCGCCAGGATCGTGTACAGCTTCCCGGTGATCAGGCCAGCTTCATAACCGATGTTGAGCAGGATGAGTTCCATCAGGCCGCGTGCGTTGGCCAGCGCGCCCATCGACGCCGCCTCATACCAACTCATGCCTTGCCAGCGCGCCGCGAGTCCGACGGCGCCGAACTTTGCCGCGAAGGAGATTACAAGGACGGCGGCGGCCATGAGCAGCGTCGGTCCGTCCAGGATCAGCGTCAGTTGGGTGTTCAAGCCGGAATAGATGAAGAAGGCGGGCAGGAGCAGGTAGGCGGTCAGCGGTTCGAGTCGTTCGCGGATCGCATCGAGCAGTGGACCTCGGGGCATAACCGCACCGGCCACGAAAGCGCCGAATACCGAGTAGATTCCGACGACGTCGGTGAACCAGCTGGCCGCCAGGACGACGATGAGCACGACGCTCAGCTGGGCGATCGGCAAGCCACCGGTGCGTTCGGTGTCGGCGCGGCGCGGGGTCCACATCTGGAGGCGGGCCAGCAGCGGCCGGCCGAGGTAGATCATCACCAGCAGGTAGCCGACGCCGCCTGCGACTGCCACTATGGCGCCGAGGACGCTGCCCCTGGAGGTGGCGACCACGGTCGCCAGCAGCACCCACGAGCAGGCGTCGTCGATTGCAGCGCACGACAGCGACATCGTGCCCAGCCTGGTGTTGAGCAAGCCGGAGTCGTAGACGATCCACGCCAGCATCGGAAACGCCGTAATCGCCACGGCCGCGGCCGCGAACAGGCCGCCCTGCCAGTGCGCGACCGTGTCGGTGAAGTAGCCGCCGAGGCTTATCATCCACCATCCGACGACTCCACCGAGAATCAGCGGGACGCCGATGCCCGCGGCCGCGGTGGCGCCGGCCTGCCTGGTGTGTGCGCTGAGGATGTCGAGCTTGAACGACGCTCCCACCAGGAACATGTAGAGCACCAGTCCGAGTTGGCCGACGACGTAGATGGCCGTGAGGTTCGGATGGGTGAACGTCTCCGCGCCGATGGTCAGCTTCGTGGGAAACAGCCACTGCTGCGCAAAGGGCCAGATCCAACCCAGCACTGAGGGGCCCAGCAGGAATCCGGACACCATGATCGCGACCACCTGCACCTGAGCCAGCCGGCGAAACACGGGCCACAACAGGCGATAGGTCAGCAGGATCACCGCCACTTGCAGGAAAAAGTGCGCGGTGATGGATAGTAGCGACGGCATCGCTTCAGCTCCTGTCCGACCAGCGGAAGACTCTCAGGCAGGCGAGCAGTCCGCCGACACTCCACGCCGTCAACACCAAGAAAATCCGCCAGTGCTCCCAACTGCCCGCGGGTTCGAAGACGACCATCTTCGGCGGCAGTAGCACCGATCGAAAACCCTGGGCCATCCATTTGACCGGAAAGATCGACCCCACGATCAACATCCAGGTCGGCAAAACAGTAAGCGGCACATAGGTTCCCGACAGGAACTGCAACCCGACTGCGGGACCGTTGGTCAGCACGGCCGCGGACAGGGAGTTTCTCGCGAAGTTGCTGACGAGGATTCCCAGCAGCGAGCAGCTGACGATGCCCAGCAGGAACACCCACGTGAATGTGAACCAGCCGAAGGCGTCCGACGGCAGCCGAAGACCGAAGACGAGAACTCCGACCGCGAGCAAGATCACCGCCTCGGCGAGACTGACGACGGCGACCAAGATGATCTTGCCGATGAAGTACGACGACGCGGTGGTCGGCGTCCCCCGCAGCCGCCGCAACGCTCCGGTCTCGCGGTCGGCAGCGATGCCGATTCCCAGATTGATGAACGACGTCGAGAGGATTCCGTAGGCGAGCATGCTGGCCGCGATCACCGTACCGGTGCTGATGTCGCTGCTGGGCAACCGCTCCGAGAAAATCGAGCCGAGCAGAATGCAGATCACCGCCGGCAGCGAGAAGGTCAGCACGACTTGTTCGGGCCGCCGGTAGAACATCTTCAATTCGGGTACGACGCGGGAGAATCCGATGCGCACACCTGAGGGAACGGCCACAGTCGGACTGCCGATGCGCTGGCGTGGCACGAACGCCTTCTCCTTGGGTTCGACGGACATCACGCCGATCCGATCAGTAGCAGGTACGCATCTTCCAGAGTCGCCCTGGTGACCGTCAACTGCGCGAGCTCGGCTCCGTCGCGGCTGCGCTGTCTGATCAGTTCGGTCGGGTAATCGGTGGACTCCACGCGGACCTCCCCGTTCTCCACCCATCGGACTGTTGCGGCGGAGTTGACGTGATCGACCAGTCCCGCCGGTGAGTCCACCGCCACGACCCTGCCCTCCGCCATGACCGCGACGCGCCCCGCCAAGGCGGCGGCTTCCTCGAGGTAGTGAGTGGTGAGCACGATGGTGGTGCCGTCGGCGGCCAGTTGTCGGATCAGTTCCCAGAACTGCCGTCTGGCTTCAGGATCGAACCCGGTCGTCGGCTCATCGAGGAACAGAAGTTCGGGCATGCCGATGATGCCGAGCGCCACATCGAGCCGACGACGTTGGCCTCCGGACAAACTCTTGACTCTCGAGCCGGCGACGTGGGCAAGCCCGACGAGCTCGAGGACCTCTGCGGGCGGTCGAGCCCTGCCGTAGCAGTGGGCGAACATGCGCACGAACTCGTCAGCGGTGAGCATCCCGGCGTCGCTCACCTCCTGGAGTACGATGCCGATCCGTGCACGCCAGCCTCTGCCGGCCGACCCCGGGTCCTCGCCGAGAACCAGCACCTGTCCAGAGTCGCGTTGGCGATTGCCCTCGAGTATCTCGATGGTCGTCGACTTGCCAGCGCCGTTGGGTCCGAGGATAGCGACGATCTCGCCGTAGCCGACGTCGAGATCGAGGTCCTGCACCGCGCGCAGGCGACCATACGTCTTCGTCAAACCCCGGACGTGCACCGCGTTCGTCGGTGTCACGACGGTGAACCTGCATTCGGCTCGCCAGCCGACGCCTCGAGTTCGGCCAGCAACTCCCGCAGGTCGGCGTCCGACAACTCCTCCATCAGCTGATCGACGTCGTCGATCGGGGGCCGCGGCGGCGACTCGTCACCGGCAGCGGGCGCGTCGCCGTAGATGGCGTGCAGTTCGGCGAGGATGCGCGCCGTCAGTGTGTGCACGCTGACTCCCTGCAGGATTTCCAGCACCGGGATATCGATGGAGAACATCGTGTTGATGCGGACGCGAAACTCCATCGCCATCATCGAATCGAGTCCGATGTCGTCGAGCATGTCGTCGGGGTCGATATCGGCTGTCGCGCAGTCGAAGACGGTGGCGACGACGCGCTGCACCCGCTCCGCGATCACCGCCGGCCGGTCGGCCTCCGCGGTGACCGCGAGCAGTTCGATGACCGAGGAATCCGCATCGCCGGACTGCGCCGTCGCGCCGGCCGCGTCGAGTTCGGAGAACATCATCGGCAGGCGCGCGGCCAGACCGGCCTGGCGTGCCCGGTTCCAGTCCGCGGTGATGGCGACGACGTGCGCAGGCCGCTGACCGATCAGGCGGTCGAGTATGCGTGCGCCCACCGCCGGCGAGATCAGCTCGATGCCCCGCTGGGCGTAGATCTTCTCCAGCGCGAGCTCTTCGACCATCCCCACCGACCACGGCCCCCACCCGATAGTGAGCGCCGGAAGCCCTTGCGCCTGACGGTAGTACGCGAACGCATCGAGGAAGGCGTTCGCGGCGGCGTAATTGGCCTGACCCGGCGAAGCGATGGTCGATCCCGCCGACCCGAACATCACGAAGAACTCCAGGTCGACGTTTCTGAAGGCGTCGTGCAACACGCGTGTCCCGGTGACTTTGGGCGCCAAAACTTTCGCGAAGTCCTCTTCGCTCATGTTGACCAGAAGGTGGTCGGCCACCGATCCGGCCGTGTGGACGATCCCGCGCACTGCGCGCCCGCCCGCGCGGTTGTGGTCGGCGATCCACTTGTTGACCCGCTCGGCATCGGCGACGTCGACGCTGACAGTCGCGACGTGCGCACCGAGCCGTTCGATCGCCTTGATGGCGGCGACGGCGGCGAAGTGGGGATCGTCGTCGGTCAGCGTCGGCCACCGGTCCCGCGGTGGGATGGCGCTGCGACTCAGTAGGGTGATGTGCCGCGCCCCCCGCTCGGCCAGATAGGTGGCCACCACCCGGCCGAGTGCACCCGTTCCGCCGGTGACCACGTAGGTCGCGTCGGGAGTGAGTTTCGTCGGAAACGGTTTGGTCAAGGTCCTGCACGGGCGAAGCCGCGGAACGAACGTCACGCCGTCGCGGATCGCGATCTGGTCCTCGGCGTCGTCGTCGAGCAGGTGCTCGCAGATGAGCTCGGCCCCCTCCCCTGGGTCGGCATCGGCGTCGACGTCGATCAGGCCGCCCCAGCGTTCGGGGAGCTCCTGGTGTCCGATGACACGACCGAGGCCCCAAAGCGCGGCTTGATCGACCCCGGTCAGGCGACTTCCGGCCACCGGTTGGGCGTTGCCGGTGACCAGGTAGAGGCGCGCCGCGGCGCCGCCTTGGCCGGCGATGGCCTTCGCGAGCCGCAGGACGGTCAAGGCGCCGATGTCGTAGCACTGATCGCCGTGCGCCGACGCGATGTCCAGCGGCCAGCAGTCGACGATGCCGTCGAGGTCGCCGTGACTGTCGAGGTGACGCTCAAGCAGCTCGGCGACGTGCTCGGGGCGTCGGGGATTGATGACATATCCCGCGTCGGTAGAGGTGGGCGCCTCGACCGATCGGTGTTCGACGGTGTGGACGCGGTCGCCGCGGCGGCGCAGGCCGTCGGTGACGTGTGCCCCGAGACCGGAGTCGTCGACGAACACGAGCCACGACCGGGCGGCGGGCTCGTCGTCACCGAATTCGACTGTCTTCGAGGTCGTTTCGATCTTCGGCGACCACGCAATGTCGTACAGCCCCTTATCGATGTGATCGGCCGACATCCGCGACGACGTGGTCAGGGACTGCACGACGAAGCCATCGACGACCACCAGCGGGTCACCGGACCGTCCGGTGATCGTGATGTCGCTTTCCACCGCCTCGCGGGTCGCGGACACGACCGAGACCCGCACGGTCATGTGCTGCTCGGGCGGGCCGTAGACGGCGCAGCTGCGGACCCGGGTCGGCAGATACGGTTCGTCGCTTTCCTGCTGCCCGAGAAACGGTGCCCCGAAAAGGGTTTGGAACGCGCCGTCGATGAG
>JBLNEK010000093.1:0-2925 GCA_050262635.1 Candidatus Sericytochromatia bacterium | reverse complement strand
CGTGAGCACCAGGAGCGCGTCTTCGAGCGGTTCTTCCGCGTCGATAAGGCCCGCTCGCGCGCGACCGGTGGGACGGGGCTGGGCCTGGCGATCGTCAAGCACATCGCCGCCAACCACAACGGGACCATCCGGCTGTGGAGCCAACCGGGGACCGGGTCGACGTTCACGCTGTCGATCCCGGCGTACGACGACACCGACGGAGAGGAAGTATGACGTCGTGACCAGTGTGCTGATCGTGGAGGACGAGGAGTCCCTCGCCGACCCGCTGGCATTTCTGTTGCGCAAGGAGGGTTTTGAGGCGACTGTGGTCGCCGACGGGCCCACAGCGCTGGCTGAGTTCGACCGGTCAGGGGCCGACATCGTGCTGCTGGACCTGATGCTGCCGGGCATGAGCGGCACTGACGTGTGCAAGCAGCTGCGGGCGAAGTCGAGCGTGCCGGTGATCATGGTGACCGCGCGCGACAGCGAGATCGACAAGGTGGTCGGGCTGGAACTCGGCGCCGACGACTACGTCACCAAGCCGTATTCGGCGCGCGAGCTGATCGCACGGATCCGGGCCGTGCTGCGCCGCGGGGCTGACGCCGACGACTTCGGCGGCGACGACGGCGTGCTGGAATCCGGACCCGTGCGGATGGACGTGGAGCGCCATGTGGTGTCCGTCGACGGCCAGCCGATCACGTTGCCGCTCAAGGAGTTCGATCTCCTGGAGTACCTGATGCGCAACACTGGCCGGGTGCTCACGCGGGGCCAACTGATCGACCGGGTGTGGGGTGCCGACTACGTCGGTGACACTAAGACCCTCGACGTGCACGTCAAGCGCCTGCGCAGCAAGATCGAGGCCGACCCGGCCAACCCCGTGCACCTGGTCACGGTGCGCGGGCTGGGGTACAAGCTCGAAGCCTGACCCCTTCCCGTTCTGCTCGCGGGAGAAGGGGCCGGCGCTATCCCGTGATGCCGCCGATGATCTCGGCGACGTCGAACGTCGCGATCCCGGCAGCCACGACGGGGTCGGCGTCACCGAGTTCGACAACCTCGGCCTGAGTGCCCGCCCGCACCACGCCGAGCCCCCACACGCCTTCCGGATCGGCGACCGGGCCGTACACCACCACGCGACCGGCGCCCAGCAGACCGCGCCAGTACTCGGCGTGTTGGGCCATCGCGTCCTGCTCCTCGGCGGTCATGGTCTGCGCGAAGTCGGCACGCGGCGGCAGCAGCCGGAATAGGAACAGCTTGTCACTCATGCTCGGCGGCGCGCGTCGCGGGGTGCACTGCGATCAATCCTAATCCTTTGCGCCGCTTGCACATTGCCGCAAGCTCGGCGTAGGCCTTCTCGCCGAGCAGCTCCGTGAGCTCAGGGCCCAGCGACTCCCACACCTGCTTGCGGCCGACATGCACGGCGGGGTCCCCGGTGCAGTACCACTGAAGATCGTGGCCGCCCTCGCCCCAGCCGCGGCGGTCGAACTCGGTGATCGTCGTCTTGAGTATCTCGGTGCCGTCCGGGCGTGTGATCCATTCCTGGCTGCGCCGGATCGGCAGCTGCCAGCAGACTTCGGGCTTCATGGTGAGCGGCTCGACGCCCAGTTTCATCGCCTTGATGTGCAACGCGCATCCGATGCCGGCGGGGAAACCCGGACGGTTAAGGAAGATGCAGGCACCCTTGTATTTGCGTGTGCGCCAAGCCTTTTCGCCATCGTACTCGTCGCGCTCCAGGTAGCCCTTGCGGCCCAGCCCCTTCTCGCGGAACTGCCAGTCCTCGTCGGTCAGCGTCTTCACCGCGTCATCGAGCTGTGCACGGTCGTCGGCGTCGGTCAAAAACGCTCCGTGCGAACAACATCCGTCGTCGGGCCGGCCTTCCACCGTGCCACGGCAGGCCGGGGTGCCGAACACGCACGTCCAGTTCGACAGCAGCCATGTGAGGTCGGCCGCGATCAGATGCTCGGGATTGTCCGGGTCGTAGAACTCCACCCATTCGCGGGCAAAATCCAGCTCCACCTCGCCGGGGTGCACTCCGCTCACAAAAGACCAAGGTAGACGCATTAGGTTGAAAACGTGCGATTGGGCGTGTTGGACGTCGGCAGTAACACCGTGCACCTTCTCGTAGTGGACGCGAGGCGCGGCGGTCACCCCACGCCCATGAGTTCGACGAAGGCGTCGCTGCGACTGGCAGAGGCGATCGACGACTCGGGCAAGCTCACCCGCAAGGGCGCGGACAAGCTGATCGAAACCGTCGACGAGTTCGCGAAAATCGCCGCCAGCTCCGGCTGCGCCGAGCTGATGGCGTTCGCGACGTCGGCGGTGCGCGACGCGAAGAACTCCGAGGATGTGCTGGCCCGGGTGCTCGCCGAGACCGGAGTCGCGCTTCAGGTGCTCAGCGGCGTCGACGAGGCGCGGCTGACGTTCTTGGCGGTCCGGCGGTGGTACGGCTGGAGCGCCGGCCGGATCATCAACATCGACATCGGCGGCGGCTCGCTGGAACTGTCCAGCGGGGTCGACGAGGAGCCCGACGTGGCGATGTCGCTGCCTTTGGGCGCGGGCCGGTTGACCCGCGAGTGGCTGCCCGACGATCCGCCCGGCCGGCGCCGGGTCGCGATGCTGCGCGACTGGCTGGATACCGAGCTGGCCGACGCTAGTCGTACCCTGCTCAAGGCGGGTCCGCCGGATTTGGCGGTAGCGTCGTCGAAAACCGTGCGGTCGCTGGCCCGGCTTACCGGCGCGGCGCCTTCGGGCGCGGGACCGCGGGTGAAGAGAACACTGACAGCCACCGGACTGCGGCAGTTGATCGCGTTCATCTCGCGGATGACTGTGGCCGACCGCGCCGAACTGGAAGGAGTGAGCGCCGAGCGATCGCCACAGATCGTGGCGGGAGCCTTGGTAGCAGAGGCGAGCATGAAAGCTCTGTCAATCGAAACGCTCGACATTTGTCCG
>JBLNEK010000092.1:0-2557 GCA_050262635.1 Candidatus Sericytochromatia bacterium | reverse complement strand
CTCTTCTACGGCCTGCCAGGGCCAAGCCGTAACGACGTCGGCAGGCGACGCGCGCACCCGATTCTCATCCACCCGCGGACGGGCCCGCCAGGGCCCATCCCAATCTCTTCTGAAGTGACGCATTCTGTCCCTTGCGCTTTCGCGTTTGCACTATCTGACTGACACGCCCCTCGAGGTCCCTCACCTGCGGGTTTATCTATGCTGTGCTGGATCTGTATCTATTATTAGCTACAGATTGGATGGTGTGATGACCGACCAGCCGCACGACCTACTGTTGGCCGGCACGCTGACCACGTTTCGGCGCCGCTGCGGCAAGCCGGGCTGTCGCTGCGCCACCGGCGACCCGCACGAGACCCCGGCGCTGCGGTACACCGACAGCGGGCGCACCAAGTTGGTCACCTTGACCGAGGCCGACCTCGCCGAGGTCACTGCGGCGCTGGAGCGCTACCGGGCGGCGCGGACCGCGTTGGATCGTGCGGCGGCCGACGGGCTGGCCGCGCTGCGGTCCCGGCTGGCCGCGCGCCGGGCGACGGGGCGGGTATGAGCACCGACGGCGACTGGTTCGCCGTGTCGCGGGCGGGGTTCGAGTCGCTGGTGGGGTTTCTCGACGGCGCGGAGGCGGCGGGTCTCGAGCACGCCCACCTCGAGGAGGAGGTCGCCACCCGGGGCCGGAAGCTGTTGCGGCAGCTCACCCAGGATCATCTGGACGTGCGGGCACACCGCGAGCAACGCCTGGCCGAGGTCGCCGACGCCGACGGCGTGTCCCGACCCCACGTCGAGACCGGCCACGCACGCGCGTTGACCACCGTGTTCGGTGAGGTCACCGTGACCCGGCTGGCGTATCGTGCGCGGGGGCTGGCCAACCTGCACCCGGCCGACGCCCAGTTGAACCTGCCGGTCGAGAAGCACTCGCACGGGCTGCGGCGGCTGGCCGCGGTCGAGGCCGCGCGCGGTTCCTTCGACGATGCCGCCGCCGCGATCGGTCGCGGCACCGGGGTCGGACTGGGTAAACGCCAGACCGAGCAACTCGCCGCAGCCGCGGCGGCCGACTTCGCCGCCTTCTATGATCAACGCCGACCGACACCCGAAAACCCAAGCGACACCGACGATCCCGGCAAAGCCAGCGATACCGACGATACCGACGCCGAGGATCCGGTGCTGGTGTTGTCCTACGACGGCAAGGGCGTGGTGATGCGCCCGGACGCGCTGCGTCCGGCCACCGCGAAGGCCGCCGAATCCGCCACCACGAAACTGAAAACCCGGCTGTCGAAAGGCGAGAAACCCCACCGCAAACGCCTCGCCACCGTCGGCGCCGTCTACCACGCCGCGCCTGCGCCCCGCACACCCGCCGACATCCTCACCCGCAGCGACGATCCCAGCCACCCGAAGCCGCGGCCACCGGTCGCCACGAACAAATGGCTGACCGCCAGCGTCACCGACGACGCCGCCACCGTCATCGCGACCGTCTTCGACGAGGCCGAACGCCGCGACCCCGCACACCAGCGCAGCTGGGTCGTACTCGTCGACGGCAACAAACACCAGATCGACCGCACCCACGCCGAAGCACACACCCGCGGCATCACCGACATCACGATCATGGTCGACTTCGTCCACGTTCTGGAATACCTGTGGAAAGCAGCCTGGTGCTTCCATCCCGAGGCCGACCCCGCCGCCGAGGACTGGGTGCGCGACAAAGCGACCGCCGTGCTGAACGGCAACGCCAGCCAGGTCGCGACCGGCATCCGCCGTCTCGCCACCCGCCGCGGCCTCACCGCCAGCCAACGCGCTAGCGCCGACGACGCCGCCCGCTACCTCACCGCCAAGGCGCCGTACCTCGACTACCCAACCGCTCTGCAGGCCGGATGGCCCATCGCCACCGGCGTCATCGAGGGCGCCTGCCGCCACCTCGTCAAAGACCGCATGGACCTCACCGGAGCCCGCTGGGGACTCGACGGCGCCGAAGCCATCCTCAAACTCCGCGCCCTCCACAGCAACGGCGACTTCGAACAGTACTGGCGATACCACCTCGAACGAGAACGCCACCGCCACCACGAAATTCGCTACCTCAACGCCGCGATCCCCAGAGCCGCATAGATCCCTTCAGAAGAGCCGCACCCGATTGATATCGCTGTAGTTGACACAACCCGCATCGGCATTCGCCGGGCCTGCGGCGCCCAGCGTGGCGAGGCCGATGGCGGCCGCTATTAGGGAGGTTCCTGCGATGGTGCGGATGCTGCTGAACATATGGATCCTTCCAGGTCGAGGTCACTGACATGACGACTGTCTCCTCGCCTCCTCGAAGAATCCTTGGAAGTTCCTTGTGAACCGTCAGGGCTCGAAGCGGTAACCCATCCCTGCCTCGGTGAGCAGGTGCTTGGGGTGCGACGGGTCGTCCTCGAGCTTGCGCCGCAACTGCGCGAGATAAACCCGGAGATAGTGGGTTTCCTTGGCGTAGGCCGGCCCCCAGACCTCTCGCAGCAACTCCTCGCGCCCGACGAGCTTGCCGCGGTTGCGTACCAGCATCTCGAGCATGCCCCACTCCGTGGGGGTCAAGTGC
>JBLNEK010000091.1:0-17732 GCA_050262635.1 Candidatus Sericytochromatia bacterium | reverse complement strand
TGTGACGACGCTGTAGTAGCTGGCCTCACCCTTGAAAGGGCAATAGGTCGAGGTGTCGCTGCGGCGCAGCAGCTCGCGATTGACGTCGGCGAGGGGGATGTACTGCACGGCGGGATAGCTGGCCTCCTGCAGCGTCAGCGCGTTGTCAGTGTCCGCGACCACCTCGCCGTTGACGCGGACGGTGACGTGTCCGCCCGTGTCGGCCACCGTGATCGGATGACGCGCACTCGGCTGAAGTCGGGGTCGCAGGCTCATAGCTAAGTCAACGCCTGCCCAGATCTAAGATTCCCGCATGAGCCAAACCGAAGCCACCGGAGCCGATGTCACGATCAACGCCGCGCCGGAGAAGGTGTACGCACTGATCACCGACCTGCCGACGCTCGCGTCGCTGGGCGAGGAGATCGCGGCGATGGAGTGGCGCAAAGGCAACGCTGTGGCACCGGGCGCGGTGTTCAAGGGCCATAACCGCAGCGGCAGCAAGAAGTGGACGACGACGTGCACGGTGACGGAAGCGCGGCCCGGCCGGGCGTTCGCGTTCGACGTGCGCCACACGGTGCTGCCGATCGCGCACTGGCGCTACGACATCGAGCCCATCGACGGTGGCTGCCGGGTCACCGAGCGGACCTGGGACCGGCGACCGGCCTGGTTCGCGAAGGTGGCCGGCGTGGCCACCGGCGTCCATGACCGCAAGGCCGCCAACGAGGAGCACATCCGCGCCACGCTGCAGCGGCTGAAGGAGAAGGCCGAAGGCTAGCCGGCTCAGGGCGAGATCTCCGGCCGGATCCCCGCCATGAACGCACGTCCGGCAAGGGTGCGAAGGCTCAGAACGCGTACCGGTGGAACTGCGCCATGTTCTTGAACGCGGGGACCAAAGACATCGCCCGCGCCATTACCCGGTAGCGGCGGGGCACGTCGCGGAACCCCTCCGCGTCGAACACCGACATCGCCGCCAGCAACCGCAATGCCGGGACCTCGGAGAGGATTTCGTCGGGCCCGTCGATTCCCCAGTGCAACCGCGCCCCCGCGCGCCGCACCACCGCGTTGAGAACCTGCAAACGGATGCCCAGCCGGTTGAACACGTCGAACTGGAGCTCGCCCGACGGGAAACGTTCGACCACGCGCCGCAGTAGCGCGAGCCCGGACTCGCGCGTCAGATACATCGTCAGACCCTCGCCCAGCAGCAGCACCGGGCGGTCCGCCGGCACCGCGGACAGCCAGTCCAGCTCGGTCACCGAAACACCCATGAGCCGGTACGACGCACCCGGCGGGTAGAACTGCTCACGCAAGGCAATCACGTCGGGGTAGTCCACGTCGTACCACTCGACGCCCGGCCCGGGCTGCAGCCGCAGATAGCGGCTGTCCAGCCCGCAGCCGAGGTGCAGCACCGTCGCTTCGGAGTGCACTGCCAAGAACTGCCGCGCCCATCCGTCGAAGTGCGCGCTGCGGATCGTCACCGACGGCGCTTTGCGCGCCGTGATCGTAGTCTTGGCCCAGTCGTAGTCGAGCTTGTCCACCAACTCCTTGGCATAGGTGTCGCCGAGGATGGGCCGAGCGGCGGAGGCGTCAAGCGCCCGCGCATAGAGCGTGGCCATCATCGTCTCGGGAGCACCGGTCAGGTCGACGTGAACCTTGTTGGGGAACATCGCCTACGAGCCTAATCGGCTTGTGTCGCTTTGGCTTTCTTCATCGCCGCGCGCATGTCGGCCCAGAACCGTGCCGCCTCGCGGATCGACTCCTCGACGGGGCGCGGCTGCCAACCGAGTTCGCGCACGGCCTTGCCGTGGTCCACCTCGGCCTCGGCGCGCATCAGGCTCAGCGACCGCAGCGTCAGCTGTTCCTGGGTGTTGCGCAGTCGCGCCTTCACGCTTCCCAATAGCGCCATGCCGTAGAGCACCGGCAGGGAGACCGTGCGCTTCGGCATCGGCACGCCTGCTTCGTCGGCGGCGATGCGGATCATCTCCGCGTTCGTCACCATCCGCTCGGAGATGATGTAGCGTTCGCCGCTGCGGCCGCGCTCGGCCGCGAGGATCAGCGCCCGCGCGGCGTCGTCCACGCCCACCGCTTCGAGGCGGATGCCCTTCATCACGAACGGCATCTTCCCGAAAGCCGCGCCGGCCACCATCGCGCCCTGCGGCGTCATGTTCCAGTCGCGGCCGCCGTATGTCGTCGACACACACATCGCCACCGCCGGCACGCCGTGCTCGCGGGCATAGGACAGCACTAGTTCTTCGGCCTGCAACCGCGACAGCGCGTAGGGTCCGTCCGACCGGCGCCACCGGAACGTGTCCTTCTCGGTGGCGACGTATCCACGCCGCCGGCCGACTGTCACGTAGCTGCTGGTGAACACAAACCGCTTGAGCGGCATGGTCTTTGCTACCTCGAGAACGTTGCGGGTGCCCTCGACGTTGGTGCGAAAAAGCGGCGCCGGGTCCCGCAGCCATGCCCGGGTGTCCACCACGCAGTAGTAGACGACGTCGCAGCCCGTCATCGCCTCCCGCAGCGTCTCGGTGTCGAACAAGTCGCCGTAGAACCGTTGCACGTCCAGGTCGTCGATGCCCGTGGTCTTCGCGCCCTCGCGGACCATGACCCGCACGTCGGCGCCGCTGTCCACCAACTGCCGGGTGACATGGCTGCCGAGGAACCCGTTGGCGCCGATTACCAATGAAGTCGTCATCCGTATTGCTCCATCCAGCGGGCCGCCTCGTCTGGCAGCGTGCCGAGTTGCTGGGCCTTTCGGCACCACTTCATCGTCGCCTTGACGAACCGCAGCGGGTTGTAGATGTCCTCCTGCCGGCACCACAGCCCGTCGCCGGCGTAGGTGATGATCGAGATGTTCGTGGCGCTGATGATCGTGCCGTCGCCGGGATCGGCCATCGGGTTGTCGAGCTCCATGACGATCCGACCCGTCGGCTCGTCGACCACCGACCACAATGTCGGGAAAGAAGTCATGTGGCTGCCGGGGAACTCCGTCATCGTCTTGTTGATCCACGCCCGCACCTCGTCGCGGCCGTGCATCGTGCCGGCGGCGTGCTCGACGTACTCGACGTCGGGCGTGTACTGCAGTACCCACGGGTCCCAGTCGCGAGTCTCGGCCGCCCGCGTGACGGTCTGCTCGAACCGCTCGAACGCTTGGATCAGCTCATCCCGGGCGAACGCCATGTGACAAAGTTAGAACACGTTCTACCAAGGGGATGAAGCCGGCCGCCGACGCGGTTATAAACGCCATATGAGGCAGTACACCAAGAGCAAGCAAGCGGTCGACGCGTTGACGCCCGAGCAGTACGAGGTCACTCAGAAGGGCGGCACCGAGCGGGCCTTCACCGGCGAGTACTGGGACAACCACGAGCCCGGCCTGTACGTGGACGTCGTCTCGGGCGAACCGCTGTTCGCGTCGGTCGACAAGTTCGACAGCGGCACCGGCTGGCCAAGTTTCACCAGGCCCGTGGATGCCGCGAACGTCGTCGAGAAGCGCGACTTCAGTCATTTCATGATCCGAACCGAGGTGCGCTCGGCGCACGGCGACAGCCACCTCGGCCACGTGTTTCCCGACGGGCCGGGTGACGCCGGCGGCCTGCGGTACTGCATCAACTCGGCGTCGCTGCGGTTCGTCCACCGCGACGACCTCGACAAGGAAGGCTATGGAGAGTACGTGAGCCTGTTTACGAAGGAGAACCGGTGAGCACAAAGAAGGCGATTCTGGCCGGCGGTTGCTTCTGGGGCATGCAGGAGTTGATCCGCAGGCAGCCGGGCGTGGTCAGCACCCGCGTCGGCTACACCGGCGGCGAGAACGCCAACGCCACATATCGCAACCATCCGGGCCACGCCGAAGCCGTTGAGATCGTCTACGACCCCGAGCAGACCGACTATCGCACGCTGCTGGAGTTCTTCTTCCAGATCCACGACCCGACCACCAAGAACCGCCAGGGCAACGACGTCGGCACCAGCTACCGCTCGGCGGTCTTCTACGTCGACGAGGATCAGAAGCAGGTGGCGCTGGACACCATCGCCGACGTGGAGGCCTCCGGGCTGTGGCCCGGGAAGGTGGTGACCGAGGTGACGCCGGCCGGCGACTTCTGGGAGGCCGAGCCGGAGCACCAGAACTACCTACAGCGCTACCCGAGCGGGTACACGTGCCACTACGTCCGGCCGGGCTGGAAACTGCCCAGGCGGGCCGCCACCTCCTGATCAGCTGAGCCGTCAGGCACGAGCTCGAGCTCACCGGACTCGACGAACCGCCGGGCATCGTCGGCCGACAGTTTCCACTGGACTGCGTCGCCGGGCCACCGGCCGGCGACCACACGCACCACGCCATTGTCGTCCGTCTCGGCGCAACTGACCGGCAGCCGCGGCGGCACCTGGCGGAAGTAGACAGCCAGGCGCTGGCGATTCAGGTTGGTGCACACCGGAATTCCGACCGTCGGCAACTCGGTTCCGTCCGGCCGGTCGGACAACGCCTTGCGGATTTCTCGCGAACCAAGCCCGGTTCCGAACCAGCCCACGGTCAACACGGTGGACAGGTAGTCGACGATCGCGAATGCCAGCAGTCCGCCCGCGCCGGCGGCGCCCACCGCTGCCGCACCTCCGGCCGCGGCCGTGACGGGCAGCGCCAGCAAGCCGACCAGAGCGGCCGCGCCGACCGCCGTCGCGGCGTGTCCCGCGACGGTGAGGCCGAAGTTCGGCGTGACGACGGGCTTGGCCGGCTGCTCGGGCCGCACACCGATGGTGCGCGGCAGTTCGGCGATCCGATCGGTGACACGTTTCACCTCCGCCTCGCGGTCCTCGGCCTCGCGCAGGGCCCGCTGCAGTTGCGCCATCTCCTCGTCATCGGCGGGAATGTCGTCAAGCACCATGTCGTAGGTGATCGTGAACGCCGCGTCGAAGTCGTAGAACTTGTTGTGCGCGTTGACCTTTCCGTCGACGACCAGCCTGCCGTCGCCGGTGCGGGGCACGATGTCGGCGTCCAGGGCCTCCAGCACACGTTCGTCACCCCCGATGGTGACCGTCTTCGGCCCATTGAGCAGACACGGCGCGTCGGGGTCGAAGTCGGACACCGAGAGGTTGAATGTGTTCTTCACGGTGTCGCGCACCTGGCGCAGGATGCTCCAGCCGGTGACTGCCAACGCGGTGTGCTCGTCGGGATTTTCGGCAAGCACCGACGGCGGCAGCTGCTCGCCCGCCGGCAGGTCGCGTAGCGTCCGCAGTCGTACGGCGACCGACTCGTGCGGCTGCCCGCCCGCCTCCCAGCGCTGCACCACCGCGTCGAGTTCCTTGACCGTGCTGTCGTCGTCGGCGGTCGCGTCGACGTCGATCGAGTCCGGCAAGATTGCGACGATCCCGTCGTCGCCTAGCCCGGCCACCTCGGGCCGCACCGCATCGGCGATCTGCCCGGCAATGAAGTCGAGCACCGCGTCGCGCGCCTCCTCGTCGGAGATCGTCGGATGCCGCAGCCTCTCGAGGTTCACCAGCAGCTCCCCGGCGATACAGTGGGTGATCCAGTACGCCTCGGCATCGTCGAGGTCCCATGTCACGCGCGGGTCCTGACCGGTAAACACAGTGTCGCCATTGGCATTTCGCTCTGCGCCAGGCCCGAACAGTCGGGCACCGTCGGCCACGGGAGCCACCAGCGCCGGGCCGTCCTGCGGGGTGAAGTTCAGCGCGATGGTCTGCTTGCCCGGTCCGGTTTCGTGGCAGTCCAGCTGCTCATGGACGGTGAGCCGGCCGAACAGCGGAATCTCGTTGTACGGGATCTGGCGCGACTCGCCGGCGCGTGGGCCGTCCGGAATCGTGACGGTTCGCGGCGGCAGCTCGATGAGCGGTATGCAGGTGACGGACTCGATCGCGAGCTTGCTGTCGAAAATGCGCAAGTCGATTGCGAAGTGCCGCAACGGTTCACGCGCCCCGGCCTGATCGTCTGGGCCGTCATCTTCCTGCCAGATCCGCCCGCGCGCGTCTTCGACGAACCACACCCGGTCCAGCGTGACATCGAGCGTCGCGGTCGCGGAAAAGCCGGGACCGTCCGCCGGCTGCGAGTACTTCTCGCCGCTGAAGAACTCCAGGGTGAGGTCCTGCACGCGCTGCCGGTGGATCTCGACCATGGTGTCGGGGCGATCCATGGCTGACAGTTAGCCAGCGCGCCGCCGGCTCAAACGTCAGCGGGAATGTACGACGATGCGGCCGCCACGTTTCGGGGTGTACGCAACGCCGCGGGAGTGCACCTTCTCACCGGGGTCGGCCGTCGAGTCGAGCCTGAAGTGACGCAGCACAGTGCGCAGCACCACGTCCATCTCCATGTTCGCGAACGCCGCGCCGAGACAGCGTCTCGTCCCGCCGCCGAAGGGCACCCACGCGAATGTCGGCGGCCGGTTCCCGACGAACCGGTACGGGTCGAACCGCTCCGGGTTCTCGAACGCGGTGTCGTGCAGTTGCGAGATGCTGACGACGATCGAGTAGCCCCGCGGGATGCGCCATTCGCCCAGGTCGAACAGTGGCGCGGCGACGTGGCGGCCCGCGAAGTCGATGACGGTGCGTGCCCGCTGGACCTCCAGGATCGTCGCCTGCCGCAGCTCGTTGTCGTCGCCGCGAGCCTCGTCGGCCAGGGCGGCGACGATGTCGGGATGGCGGCGTAGCCGCTCGAACGTCCACGCCAGGGTCGACGCCGTCGTTTCGTGCCCGGCGGCGACCAGCGTCAGCAATTCGTCGGAGATCTCCCGGCGCGACATCGGCGAGCCGTCGTCGTAGCGGCTGCGCAGCATCAGCGCCAGGATGTCGGTGCGCTCGTCGAAGCGCGGGTCGGCCTCGGCCTTGGCGATCAGCGTGTCGACGATCTCGTCGAACTTGCGGTGCGACTCCGCCAGGCGGCTCCATGGGCTGAACCGACCGTAGGTCCGCTTCGGCTGCGGAAGCGTGGCCATTCGCGAGCCCAGCTTCACCCAGCCGGGAATCAGCTCGCGCAGGTACTCGAGTTCGAGGCCCTGGGCGCCGAACACAGCGCGCAGGATCACGTTGAGAGTGATGCGCATCATCGGCTCGAGCGTCCGAAACTCTTGTCCCTCAGGCCAATTCGCGGCCTCGCGGAGAGTCTCTTCCTCGACGATCTGCTCGTAGTTCTTGATGCTCTTGCCGTGGAACGGCGGGTGCAGCAGCTTGCGGCGGTTGCGGTGCTCGGCGCGGTCGAGCGCGAAGATCGAACCCGGTCCGAGCACCCGGCTGAGGTTGGGCTTGATGTTGAGCAGGTCGTCGGTGCTGGCCATGAACACCTGCTTGACCAATGCCGGGTCGGCGACCACGACGGTGCGCCCGAAGACCGGGATGTTCAGCGTGAATACATCGCCGTACCGGCGGGCAGCCTGCCGGATGGTCCAGCGGCGCGACAGCACGAAGCCGATACCCTGGATCGCTTTTGGGAGCCTCACCTCGGGCGGGAGCTTTGCTGTCCGCGGTTCCAGGATTGTCGCTTCACTCATCGGCACTCCCACGGCGGCTTGGTGGTACTACGCAGTACCACGCTGTATTCCTGTACGGTACCGGGTAGTACCGCCTTGATCAAGATCTACCGACTGGAGGCGTTGGATGACCGTGGCTGACGTGGCCGATCCGGTCACCGAGGACGCTGCGCATC
Organism: Candidatus Sericytochromatia bacterium; assembly: GCA_050262635.1. Classification (GTDB taxonomy): domain Bacteria; phylum Actinomycetota; class Actinomycetes; order Mycobacteriales; family Mycobacteriaceae; genus Mycobacterium. The sequence goes on along the minus strand of JBLNEK010000091.1, from coordinate 10,114 downwards.
CGTTCCGCCGCCGCCTGCTGGACGGGCTCGCGGAGTCGATCGCCGAGCGGGGGTACCGCGACACCACGATCGCCGACATCGTGCGGTATGCCCGCACGTCGAAACGCACGTTCTACCAGGAGTTCGACAGCAAGGAGGAGTGCTTCGTCGAACTGCTGCGCACGGCCATCGAGGACATGATCGTCCAGATCAAGGACGCGGTAGACCCGGATGCGTTCTGGCAGGACCAGATTCGTCATGCCATCTACGCCTATGTCGACGTTATCGAGGCGAAGCCGGCGGTCGCCCTGAGTTGGATCCGGGAGTTGCCGGCGCTCGGTGCCGCCGTGCGTTCGGTGCAGCGCCACAACATCGACAAGCTGACTCAGATGCTCACCGACATCACCGGTAACCCGGGTTTCCAGCGGGCGGGCATTCCGCCGGCACCTGCGCAGTTGTCGGTGATCCTGCTCGGAGGCCTGCGCGAACTCACGGCGTTGACGGTCGAGGACGACAAGGACGTCCGCGACATCGCCGAGGCTGCCGTGGCCGCGTCGATCGCTCTGGTTTCCGCCGCCGGCGCTCAGGCCTCGCCGGCGACCGCGTTGCCGTAGCGGCTGACGAATTTCTTTCCGCTGACCAGGAATTCGACGTTCTCGGCGACGTCACGCAGCGGTTGGCTGCTGCGCAGTGACCGGCACAATATGACAGCGCCCTCGATCGCCGCGAGCATGGTGACGGCCAGCGACTCCGCCTCGCGGTCGGTGAAGCCGTCGGCGACGAACGAGCGCGTCAGGGCCGTGCGCCAGTGTTCGAAGATGCGGGCGGCGTCGCCGGAGAGCTGAGGACCTTCGTCGCCGGTGCTGATCGCGGCTGCCGCGACCGGACAACCGGCAGCGAAGTCGCTTTCCCGAAGAACGTTTTCCCAATGGTCGACGAAGCCGCGCAGCAGCGCCATCGGCCCCTCGGCGGCGGTGTCATCGATCGCGGTGGTCATCGACTCGCCGGCGTATTGCAGCGCCTCGAGCAGAAGTTGATTGCGGCCGCGGGGAAAGTGGTGGTACACCGAACCGCGCGGTGCGCCGCTGCGGCTGAGGACCTCGTCGATCGTGACACCTGCCGCGCCTCGTTCGCGCAATACCTCGGCCGCGCTGGCGAGCATCCGGCGCTTGGTGACGCCGCGCTTGTGCCGCTCGCGCAGCATGGTCACGCCGCTTGTTCTGTTACCGCGCGGGAACGGTTCGCGTTGCGGCGCCAAGCCCGACACCACACCCGCTTGCCGTCCTGATGGTCACGTGTTGACCGGGTCAGGTGCAGTCCGGCGATGTTCAGCTCGATGATCGTCATGGCCTTGCCTTTCGCGGAGAGTTTGGGCTCCACGAGTTTTACTATGCGCGCCCACATAATCGTGGTCAAACCCACCGTGACCTTGCCGTTACATTCCTGCCTTCTTCCCTGCGTTTACCCCAAGAACTATGCTCTTTGTCATATTCCTGTGGCCAAGGAGGCCGCCGGGGAGACCACGGCGGCGCTGATCTCATGCCCGGTGAGCGTCAGGGCTTGAGGACCACCTTGACCATGCCGTCCTGCTTCTTCTGGAACGTCTCGTAGGCGCCCGGGGCGTCGTTCAATGGAAGACGGTGTGTCGCAAAGGATTCGACTCCCAGCGGGTCTTCCGAGGTCAGCAGCGGCATGATCTGCGGCACCCAGCGTTTGACGTTGGCCTGGCCCATCCGAAGCGCAATCTGCTTGTCGAACAACGTCATCATGTTGATCGGGTCGGTGGCACCGCCGTAGACACCGCTCAGCGAGATCGTGCCGCCACGACGCACGATCGAGATCGCGGTGTTCAGCGCCGCCAGCCGGTCGACCCCCGCGTTCTTCATGACGACCCGGCCCACCGGCGAGGGCAGGAACCCGGCCGCAGTCTGCGCGGCTTCTGCGATAGGGGACCCGTGTGCCTCCATTCCGACGGCGTCGATCACCGAGTCGGCGCCGCGTCCTTGGGTGGCGTCTCTGATCACCGGGTCGGCCTCGTGCTCGTTCAGGTCGACGACCTCGGCGCCGAATTCCCGGACCCGGCTCAGCCGCTCGGGGACGAGATCCACGCCGATCACCCGGCAGTTGCCGCGGTGCAGCGCGATGCGGCATGCCATCGCGCCGATCGGCCCGAGCCCGAGCACCACCAGCGTGCCGTCGTCGGGCACGGCAGCGTACTCGACGGCCTGCCAGGCGGTGGGCAGAACATCGGACAGGTACACGTAGCGTTCGTCGGGCCCGTCGTCGGGCACCTTGATGTGGGTGTACTGCGCTTGCGGCACCCGAAGGTATTCCGCCTGTCCCCCAGCCACTTCCCCGTAGAGCTTCGAGTAACCGAACAGCGCGGCGCCGGTGCCCTGGTCGCGGTTCTGTGTGGTCTCGCACTGGCTCTGCAGGCCGTGGTCACACATGAAGCAGTGGCCGCAGGAGATGTTGAACGGGATCACCACGCGATCGCCGACGTTGAGGTCGCCGGCCTCGCGCCCGACTTCTTCGACGACGCCCATCGCCTCGTGGCCGAGGATGTCGCCCGGCGTCATGAACGCTCCGAGCACCTCGTACAGATGCAGATCGGATCCGCAGATGTTCGTGGAGGTGACCCGGATGATCGCGTCGGTGCGCTCTTTGATCAGCGGGTCCGGCACGTTGTCGACCGACACCTTGCGACGTCCCTGCCATGTCACTGCCCGCATCGAACCTCCCTACGTCGTCTGCCACCGCATGCCCGCTCGTCGTGGCCTCAAACCTTCGACGCGCCGTCCCGAGAAGTGTTGACGCACAGGTAAACGGGTATAGCTGCGCCACACATCAGCGGAGGTGGACATGGGCGCGACGGGCAAGACGGCATACCAGGCTTTGTCGATCGGGGTCGGCGTGGCCGGCGGTCTGGCGGCCGGCGCGATCTTCGGTCAGATCTGGAAGCGGGTATCCGGCGAGGAGGAAGCGCCCGACCCGAAGGACTTGACGACGTCGACGCGCGAGGTGTTCGTGGCCGCGGCGTTGCAGGGGCTGATCATCGGCGTGGTCCGGGCAGCGATGAACCGCGCGGCGGCGCGTGGCTATGCCGCCGTCACCAATGAAAACCTCGACTGACCGCGCCGTCTCGGTCGACCCGGACGATCCGCGGAAGCCGGAGTCGCCGACGGACCTGACGAAGCCCTCTCTTTTGTACGTGCTGCGCAAGACGGCGCGCGAGTTCAGCCGCGACGAGTGCACCGATCTGGCCGCTGCGCTGACGTATTACGCGGTGTTGTCGATCTTTCCCGCGCTGGTCGTGATGGTGTCGCTGTTGGGTGTTTTCGGCCAGGGCAAGCGCACCACCGACGCGGTGCTGGAGATCGTCCGCCAACTGGGTCCGCAATCGGCTGTCGACACCCTGCGCGGGCCCGTCCAGCAACTGGTGGAGTCACCATCGGCCGGCTTCGCCCTGGTTGTCGGTCTGCTGGGCGCGCTGTGGTCGGCGTCGGGGTATGTCGGCGCGTTCGGTCGGGCGATGAACCGGATCTACGAGATCCAAGAAGGCCGTCCGATCTGGAAGCTGCGTCCGCTGCAACTCGTGCTGACCCTGGCAGGCCTGATCCTCGCGGCTGCGGTGGCATTCATGCTGGCGGTCAGCGGGCCGGTGGCCAAGGCTGTCGGCGACGCGCTCGGAGCGGGCGGCATCGCGCTGACCGTGTGGAACTTTGCGCGGTGGCCGGTGATCCTGGTGCTGGTGATCGTGGCCGTAGCGATCCTGTACTACACCACCCCGAACGTGAAACAGCCGAAGTTCCGCTGGATCAGCGTAGGCGCCGCGCTGGCGATCTTCGCCTGGGTGATCGCGTCGGTCTTGTTCGGCCTCTACGTCGCGCACTTCAGCAGTTACAACAAGACGTACGGGACGCTTGCCGGGGTCATCGTGTTCTTGCTGTGGGTGTGGCTCACCAACCTGGCGCTGCTGTTCGGGGCCGAGCTGGACGCGGAGCTCGAGCGCGGCAGGCAGCTGCAAGCCGGCCTGCCGGCCGAGCGCGAGCTGCAGCTGCCCGCGCGCGATACCCGGGTGTCGGAGAAGAACGAGGCCAAGTACGAAGAAGACGTCGAACGCGCGGTCGCGTTGCGCCGGTCCCGCGGCAAGGAGGATTGACGTGACTGCCAATCGGGTCTCGGGCGTCGTCGAAAACGCAACACATAACGATGCCTTCCAGTTCGGCGCCCGCGCGGGTTTCGTGATCAGCGGCGTCTTGCACCTACTCGTCGGCTACATCATCCTGCGCATCGCACTCGGCTCAGGTGGTACCGCGGACCAGTCGGGCGCGCTCGCCACCCTCGCCGACAGCGGCGGTGGTGCGGTTGTGTTGTGGGTGACGGCGGCTGGTTTGACGGCGATGGGTTTGTGGCGCCTGGCGGAGACCGTCGTGGGCCAGCATCCCAGCGACTTCGCTCGCAACGAGCGGGAAGCCAAACGAATCACTGAGCGGCTCAAAGCGTTTGGCACCGCGGCGATTTACCTCGCCCTCGCATTCTCAGCGGCCAAGTTCGCGTCGGGAAGCCGGGAGGCCAGCGCAGAGCGCAACGTCACTCTCAGCGCTCGGCTGATGACCAACGGTGCAGGTAAGGCGCTCCTGATCGTCATCGGTCTCATTATCGTCGCCGTGGGTGGTTACCACGTATACAAGGGAGCCACCAAACGGTTCTTGAACGACTTGACGGTATCCGGCGGTGCCGCGGTCCCTGTGGGCATGGCAGGCTACATCGGCAAGGGTGCTGCACTGGCGGCCGCAGGGATGCTGGTGGTGCTGGCGACGTTCACCGCCGACCCGGCGAAAGCAAGTGGTCTCGACGGCGCCGTGAAAACATTGGGCGCAGCACCATTCGGCAGGGTGCTGCTCATCCTGGCCGCGTTGGGCTTCGCCGCCTTCGGCCTGTATAGCTTTGCCAGTAGCCGGTACTGCCGACTCTGATCCCGACCACGAAAGGCATCCCGTGACGGAGGCTCCTCAAGAAGAACACAGCCTGGAACAGTGGCCGGGCAAGGCGTACCCACTGGGGGCGTCCTACGACGGGTCGGGCACCAACTTCGCAATTTTCAGCGAGGTCGCCGAGCGCGTCGAACTGTGCCTGTTCGATACCGACGGCACGGAGACCCGGGTGCCGTTGAACGAGGTCGACGGCTTCGTGTGGCATGGCTTTCTGCCCGAGGTCGAGCCGAGCCAGTGCTACGGCTATCGCATACACGGACCGTACGACCCGGCGGCGGGATACCGGTGTAATCCGAACAAGTTGCTGCTGGATCCGTACGCGAAGGCCATCGACGGCAATTTCGAATGGAACCAAGCGCTTTTCAGCTACAACTTCGGTGACCCGGACAGCCGCAACGACGAGGACTCCGCGCCGCACATGCCGAAGTCGGTGGTGATCAACCCGTACTTCGACTGGGGTGTGGACCGCCCGCCGAGCCGTGAGTACGCGGACACCGTCATCTACGAGACGCACGTCAAGGGCATGACGCAGATGCATCCCGACATTCCCGAGCGCATCCGGGGCACCTATTCGGCGGTGGCGCATCCGGTGGTCATCGAGCATCTGCAGAAGCTGGGCGTGACGGCGATCGAGCTGATGCCGGTGCACCACTTCGCCAACGACTCGCATCTCGTCGAGAACGGGCTGTCAAACTATTGGGGCTACAACACAATTGGGTTCTTCGCGCCTGACTTCAAGTACGGCTCCAGCACCACCCCGGGCGGGCAGGTGCAGGAGTTCAAGACGATGGTGCGCACGCTGCATGAGGCGGGCATCGAGGTCATCCTCGACGTCGTCTACAACCACACAGCCGAGGGCAACCACATGGGGCCGACGTTGTCGATGCGCGGAATCGACAACGCTGCGTACTACCGGCTCGTCGACGACGACCGCCGCTATTACATGGACTACACCGGAACGGGCAACAGCCTCAACGTCGGGCACCCGCACACGCTGCAGCTGATCATGGATTCCCTGCGGTACTGGGTGACGGAGATGCACGTCGACGGGTTCCGCTTCGACCTCGCGGCCACTCTGGCACGGGAGTTCTACGACGTCGACCGGCTGGCCGCGTTTTTCGAACTGGTGCAACAGGATCCGGTGGTCAGCCAGGTCAAGCTGATCGCGGAGCCATGGGACGTCGGGCCGGGCGGATATCAGGTGGGCAACTTCCCGCCGCAGTGGACGGAGTGGAACGGCAAGTTCCGCGACACCGTACGCGACTACTGGCGCGGCGAACCGGCGACGCTCGACGAGTTCGCGTCACGGCTGACCGGCTCGGCGGACCTTTACGAGCACACAGGCCGGCGGCCGGTCGCGTCGATCAACTTCGTCACCGCGCACGACGGGTTCACGTTGCGGGATCTGGTGTCCTACAACGAGAAACACAACGTAGCCAATGGCGAGGACAACCGCGACGGCGAGAGCCACAACCGCTCCTGGAACTGCGGGACGGAGGGGCCGACGGACGACCCGGGAGTCAACGAGCTGCGGGCGCGCCAGCAGCGCAACTTCTTGGCGACGACGCTGTTGTCCCAAGGTGTTCCGATGATAAGCCACGGCGACGAGCTGGGCCGCACGCAGAACGGCAACAACAACGGGTTCTGCCAGGACAACGAGCTGACCTGGATTCATTGGAAAGAGGCAGACACCGAACTGATGGAGTTCGCGCGCAAGGTGTCGGCACTGCGTACCGCTCATCCGGTGTTCCGGCGGCGCCGGTTCTTCACCGGGCTGCCCGTGCGACGCCGTGGCGCCGAAGGGCAGCCGGACATCTCGTGGTTCCGACCGGACGGCACTGAGATGAGCGACGAGGACTGGGAGGCCGGCTTCGGCAGGTCCATCGCGGTGTACCTCAACGGGCTCGGCATCCCGGACCTCGACGCCCGGGGACAGCGGGTCACCGACGACTCCTTCGTGCTGTGCTTCAACGCGCACGACGAGCCACTCGACTTCACGCTGCCGCCAGGCGGATTCGGGGGCGCCTGGCTGCCGGTGATCAACACCGCGGAGATTTCGGCGGCCGACGGGCCGGAGCCGAAGCCGATCTCCGCGGCAGGCACGCTGCAGGTCGAGTCCCGAGCGATGGTGGTGTTGCGAGCCGTACCGGAATGACGGCTCGTGGGACTACGCTTAGCCCATGTTGCGTCCACTCCACGTCATCACCGCCGTCACGGCGACCGCGCTGGCGTCGGCGGTCATCACGGCAGCACCCGCTGCGGCCACCGAGAACGAGTACCTGCGGCAACTGGAACCGAAGTATCCGTTTCTCACTCGCCAACAGTTGCTTGATGCGGCTAGCCGGGTGTGCGAGGCCACCGGCCGAGGAATGGTCTCCCCGGACATTGCCAACATGCTGGTGAAGGAACTGAAGGCCTCGATGTCCGTTTCTCTCGACATCACGAGCACCGCCATCGTCCAATACGGCTGCTGACTCGGGCGGCTTTCTACGAACGGCGGCTCCGCAATGTTCTCGGAGACGCGCTATGCGCGCAACGGGGACGTGCGCGTCGCGTACCGCGCATCGCACGAGGGTGAGCGCGACATCGTGTGTGTCTCTCCCATGTTCACGAACTGTGAGGTCCTTCCCGAGCTGCCGCCTATCCAAGGCTGGTTTGACGCGATGACATCGCTAGGTCGACTCGTCTTCTACGACCAGCCGGGCATGGGGGTGTCCGATCCCGCGCCGCCGACCTTGGAGCTATGGGCCGACAGCATCACCGCGGTGCTCGACGATCTCGGAAGCCGCGAAGCGGTCCTCGTCGCGATCGACGGCACGTTCCCACAAGCGGCGCTGTTCGCAGCCACATATCCGTCCCGTACAACCGCGCTCGTCGTGCTCGAGGGCTATGCGGATCCGCTTATCGAACGCACGGAGGGATCCACACCCGAGGAGCTCAGTGCTGCGGCGGCCGCCATGTGGGGCACGGGGGAGCTTGCGCACCTCGCAAATCCGGACATGCCGTGGAACGAGGAGATTCGGGCAACATGGGCACGGCACGAACGCCTGGCGGCAAGCCCGGGGACCTTTGCCCGCATGAGGCCCCTGCTGGATGACATGGACGTGCGAGCGTTGCTTCCCACAGTTCGCGTCCCGACACTCGTCCTCCATCACACCGACGACCCCTTTATTCCGCCCGAGTTAGGCAAGTACATCGCCGATCGCATACCGGGCGCGAAATATGTGGAGCTGCCGGGGCGCAACGTCTTCCACTTCGTCGAACCGTGGCGTCAGTCGTTTCAGGAGATCGCCCAGTTCCTTACCGGCCGGCAGGCTGACGTGGCCGATGATCGGGTGCTCGCCACGGTGCTGTTCACCGACATCGTGGACTCGACGCGCCGTGCTGCCGAGATGGGCGACCGTGATTGGCACGCGTTGCTTGATGCGCACGATGCGGTCGTCCGGTCGCAGCTGTCTCGGTTCCGGGGGCGCGAGGTGAACACGTCGGGAGACGGGTTCTTGGCGACGTTCGACGGTCCTCAGCGGGCGATCCGCTGCGCGATGGCGATCCGCGACGCGGTGCAGGCGCTCGGTATCGAGGTGCGCGCCGGGTTGCACACCGGCGAGTGCGAGGTCCGCGGCGACGACATTGGTGGGATCGGCGTGCACATCGGTGCCCGGGTGAGCGCGCTGGCGGGCCCCAACGAGGTGCTCGTGTCCAGCACACTGCGTGACCTCGTGATCGGCTCGGGCCTGGAGTTCGAGGAGCGCGGCACCCGTCAACTCAAGGGCGTGCCCGGCGAATGGCGCCTCTTCGCCGTCGCTTCCACGCGGACCATATAGCCAGGCCGCTATCCGAACGAACCTCAGAACGGCGGCGGGTCGTCGTCGAAGTCGTTGTTGGGCTTGATATCCCAGTTGTCTACGGTTTGTTCGGCGGTCTTCGGGTGTTTGTTGCGGCGCGCGGCGGGCTGCGGCGGCGTATTTGGCGTTTTTGGCGGCGGTCAGGGCGCGTTGTTCTTTGATGTGTTGGGCGCGTTGTGGCGGCGCGGCTGCCGTGTGGTTTGGGCATCATCAGGGTGCGCCCGGGGTTATCCGGCGGTGGGGCTGCGGTGGGAGGTAGCGGGGCGGGAAGAAGAGGTGGCCGGCGGGCGGGGTCTTGTAGGTCCGCCCGGTCGGCGTAGTCCAGAGTACGGTGCCGTCGACAGGCAGGGTGTCAGACTCGACGTCGTTAGCGCGCTTTAAGCCGAAAAACGGGGATATGGCGGCCAATCGGCTCCGTCCTCAGGCGATAGTCGCTCCAACCGGCGTAGACCTGCTCCGCAAGCCCATAAACGCGCGCGTAGTCGTCGAGGTCGGTGACCTCAGTCGCCCGAAATTTCTCGCCGCCCAGTTCGCATTCAGGATTCGCCTTCAGGTTGTAGTACCACTGCGGGTGTTTCGGGCCGCCGTAGTTCGAGGCGGTCACAATGGGATCGGGTCCATCGTGAAAATAGGTGATTTGGTGCACTCGTGTTTGCCCTGACTTTGCGCCCGTGGTCATCAGCGGGGCCGTGGAAACCCCGCCAAAGATCGACGGCCAACGCCCGCCGGTAGCGCGGTACAACCACGTGTCGATGCGAGGTCCGACATGATGCGCATACCACTGCCCCGGTCGCGAGCGACCGAAGCTCTCCAAGGCCGTATACCAGCGGCCGTGCTTCTTGTGCGGATCGACGTAACGCAGCGGCATAAATCGGAAGATACTTCGCCATTTCCTCGATATGTTCCGTTTTCCGGCTCAGCCGCCAATCAGGGGATGTGTCTTTCTAGATGCTCTTGCCGTCGGCCAGTTGCCGGTCGCGGCACCCGCCCGCCCGTTCCAGAACGTCTCGAACATGTGCTGCTTTCGACATAGACATTTCAGGTTGGAGGCGTGGGCGGCCCCGACCGGGTAGGGGATGGTGTGGTCGATGTCGCAGAACTCCGCGGGCTGCTCGCAGCCGGGGAAGGGGCAGGTGATGTCGCTGCAGCGCACGAAGCGCGGCGGCGATCTCCCCCTGCCGCAGAGTCCCAGCCGTCGCAGGCCCAGTGCGCGCGCTCGTCTTGGGTGTCGAGCGGTGGCCGGTCAGCTCGGCGATTGCGTCCAGGCGCCGCGCGCTGACCGCGGCCTCGATG
>JBLNEK010000090.1:0-18710 GCA_050262635.1 Candidatus Sericytochromatia bacterium | reverse complement strand
TGGCCGCGCACGTGCTGGTGACGGTTCTGCCGTTCCCGCGCACCGCGTTCACGCTGGCCGCGGGTCTGTTGTTCGGCACGGCGCTGGGTGTCGTCCTCGCGGTGTTGGCCAGCACCTTGAGTGCGTTGATCGCGCTGTGGCTGGTGCGGACGGTCGGCTGGCAACTCGACCGATTGATCAGCCACCCGGCGATCGAGGCCGTCGACGCGCGGCTCCGGCGACGCGGCTGGTCGATGGTTTTGTCGCTGCGCCTGATTCCGGCGGTGCCGTTCGCCGTGATCAACTACGCCGCGGGCGCATCCGCGGTGCGCGTGGTGCCCTACTCGGTGGCGACGTTGCTCGGGCTGATCCCTGGGACGCTGGCGTTCGTCGTGCTCGGCGACGCGGTGACCGGGCAGGTCGATCCCCTGCTGGTCGCGGTGTCGGCGGTCCTCGGCTGCTTCGGCATCGTCGGCTTGCTGTACGAGCTGCGTGTGCACCGGGTTAGTCGCGGCTCGGCCCTTTGATCGTCATCACCAGGAACGTCACCAGAAACGACGCGGCGGGAACCGCGTTGACGATCCTGTCCCGCGCGCGGATGTGCGCCCCGACGGCGAGCACGAAGTACAACGTCAGCATCGCGGTGGTGAGCCGCGCAAGCCACGGGAGGCGGAACACCGACAGCAACCCAATCGCCGCGGCTGCCTTCGACACCGGGATCGCCCAGCGAATCTCGGGCGGGATGTCGAGATCGTCGAGAATCTTGGCGAGGATCGGCAACGGGATCGCGCACGCGACGGCGTCGCCGGCCTGGAACCCCGCTAACGCGACGTAGGTGCGCCGCGAGGTGAGAAGCGCTGTGGCGCTCACGGATTCAGAAGCTGCCGTGACGCGGCGCCGACGACTGCTGGTCCTGCTGCGACAGCGGCGGGTACTGCATCGGCGGAGGCGGCGCGGCCGGCGCAGCACCGATCGCGCTCACGTCAGTAGACCGGGCGTCGGCGACCGCCGCAGCGACCGCCTGTGCGATCTCCGGGTCTGTCTTCGTCGTGAACCAGTCGGCGACCTCCTCGGAGTCGTCCTCGGGCTTCGGCAGGTTGTCGTCGACCGGTGAGGGCTGAAACCGGAACACGCCATCCTCGCCGGGCGCTCCGAGCAGCTTGGTGAAGCCCTGCAGCGCGGACCCGAAGTCGCTGGGCACGATCCACACCTTGTTCGCCTCGCCCTTGGCCATCAGCGGCAGCGTCTGCAGGTATTGGTAGGCCAGCATCTCGGGAGTAGGCCGGCCGGCCTTGATCGCCGCGAACGTCTTCTCGATCGCCTTCGCCTGGCCCTGCGCCTGCAGGTACTGCGCCGCCCGCTCGCCCTGGGCGCGCAGCATGCGGGACTGCCGGTCGGCCTCGGCCGCCAGGATCGCCGCCTGCTTGGCGCCCTCGGCGGCCAGGATCTGCGCCTGCTTCTGGCCCTCGGCCTGCTTGATGGACGCCTCGCGGCTGCCTTCGGCGGTGAGGATCATGGCGCGCTTCTCACGGTCGGCGCGCATCTGCTTTTCCATCGAGTCCTGGATGGACGGCGGCGGGTCGATGCTGCGGAGTTCGACGCGCGCCACCCGCAGCCCCCAGCGGCCTGTGGCTTCGTCGAGCACGCCGCGCAGCTGGCCGTTGATCTGGTCGCGCGACGTCAGCGTCTGCTCGAGGGTCATGCCGCCGACGACATTGCGCAGCGTGGTGGTGGTCAGCTGCTCGACGCCGACGATGTAGTTGCTGATCTGATACACCGCGGCTTGCGGGTTGGTCACCTGGAAGTACACGACGGTGTCGATGTTGACCGTCAGGTTGTCCTCGGTGATCACCGGCTGCGGCGGGAAGGACACCACCCGCTCGCGCAGGTCCACGCGGGCGCGGATGCGGTCGATGAACGGCAGCAGGAGCGTCAGCTGCCCGGACACGGTCTTGCTGTAGCGGCCCAGCCGTTCGATGACGGCGGCCTCGGCCTGCGGGATCAGCGCGACCGACTTCGCGACGATGATGATCGCGAACACCACGAGCGCGACCAGAAAGATCAGGCCCACAACGGCACCATCCATGACGGTTCCTTCCTTTCGCCCAGGGTTCTCTAGACGATCTTGGAGACGACCGCGGTCGCGCCGTCTATCTGCACGACGGTGACGTGGTCGCCCGGTTGGTAGACATCGTTCTCGTTGAGCGGCCGGGCCGTCCACACCTGGCCGTCGAGCTTCACCTGCCCCTCGTGGCGCGCCACCCGGTCGAGCACCAGCGCGCTCTTACCCTCCAGTTCTTTCATGGGGTCGGGCAGGCCCCTGCCTGAGGTCAGGTGCCGACGCAGGACGGGCCGCACGCCGACCAGCAGCAGGACTGAGGCGACCAGGAACACCACACCGTGCACCCAAAGACTGTCGAACACCACGGCTGACCCGGCAGCCGCCAGCGCCCCGCCGCCGAGCATCAGCAGGAACAGGTCGCCCGTCAGCACCTCGGCGCCCGCCAACGCCAGCGCGACGATCAGCCAGATGAGCGCCACAGGCATGACGCCAGCCTATCGCGTATTCAGCCGGTTCCGCGGCGAACCATTACACTCTGGCGTCATGTGGTGCCCGAGCGTTTCGCTGTCGGTGTGGGCCAATGCCTGGCTCGCCGGCTCGGCGGCGCCGGACGACGTCCTGGATGCCCTATCGCTTTGGGCACCAAGGCATTTCGTTGCCGCCTACGACTCGGTGGCCGCCGGTCACACCGGGCTTCCGTGGCCGGATCTCGACGAGGCCAGTGTCATGTCGCTGCTGCAGACCGTGCGGACCACCGCCGCCCATTCCGCTGCCGGCGAACAGCCGATCGGCATCGTGCTGCCCGTCCCCGGAGACGTGCGCGGACTGGCGGCCGGCACGCAGTTCGAGTACGACGCGCTGGCGGCAGGCGAGGCGGTGATCGTCGCGGGCGAGCGCGGCACCGCGATCGGGTTGGTGCCCGAGTTCGACTACGGCGACGACGAATCCGACGACGCTCCGCCCAGCGCTTGCGTGTGGACGGTCTATTCACTGCCGGGTGTGCCGCAGGCCGACCAGCCGGACCTGGGCGAGGCCGAATACGCGTTGCGCTCCGCGGTGCGTTCGGCCGCCGACGCGCTGATGGCGATCCGCCCGGGTTTCGACGTGGCCGACCCGCGCGGCATGGTCGAGCAGCTGCTGGAATCCGCCCGTGCTCATCGTCTACCCGCGGACGCGCCGTCACGGGCGCTGCGGGTGTTGGAGAACGCGGCCCACGTCGACGCGATCCTTGCGGTCAGCTCGGGGCTGAAGCCGGCTGGTATGCAGGCGTTGACCGACGTCGCGAGCGATGCTCTGAAGCCGCTGTCTGCGGTGGTGCGCACCGCGCGGATCGCCGCGGTGAACGCGATCCTGCACGCGGCCTGGCGCTGAGCCCCTCTGGGCCCATTGGCGCGAGCGTGCTCCCCCGCAAGCGGGAGGTGCCCCCAGTTTGTACGCGACACGCTTGACTTCTGCCGTGCATGTGCGCACCCTCGGGCCGCCGCGAGCGTGCGGAGTTGTACGGCGTTTACCGGCGTGTCGACGTACAGACACGCACGCTCGCGGAGAGTTGGGGACGTTCGCCTACTCGCAGGCCGCCGTACAGGGCGTGCCGTTGACCGAAAAGCCCTGCAGCGGCGGCGAATTCTCGGCCGGCGTCCGCACCGGTTCGCGCCCGTAGCGCACCTCGTCGACGAGATCGACCGCCATCCTTGCGAACCGGCGGTCCGCATTGGGTGTCGACGCGCGCGCGAATGCGATACCCAACGCCTCGGCCTGCTGGCGGAGCTCATGATCGAGGTCCCAGACGACTTCGATGTGGTCGGCGACGAAGCCGACCGGGCAGACGATCACCGCTTCGGTTCCGTTCGCCGCCAACGCACTCAGGTGGTCGGCCACGTCGGGCTCCAGCCAAGGAACCTGCGGCGGTCCAGACCGCGACTGCCACACCTGATCGTAGTCGTCACAACCCGCTGCGGCCGCGACGAGCGCCGATGCGTGCGCGACTTGGCGTGCATAGAGAATTTCACCGCACTTGTCTTGCGCTGCAACCGGAATCGAGTGAGCGGTAAACACTAGCCGAGCCCCGTCGGGCACCGTCGCAGCAACAGCCTTGACGCCCTCGGCGAACATCTCAATCAGCAGTGGATGGTCGTAGTACTGCCGCAGCTTCACCAATTCCGGCGCGTCCTCGCCGGCCGCACGTCGCCCCCGCGCAATGTCCTCGAGGTACTGCCGGCAGCCGGAGTAGCCGCCCCACGCCGACGTCGTGAAGACCGCGGCGCGGCGCACACCGTCGTCACGCATCCGCACGACCGTGTCCTCGATGTACGGTTCCCAGTTGCGGTTGCCGAAGTAGACCGGCAGATCGTCGCCGCGATCGGCGAGCTCGACGCGGATCTGCTCGATCAGTGCACGGTTGATCCCATTGATCGGTGACACTCCACCGAAGTGCAGATAGTGCTGCGCGACGTCGTCGAGCCGCTCGGGCGGCACGTTGCGGCCGCGGGTGACGTTTTCCAGGAACGGCCGTACTTGTTCCGGCCCTTCCGGGCCGCCGAACGACAGCAGCAGGAGGGCGTCGAGATCCATCTAAAGGAGTTGGGTACTGGCGCCGCCGTCGGCGTAGATCACGGTGCCGGTGGTTGCGGGCAGCCAGTCCGACAGCAACGCGCACACCGTCTTGGCAACCGGCGTGGGGTCTTTCATGTTCCAGCCTATGGGAGCCCGTTGATCCCAGCCCTCTTCGAGAAGCTGGATTTGAGCGCCGGCGTCCTCACCGAGTGCTCCGCCGACGATCGCGCTCATCGCCAGCGTCCGGATCGGGCCTGCCGCAACGAGATTCGACCGTACGCCGTATTTTCCCGCCTCACGCGCGACGAACCGGTTGACCGACTCCAGCGCGCTCTTGGCCACCGTCATCCAGTTGTAGGCCGGCATCGCGCGGGTCGGGTCGAAGTCCATGCCGACGATGCCACCGCCCGGATTCATGATCGGCAGCAGCGCCTTGGCCAGCGACGCGTACGAGTAGGCCGAGATGTGGATGCCCTTCGCGACATCGTCGAACGGCGCGTCGAAGAAGGGGTTGATCCCCATGCCGGACTGCGGCATGAAGCCGATCGAGTGCACGACCCCGTCGAGCTTGTTGCCGTCGCCGATCACCTCGGTCACTCGCTGGGCCAACGTGTCGAGGTGCTCCTGATTCTGCACATCGAGTTCCAGCAGCGGGGCCTTCTGCGGCAGCCGGTCGACGATGCGCTGGATCAGGCGCAGCCGATCGAAGCCGGTCAGCACCAGTTCCGCACCGGCCTCCTGCGCGACGCGCGCGATGTGAAAGCCGATCGACGAGTCGGTGATGATCCCCGTGACCAGGATCCGCTTGCCTTCGAGCAGTTCAGCCATATCAAGTCCTCTCAGTGGCCCATGCCCATGCCGCCGTCGACTGGGATCACCGCGCCGGAGATGTAACTCGCATCCTCGGACGCCAGGAAACTGACCACCCCCGCCACCTCCTCGGCGGTGCCGACCCGCTTCGCCGGGATGAAATCCAGCGCCCCCGACTGGATCCTCTCGTCCAGCGCTCGGGTCATCTCGGTGTCGATGTACCCGGGCGCCACGACATTCGCAGTGACATTGGCCTTCGACAGTTCCCGGGAGATCGAGCGGGCCATGCCGATCAGACCGGCTTTGGACGCCGCATAATTGGCCTGGTTTCCAATGCCCCACGTCCCGGAGACCGAACCCATGAAGATCATCCGGCCGAACCGCTTGCGCTGCATGCT
This sequence comes from Candidatus Sericytochromatia bacterium, assembly GCA_050262635.1. Taxonomy (GTDB): domain Bacteria; phylum Actinomycetota; class Actinomycetes; order Mycobacteriales; family Mycobacteriaceae; genus Mycobacterium. The sequence continues at coordinate 12,908 of JBLNEK010000090.1, read as the reverse complement.
GCGTGATGCCCGCTGGGCCACCCGGAACGCCCCGGTGAGGTTCGCGTCGATGACCTTTTCGAACTTCTCGACCGTCATCCGCATGAGGAACGCGTCCGCGGCGATGCCGGCGTTCGCGACGAGCACCTCGACGGGCCCCTGGTGCTCCTCGACCTCTTTGAAGGCGCGGTCGACGGCGTCGTTGTCGGTGACGTCGCACTCGACAGCGAACAGATCCTCATCGGGCACGCCCGAGCCGCGGTGCGTGACGGCGACCTTGTGCCCGTCGGCGGCCAGCCGCCGGGCGACCGCGAGCCCGATGCCCCGGTTTCCGCCCGTCACCAGCACCGAACGCGATACGAAGGGCGGCCGGAAGGCTTGCCCTTGTTCGCTCTCCACGTCCGCAGTCATTACCGTCAACTTAACGTGTCGGTTGCGTCAGCCCGAAATCGCCGAGGCTGCAACTGGCGTGGGAAAGTCCGGGTGCCGACCACGTGAAATGCGATTTTCGGCGCAACCTACGTGGGCAGGCGCCGGTTGATCAGCAGCGCCGCCAGTGCGGCACAGGCCAGCACCAGCGAGCCCAGCCGCAGCCACCCCATGCTGGCGTCGCCGCGGATGGTCTCGTAGCCGATCTGCTGCTGCAGGTTTGAATACACGTTCTTGAGCTCCTGCAGCGTGGAAGCGGTGTAGTGCTCGCCGCCCGACAACTCGGCGATCTTCTTCATCATTTCTTCGTCGACGGGCACCGGCTGACGCTGTTCGTTGATCTCGACGTAGCCGTACGGGGTGCCAAAGGAGATCGTCGATATCGGAACCCCTTGGTCCTTGGCAGTGCGAGCGGCGGTGTAGGCGCCTTTCGGGTTGTCGGGGTTGGACGGCACCGTTTCCTTGCCGTCGGAGAACAGCACGATGCGGGCCGGCGGCGGTTCGTCGCCACCCCCGATCACCGCGCCGACGGTCGCTATCGCCTGCAGCGCGGTGAAAATGCCTTCACCTGTCGCAGTGCGGTCGGCGAGCTGGAGCTTGTCGATCGCAGCTTTGGTGGCCTCCCGGTTGGTGGTCGGGGACACCAGCACTGTTGCAGTGCCCGCGTACGCGATCAGACCGAGGTTGATGCCGGGCGTCAGCTGGTCGGCGAACTGCTTGGATGCCTCCTGCGCGGCGGCGAGTCGACTGGGCTCGACGTCGGTGGCGCGCATGGATTGCGACACGTCGATCACCAGCATGACGACGGCCCGGTTGCGCGGGATCCGCACGTCCTGCGTCGGGCCGGCCATCGCGATCGTGAACAGCACCAGTGATGCCACCAGCAGGATTGCCGGCAGGTGCCGATAGCGGCTGGGACGTTGCGGCGCAACGCTTTCCAGCAACTCCATGTTCGCGAACCGCAGGACCCGGCGCTGGCGGGCCAGCTGCGCGATGATGTACCCGACGATCAGGCCGATGATGACGACGAAGAACAGGAACCACCACGGATGGGCGAATCCCGTCAGCGTCATCGGCCCCAGAAGCGGAACGTTCATGCGAATCCGGCCCGTGTCATTACACGCACGTAATCAAGCCTTGTCATTTCAGCAGTGTCATTTCCGTCGTGAACCGCGCTACCGCCCGGCGGCCAGGGCTCCTCGACGCCTGTTGCTGACGAACCGCACCACGTCGGCGATCCAGTCGCGGTCGGTGCGCAGGGACAATAACGGCGCGTCACAGCGGCGCAGGGTGCGCGCCACCTCGGCCCGGTGCGCCGCCGCGGCGCGAGCGAAGTCGTCGCGCAGCTGGGCGTCGATCGTGAACTCGCGGGTGACCCCGGTCTCGGCGTCCTGCAGGATCACGTCGCCGACGTCGGGCAGCTCCACGTCGCGCGGGTCGAGCACCTCGATGCCGAGCACCTCATGCCGGCCGGCGATCGCGCGCAGCGGGCGCATCCAGTTGATCGGCCCGAGGAAGTCGCTGATGATCACCGCCATCCCTCGCCGGCGCTCGGGACGGCGCAGGTCGTCGATTGCGGCGGCGAGGTCCCCTCGCACCCCGACCGGCGCCTGCGGCGACGTGGCGATTGCGCGCAGCAGCGTCTGCTCGTGCATGCGCCCGGACAGAGCAGGCACCCGAATGATGTTCTGGCCGTTGGCAATCAGCGCACCGAGCCGGTTACCGCCGCCGCTGTTCAGGAACGCGATCGCCGCCGCCGCGGCCACCGCCAGGTCGCGCTTCTCGCAGCCCGTCGTCCCGAAGTCCAGGCTGGCCGACATGTCGACCACCAGCCACGTCTCCAGCTCGCGGTCGGCGATCATCTGCCGCACGTGCGGGTGGGTGGTGCGTGCGGTCACTGACCAGTCCATCCGGCGCACGTCGTCGCCCGGCTGGTACAACCGCGACTCCCCCGGCTCCGTCCCCGGTCCGGGGATCAGCCCCAGGTGGTCGCCGTGCAAGACGCCGTCGAGCTTGCGCCGCACCGTCAGCTCCAGCTTGCGCAGCGCAGCCGACAGCTGCGGGTCGCGGATCTGACCGCGCTGCAGCGACGGAAGGTCGACGGTCCGACCGGCGGACGGACTCACCGACCGCTAGCCGCAGCCGCCGCGGCGGGCACCACGGGGTGCACCGAATGCCCTTGCTGCGGAATCGCATTCACCTGCGGCAAGGCGACGGTCTGCATGATCCGGGTGATCACCGTCTCGGGCGACACCTCGTCGGCGAGCGCGTCGTACGTCAGCACGAGCCGGTGCCGCAGCACGTCGGGAATAACCTCGATGACGTCCTGCGGGATCACGTAGTCACGGCCGCGCACCAACGCCAGCGCCCGGGCCGCCGCGATGATTCCGAGCGACGCGCGCGGCGACGCGCCGTAGGCGATCCATGCCTTGGCGTCGGGCATGCCGAACTGGTCCGGGCGCCGCGTGGCCGTGACGATGCGCACCACGTAGTCGACGAGGGCGTGGTGGACGAAGACATTGCTGGCGACGTCCTGCAGGCGCAGCAGATCGCCGGGAGCCAGAATCTGCTTGGGCTCCGGCGGCTTGACGCCCATCCGGTAGATGATTTCGCGCTCTTCCTCGGGCGACGGGTAGTCGATGTTGAGTTTGAAAAGGAACCGGTCGCGCTGCGCCTCCGGCAACGCGTAGACACCCTCCTGCTCGATCGGGTTCTGAGTGGCCATCACCAGGAACGGCGCAGGAAGCGGGAACGTCTTGCCGCCGATCGAGATCTTGCGCTCCTGCATCACCTCGAGCAGCGCGGACTGCACCTTGGCCGGCGCGCGGTTGATCTCGTCGGCCAGCAGGAAGTTCACCACGACCGGGCCGAGCTCGATGTCGAAGTCTTCTTTGCCCTGCCGGTAGATCCGGGTGCCGACGATGTCGGTGGGCACCAGGTCGGGCGTGAACTGGATGCGGGCAAAGGTTCCGCCGACCACGCTGGCGAACGTCTCGACCGCGAGGGTCTTGGCCACGCCGGGCACGCCTTCGAGCAGCAGGTGTCCCTTGGCCAGCAGCCCGACCAGCATCCGTTCAACGAGCAGGTCCTGGCCGACGATGATCCGCTTGACCTCGTAGACGGCTCGCTCCAGCGTGTGCACCTCGGATCCAAGCCCGCCGTTGGTGGGGGCATTGGGTGCACCTTGGAAGCCGGGTCCCCCGCCCGGCGCCGAAAAGGTTCCGGCGCCCTGGGGCGGCCCACCTGGTGACGTCATCAAGATCCTCCAGCGCTGTCGATAGTTTGTCGCCGTCAACTATTCCAGGCGTCCCGACTTCCGTCGACGTAGGTCGCCTGGCAAGGGACTGAGTGTGTCGGCTCAGCTCTCGATGATGCGTGTGACGTACGGCGTCATCCCGGCTGTGCGCACAGGGCTGATCGTCACTTTGCCGGCCGCCGAGGACGCCTCCAGCATCTGGCCGTTCCCGAGGTACATCGTGACGTGCTGGCTGCCGTTCGGGCCGTAGAAGATGAGGTCACCGCGCTTGGCCTGCGACGGCGGCACCTTACGCCCGGCGTTGTACTGGTCTCCGGAGAACCGCGGGATCAGCACGCCGACCCCTGCGAACGCGTACCGCATCAGCCCCGAGCAGTCGAAGCCCACGGTGTTCGCGCCGTCGTCGATGCCGGTACTCGGGCCGTTGAGGCTGCCGCCGCCCCACGAGTACGGAACACCCATCTGCGACGCGCCGCGCCGGATGACGTACTCGACCGCCTGTGCGCCGTAAACCCGGCCCGGCGCGGCCGTCGAGTTGGGGAACAGCCCGAGGCTGCCGAGGAACTTGCGGCCGAGGTCCATCGTGGTCTGCGCCGCCTGGGCGCTCGCCTGCAACGAGGCGTTCGCGATCGCCAACGGGTCACCGGGCGCGCCCGCGCTGATGATCTGCGGCAGGGTCGGATCCCACCCTTCGGGCTCAGCGTTGGCCGGCGCCGCGAGTCCGATGATCAGCGGCGCCAGGAGTACACAGACTGTCCGAAGCAGAAGAGTCGGACGCAAGAGCTTTTCCCCTTTATCAGTGTTCGATGTAGCGGACGACGTAGGGCGTCATGCCGCTTGTGCGCACGGGTGAGACTTTGACCGGCACGCCGGATTGTTGGGCCTCGAGCATCTGGCCGTTGCCGAGGTAGATGGTCACGTGCTGGCTGCCGCCGGGTCCGTAGAAGATGACGTCGCCGCGCTCCATCTGCGCTGACGGGATCTTGCGGCCCATGTCGTACTGGGCGCCGGAGTAGTGCGGCAGCTTGATGCCGACGCCGGCGAACGAATACAGCACCAGCCCCGAGCAGTCGAAGCCGATGGTGTCGTCGCCTTGGCCCACGCTGGGCCCCGCGGCCGTTCCGCCGCCCCACGAATACGGGACGCCGATCTGCGACATGCCCCGGCGGATCACGTACTCCACGGCCTGCGAGCCATACACCCGCGGGATGCGCCCGTTGGTGATGCCCGTGTCCGGCTGGGTGGGCGTGATGAGGCCCATCTTGATCAGGAAGTTGCGGCCGAGGTCTGCGGTCACCTGGGACGAGGTCGCCGCAATGCCGAGCACCGCGTTGATGATCGCGATCGGGTCGCCGCTGACGAACGCGCTTGGGATCGCGGGCAGGATCGGATCCCACACCGTGGTGTCCCAGTTCTTCGGGTTGGGTTGCGCCGCAGGCGTGTTCGCGCTGTCCCAGCGATCACCCGGCGCCGGCGCGCTCGGCGCGCGCCCGTTTGGGGCCGGTGGAACGGTCGCCGCCTGCGTCGACCACTGCGCCTGGGCCGCCTGCAGTCGCGTCTTGGCGGCGTCCCGCTCGGCAGCAAGACGGTCGATCTGGGCCTTCTGTTCTCCGAACTGGTGCTGGGCATCAGTCAGCGCGGCGACCGCCTCGTCCTGGCTGCGCTGGGCGTCCGCAGCCGCCTGGTCTGCCCGCTCCTGGGCCGCCCGCGCGGCCGATTCCTTGTTGACCTGCTCGGTGCGCGCGCGCAGGAGGCTCTCGAGGGTCTGCTTCGCGCTGATCGCGAGCGTTTCGCCGGCGGACGCTGTCGCGATGAAGTCCTCCGGAGTCGTCGCGGTCAGATAGGACGCCGACGTGCCGTTGATGTATGCCGTGGCGGCGTACGTGTCGAATCGCTGTTGTGCGGCGGCGATCGCCGCATTGGCGTCTTGCACGGCGCGCTGGCTGGCCGCCACCTCGGCTTTGGCCGCCTCGGCCTGGTCGCGGGCGGTCTGCACGTAGACGATCGCCTTGTTCACCGCCTCCTGACGGCTCTGCACGGACGCGCCGATCTCCTGAAGTCGCTGGTTCGCGTTGGCGACCGCAGCGATCAGTGTTGCGACGTCGTTGGATCCGGCCGGAGCAGGCTCGGCCGCCCCGACCGCTGGAGTCGACAACAAGAGGCCGACGGCCACTGCGGCCGCGCATACCGAGTGGCGTGAGCTTGTCATACGACTTTGTTCTCCTATGGCTTGTGTCCAGAAACACTGGAAACACCTACAACATCTGTAGCCATAGGCACCGTACGTCACATTTGACACTGAAGAAACTTTGGTAACAAACTACAATTCTGTAATTGAGATTGCTGTGACCAATCGGTTATCCGGCGCGCATTTCCGCAGGCCAGGAATAAGAAAAGCGTGAGACTAAGACGCCGGTTCTGAGGCTGTTTCTGCCGTCGTTTCGGCCTCTGCGGCCCGCTTGCCGCGCACCTGCAGCACCCGGGTGAGCACCGTTGCGGCGGCCACGGCGAGTACCAAAACGATCGTCATCGCGGTCCACGGGAAATCCGGCGTCTGCAATTGACTGACGAAGTTCTGTGTCGCCTGCACCGGATTACCGGCGGTCTTGGCGACGTCCTGACCGGCTTCCAGCGTCACCCGGTCGTAGCTCTTGCTGTAGGTGCCGGCCCATCCGGGACTGATGACGAGCACGGTGGAATCGGGGTTGGCCTTGCCGATCTCGGTGGCGATGTCGCGAAGCGGGGTGTCGATGGGCGGGCTCTGTGACATCACGACGACCTTGAGGTCGATGCCCTTCTGCTTGGCATCGGCGACGACCTGACGCAGGCCGGCGATGTCGGCGTCCTTCGGGGCGGCCACTCCGTCCTCGCGGACGTCGGCCAGCACCTTGTTCAGGCACTCGGCCGGCGGCGTGGCCGGGGATTCGCCGACCGTCGCGCACACCTCTCGGGGGATATAGAGGGGAATGTCGAGCATCGTCACGGCCATGACCGTACCGGCGATGAGCGCTTGCGCGAAGAGCAGACGGCCGAGTCTGGGTACTCCTTATTGACGACGGCACGGGCCTAGTGAAACAGGACAAGCGTACTGTTAAAATTGATGGTGCCGGCGACACAGCCCGCCGCCGGCCGACAACTTAACTGGGGAGTGAATGTGAGCAGCGCAGAATCGGCCAATTCGTTTGACGCCCGCGACACCCTGAAGGTCGGCGACAAAAGCTATGAGATCTACCGCCTCGACGCGGTCAAAGGCACCGAGAAACTCCCCTACAGCCTGAAAGTGCTGGCCGAGAACCTGCTTCGCAACGAAGACGGCTCGAACATCACCAAGGAGCACATCGAGGCGATCGCGAATTGGGACCCCAAGGCCGATCCGAGCGTCGAAATCCAGTTCACCCCGGCACGGGTCGTCATGCAGGACTTCACGGGCGTGCCATGCATCGTCGACCTCGCCACCATGCGAGAGGCGGTCGAAGAGCTGGGCGGCGATCCCGACAAGGTGAACCCGCTCGCGCCCGCCGATCTGGTGATCGACCACTCCGTGATCGCCGACCTGTTCGGCCGCGCCGACGCGTTCGAGCGCAACGTCGAGATCGAGTACGAGCGCAACGGCGAGCGCTACCAGTTCTTGCGTTGGGGCCAAGGGGCTTTCAGCGACTTCAAGGTGGTGCCGCCGGGTACCGGGATCGTCCACCAGGTCAACATCGAGTACCTGGCTCCTGTCGTGATGGAGAGGGACGGGGTGGCGTACCCGGACACCTGCGTGGGCACCGACAGCCACACCACGATGGTCAACGGGCTGGGCGTCCTGGGCTGGGGCGTCGGCGGTATCGAGGCCGAGGCCGCGATGCTGGGCCAGCCGGTGTCGATGCTCATCCCCCGGGTCGTCGGGTTCAAGCTGACCGGCGAGATCCAGCCGGGTGTCACGGCCACCGACGTGGTGCTGACGGTCACCCAGATACTGCGCGAGCACGGCGTCGTCGGCAAGTTCGTCGAGTTCTACGGTGAGGGCGTGGCCGAGGTCCCCCTGGCCAACCGCGCCACGCTGGGCAACATGAGCCCCGAATTCGGTTCCACGGCAGCGATTTTCCCGGTCGACCAGGTCACCATCGACTATCTGAAGATGACCGGGCGCAGCGACGAGCAGTGCGCGCTCGTCGAGGCCTACATGAAGCAGCAGGGTATGTGGCACGAGCCCGACAAGGAACCAGAGTTCTCCGAGTACCTCGAGCTGGACCTCGGCACGGTCGAGCCGTCGATCGCCGGGCCGAAGCGCCCGCAGGACCGCATCTCGCTGTCCACCGCGAAGGGCGCGTTCCGCCGCGACATCAAGAACTACGTCGGCGACGACCAGAAGAAGGAGGAGTACTCGAAGGTCGACGAGGCAGTCGACGAGACGTTCCCGGCGAGCGATCCGGCCGCGATCTGCTACGCCGACGACGGCGAGGCTGATGTGCGCTCGGCCGCCAACAAGGCCGAGGGCCGCTCGTCGAACCCGGTGAAGGTGAAGTCGGAGGAGCGCGGCGAGTTCACACTCGACCACGGCGCCGTCGTGATCGCCGCGATCACATCGTGCACGAACACGTCCAACCCCGAGGTGATGCTCGGTGCGGCCCTGCTGGCCAAGAACGCGGTCGAGCGGGGCCTGACCTCCAGGCCGTGGGTCAAGACGTCGCTCGCGCCGGGGTCGCAGGTGGTCACCGATTACTACGAAAAGGCCGGGCTTACACCGTATTTGGAGAAGCTGGGCTTCTATCTCGTCGGCTACGGCTGCACGACGTGCATCGGCAACTCGGGTCCGCTGCCCGACGAGATCTCGCAGGCCGTCAACGACAACGACCTCGCCGTCACGGCGGTGTTGTCCGGCAACCGCAACTTCGAGGGCAGGATCAACCCCGATGTGAAGATGAACTACCTGGCGTCTCCCCCACTGGTGATCGCCTACGCGCTGGCGGGCACCATGGACTTCGACTTCGAGAACGACTCGCTGGGTCTGGACGAGGACGGCAACGACGTGTTCCTGCACGACATTTGGCCGTCACGTGAGGACATCACCGAGGCGATCAACTCGTCGATCAGCCAGGAGATGTTCGTCAAGAACTACGCCGACGTGTTCAAGGGCGACGAACGGTGGCGCAACCTGCCGACGCCGGAGGGCAACACCTTCGAGTGGGACGAGAACTCGACATACGTCCGCAAGCCGCCTTACTTCGACGGCATGCCGCAGGAGCCGGAGCCGGTGACCGACATCAAGGGTGCGCGCGTGCTGGCGCTGCTGGGCGACTCGGTGACCACCGACCACATCTCGCCGGCGGGCAGCATCAAGCCGGGCACTCCGGCCGCGCAGTACCTCGACGAGCACGGCGTCGAGAAGAAGGACTACAACTCCTTCGGCTCGCGACGCGGCAACCACGAGGTGATGATCCGCGGCACCTTCGCCAACATCCGATTGAAGAACTTGCTGCTCGACGACGTGTCGGGCGGATACACGCGCGACTTCACACAAGACGACGGACCGCAGGAGTTCATCTACGACGCTGCGCAGCACTATGCGGAACAGGACATTCCGCTCGTCGTGCTCGGCGGCAAGGAGTACGGCTCGGGATCCTCGCGTGACTGGGCGGCCAAGGGCACCCGGCTGCTCGGGGTGCGCGCGGTGATCGCGGAGTCGTTCGAGCGTATTCACCGCAGCAACCTGATCGGCATGGGTGTGATTCCGCTGCAGTTCCCGGACGGCAAGTCGGCCAAGGACCTCGGGCTCGACGGCACCGAAACGTTCGACATCACCGGGATCGAAGAACTCAACAACGGCAAGACTCCGAAGACGGTGCACGTGGCGGCCGGCGACGTCGAGTTCGACGCGGTGGTGCGCATCGACACCCCTGGCGAGGCGGACTACTACCGCAACGGCGGCATCCTGCAGTACGTGTTGCGCAGCATGCTGAGGTCCTGAACCGGCACGACAATGCCCCGAGTCAGCGAGGAGCACCTGACGGCTCGTCGACGTCAGATACTGGACGGCGCTCGACGATGTTTCGCGCAGCACGGGTATGACCGGGCGACGGTGCGTCGGCTGGAGCAGACGATCGGGCTGTCGCGCGGTGCGATCTTTCACCACTTCCGTGACAAGGACGCACTGTTCTTCGAGCTGGCCCGGGAGGACGCCGAACGGATGGCCGAGGTCGCCTCGCGCGAGGGACTGATTCAGGTGATGCGGGAGATGCTGGCCAATCCCGACCAGTTCGACTGGCTGGCAACGAGATTGGAGATCGCCCGCAAACTGCGCAATGACCCGGCGTTTCACCGCGGCTGGTCGCAGCGGTCCGCCGAGTTGTCCGGGGCGACGTCCGACCGGCTGCGCCGTCAGCGTGAGGCGGGCCGGTTGCGCGACGACGTGCCAGGCGACGTGCTGCAGTGCTATCTCGATCTGGTGCTGGACGGGTTGGTGGCGCGGCTCGCGTCGGGTGAGGACCCGGCGCGGCTGTCAGCGGTCCTCGACCTCGTCGAGGAGTCGGTGCGAAACCGCTAGCTCACTCACCTGCGGGTGTGGTTGGGGCCACCGCGGCTGCGCATCGTGGTGCCGGATTCCCGCAGCATGCTGTGGATCGAACCGTAGGAGCGGCCGGTCGACGCCACCAGCTTGCGAATGCTCGCGCCGTGCTCGTACTGGTCGCGAATCTCGTGCAGGAGATCCTCGCGAGCTTTGTTCGGCTTCCTCATTGCCACATCTCCCCGCTGTTTGGGAACCCGGTAAGTGAAGGTTAGGTAAACCGTCGGCGGCGTGGGCCGGAATCGGCCTAATTCGTTGGCGTTCAGACCAGCTCACATACGGCGGGAGTGAGCGAGTCAGGCCAGCTCGATGAGATCCCGGTAGTCCTCGGACCAGTAGTCCTCGGTCCCGTCCGGCAGCAGCACCACGCGCTGGGGGTTCAGCGCCTCGGCGGCGCCTGGGTCGTGAGTCACCAGCACCACCGCGCCGACGTAGCTGCGCAGTGCGTCGAGCACCTGCTCTCGTGATGCGGGATCGAGGTTGTTGGTCGGCTCGTCGAGCAGCAGCACGTTCGCGGTCGACGCCACCAGTCCCGCGAGTGCGAGGCGGGTCTTCTCCCCGCCCGACAGCGTGGCGGCGAGCTGGTCGAGTTGCGGTCCGCTGAACATGAACGCGCCGAGCAGCCCCCGCAGGTCCTGCTCGCCGCTGTCCGAGGCCGCGTGCCGGATGTTCTCCCACACCGTCGCCGAGTTGTCGAGCGTGTCGTGCTCCTGCGCGAAATAGCCGATCTTGCAACCATGTCCGGGCTCGATCAGACCCGCGTCGGCGGTCTCGACCCCGGCGAGCAGCTGCAGCAGTGTGGTCTTGCCTGCGCCGTTGAGGCCCAGCACCACGACGCGTGACCCGCGGTCGATCGCGAGGTCCACACCGGTGAAAACCTCCAGCGACCCGTAGTTCTTGCTCAGCCCCTCGGCGGTCAGCGGTGTCCGCCCGCACGGTGCGGGCGTCGGGAACTTGATCCTGGCCACCTTATCGGCCACCCGCTCGTCGTCCAGTGCGGCCATCATCCGGTCGGCGCGTCGCAACATGTTCTGCGCCGCAACGGCTTTCGTCGCCTTCGCACCGAGCTTGGCCGCCTGTGCCCGCAACGCGGCCGCCTTGCGCTCGGCGTTCGCGCGTTCGCGGCGGCGCCGTTGCTCGTCGGTGGCCCGCGCGTCGAGGTACTTGTGCCAGCCCATGTTGTAGACGTCGATCTCACCGCGCACCGCGTCGAGGAACCAGACTTTGTTGACGACGTCTGCGAGCAGCCCGACGTTGTGGCTGATGACGACGAGGCCGCCGGTGTGGTTCTGAAGAAAGGCGCGAAGCCAGCCCAGCGAGTCCGCGTCGAGGTGGTTGGTCGGTTCGTCGAGCAGCAGGGTGGTGGACGACCCGGCGCCGGTGCCGGACGCGGCGAACAGGATGCGAGCCAACTCCACGCGCCGTCGCTGGCCGCCCGACAGCGTGCGAAGCGGCTGCGTAAGAACGCGGTCGGGCAGGCCCAGGCTCGCGCAGATACGTGCGGCCTCGCTTTCGGCGACGTATCCTCCCAGCGCCGCGAACCGCTCCTCGAGCTGGCCGTAGCGGCGCACGGCTTTGTCGCGTTCGGTCTCGTCGACCACTTCGGCCATCACCGCTTGCTGTTTTTCGAGATCGGTCATCAACGTGTCGAGCCCACGTGCCGACAGCACGCGGTCACGGGCGATGACTTCGAGGTTGCCCTCTTTGGGATCTTGCGGGAGATAACCGATTTCGCCTCTGCACGTGACGGTTCCGGCATACGGCTGCGCGTCTCCGGCGAGGATGCGCATCGTCGTCGTCTTGCCGGCTCCGTTGCGACCCACCAGGCCGATCCGATCACCCGGCTGCACCCGCAGCGCAGAACCCGGCGCGGACAGCAAGATCCGTGCGCCGGCGCGGACCTCCAGGTCCGTCGCGGTGATCACAGTGGCGTCCTTACTGGTCGTCGGTGAAGACCGGTGAGCGCTTATCGGCGCGCGCGGCGACGGCCTCTTCGAAGTTCGAGGTGAGCAGGCGCACGAAGAGCTGCCCGAGGCCTTCGGCCTGCATGTGTCCCTCCAGGCTACTGGCGTCCAGTCCAGTCCACAGAGTGCGCTTGGTCAACTCGATTCCCGGCCGCGAGAATGCCGCGATCTGCTCGCCGATGCGGTAGCAGGTATCGAGCAGGTCGTCGGCGGGGACTTTCCGCGACACCAGCCCGATGCTCTCGGCTTCCTCGGCGTCGACGTCGCGGCCCGTGAGCATCATCTCGAACGCGCGCGACGTGCCGATGGCTCTGGGCAACAGATAGGACAGGCCCAGTTCGCTGGCGGTCAGGCCGTTGTTGATGCCGGCGGCGCGAAAATACGCGTCGGTCGACGCGATGCGGATGTCGGCGGCCAGCGCCAGGCAGAGGCCACCGCCGATCGCGGGTCCGTTCACGGCGGCGATGACGGGCTGGTGCATACGCCTCAGGCCGAGGATCACGTCGTCGAGCACTTCCATCGACCGCAGGGCGAACGTGGGCCGGGTGAGGCCGTCGATGCGTGGCACGGAGCCCGCGGACTTGTGGTCGGCGCCCGAGGAGAACCCCCGGCCGGCGCCGGTGAGCACGACGGCGCGCACGTCGTTGTCGTAGCTGATCTCCTCGATCACGCTGCGCAGCGGCACCATCACGTCGAACGCCATCGAGTTCATCCGCTCGGGGCGGTTCAG
>JBLNEK010000089.1:0-2958 GCA_050262635.1 Candidatus Sericytochromatia bacterium | reverse complement strand
GGTCAACAGAAACTTCATACAGCGGCGGTGGGCTTGTGCTCCGGCGGCTTCGGAGAGACGTCTTCACCGGTGACGACGGCCTGCGCATACGCCAGACAACGCCTGTACATCGTCGCGGGTGAGGTCGGGATGGGCAGCCAGCAGTTCGTCCACGTTGGGATTGGCGGCAAGTTCCTCAACCACCAGATCCACGGCAATCTGGGTGGCCTTTACAACGGGCTTGCCTCCCAGCACAGCCGGGTCGGCAACAATGCGATCTTTGTGCAAACGGTCGCCTTCGTAATGGTTTATTATATCACACCAGACGGGTGCCCCGAGTCATTGGTTTCCTGTTTCAGTGCCGACACATCGCGGGACACCGCGTGGTCGGGCGTTTGCTCATCGGCACGAGCGCGATCAGTGACGTGAGGTAATGTCGCAGCCTCCCTGTAATCGTGCTGGCGACTCCGAGGCGCCTTCTTCAGGACGTCTGGCCTCCTGGGCGCGGACGCTCTGGCCGCGATTCGGCGCGAGTGCGAGTGGTTGACGGTCTGGAACAGGCTGGCGTCACGGAGCGTTATGCGAGTAGTCGGTGCAGCGGCCGGCGCTAAGGGACGATCCGGAGTGTAGGGACGATCCGCGCTCACCGGGCTCCGGGGTCGCAAGTTTGGTCGTCCTTTCGCGCCCGGACATCAGTAGATGCGATGTCGGCAGGGTGCCTCCAAATCGCGATACCTCTTGAGCAGCAGAACCCGGGCCCGCAGCGGACGGGGCGTGCCGGTTAGGGAGCCGTTTCACAGATCGAGGTGCAGGGAGAGTGCGGGGAGAGATGGTGGCCAGGGGACCTCACCGGGCCCGTGGCGGTAATCGTCTGGCGCTGCAGCGGCAGAGCCGGACTCGGCGACGCGACGAGCACGGCCCGATCGCCGTGCTCGCCAAGGCGGCGGGTCGAGTCGACGCGGCCGTCCAACGCGGCCGCATGACGCCCACCACCAGAGCCACGTTCCAGGCCATCGCGCTTCTCGTGCGTCAACTGCGCGAGCAGACGAAGGCCGCGGATCTCGCCGAGGGGCGGCGTGCGGAGCAGCTCAAGCGCATCGAAGGTCTCGCGACGGCGCTCGCGATGACAGCGGCTCGTGACGCGTCGCTGTTGGCCCTCCTGACCGACGAGGCCGCGCCACTGCCTGGCACGGGCCCTCGGCTGCGGGAGCTGCGGGTCGAGGCGGGACTCGAGGAGCCGGCTGCGCCGGTGGCGCCGGAGGCGGCCGAGCGCGCCGCCAAGGAAGAGCGGCAGGTGATGCCGCATTCGGTCCGGGCACGGATGCTGGCCAATCCATTCCTCTCGCCCGACTACTCGGCGGCGCCGGCGCCGCGGTCGCGAGCCCGGCTGCTCGCCGGCTGGGAGCTGCTGCAGCCGCTCTTGCGAGCCTTCGAAACCTCCGCCGATGGGGCGCCGTCGTGCATGACGCTGCCCGAACCGTCGAACATGCACGTTGCCTTCGGTCGCGACCTGATGCCGCACCAGGCACAGGTGATCGCTGCGACGAGGGCCGGGCATCGTACGTTCCTGCTGGCCGACGAACCGGGCCTCGGGAAGACGGCGCAGGCCCTGCTCGCGGCACAAGCCGCCAACTCTTACCCGCTGCTGGTCGTCGTACCCAATGTCGTCAAGACCAGCTGGGCGCGCGAGGCAGCGACCTGGACGCCGGCCCACCCCGCCACGGTGGTGCACAGCGACGGGAAGGACGTCGATGCGTTCTCCGACATCGTCGTGGTCAACTACGACATCCTCGACCGGCACGTGGGCTGGCTGGGGACCTTCGGGTTCCGTGGGATGGTGGTCGACGAGGCGCATTTCATCAAGAACAAGAGCTCGTCGCGGTCCCGCCACGTCCTCGAGCTGTCGCGGAAGATTCGGTCGCGTACGGTGCGGCCGCTGCTCATGGCGCTCACCGGCACGCCGTTGATCAACGACATCGAGGACTTCCTAGCGATCTGGGAGTTCCTGGGCTGGGTCGACGACAAGGGGCCGGGGCCGGAGCTGATGTCCAAGCTGGAGGAGGATGCGCTGACACCGATCGATCCGGAGTTCTACCCGGCCGCACGGCGCAGCGTGATCGAGCTGGGCATCGTTCGGCGCCGGAAAGTCGACGTCGCGAAGGACATCCCGGCCCGGCGGATCGCGGACGTCCCGGTGGAGCTTGACGGTTCCGCGGCAAGCTCGGTGCGCGAGGCGGAGCAACGGCTTGTCCGCCGGTTGGTCAAGCGCTACCAGAGCGCGCTTGCGGCGCGCCAGGACGCCGACTCGGTCGTCGGGATCGACCGCGCGCTGGTCCGGCAGGTCTGTGCGCGGGAGCTGCGCGAGGCAAACGAGGGCGGCCGCGACGAGAACGTCTTCAGCATGATGCGGCAGATCGGCCAGGCCAAGGCGGAGCTGGCCGCGGACTACACGTTGCAGCTGTCCCGCAACGCCGGGAAGGTGGTGTTCTTCGCGAAGCACGTCGACGTGATGGACGCGGCGGAGGAGGTCTTCGCCCGGCGGGGCATCCGCTACACCTCCATTCGCGGTGATCAGTCGCCGCGAGTCCGGCAGCGCAGCGTCGATGCGTTCGTCAACGACGACGAGGTCCACGTTGTGGTGTGTTCGCTGCTGACCGCCGGTGTGGGCATTAGCTTGCAGGTGGCGTCCAACGTGGTGTTGGCCGAGCTGTCCTGGACGGCCGCGGAGCAGACCCAGGCCATCGACCGCGTCCACCGCATCGGACAGGACCAGCCGGTCACCGCCTGGCGAATCATCGCGGCGCAGACACTCGACGCGCGCATCGCAGAGCTCGTCGATCAGAAGGCCGTGCTCGGGGCGCGGGCGCTCGACGGGTCGGACGAAGAGGTCACGCCGTCGGTCGAGGTGCAGCTCGAAGCGCTGGTGACGTTGCTGACCAACGCGCTGAGCTGAACCAGACCTATGTGGGCGGTGTTTTT
>JBLNEK010000088.1:0-2811 GCA_050262635.1 Candidatus Sericytochromatia bacterium | reverse complement strand
GAGATGTCCAGTCCAACATGTCTACCGGATCGCTGAAATTTCGGCCTAGCTGACTAGCGCGATGGCGATTGAGCCTACCTGGAAACAACGGAGCGTTAGCCTCGATTTTTCGCGCGGCGGTGTCGGGTTGGATGATGCCGGCGCAAGGCGGGCCAGTGGGCTTGATTTTGCTGGATGGGTATGTCGGGTCGGCCGGTGTCGCTCGGTGGGCGGGCTTTCCAGGGCCGGTGGGGTTCCTCGGGTCGGGTGGACGGTGGCCTGGACGGTCAGGGGAAGGCGGCCCGAAGTCGTTGCCATGCTTGGCAAATCGCGGCTGCCCACCGCCAGGTGGCGTCGATGCGTAGCCGGATTTGTCGGGCGCCTCGGGTGATTCGTGCCGCGACGTGCAGGACCCGGTATCGGAAGGTGCCGATCTCACAGGTGGCCAGATCGGGATGCTCGGCGAAGCCGATCAGTTTGGCCCAGGCCACCAAATCTATTGCCGCCAAGATGATTTCCAGCCAGGCTGCGTTCGCGTCGGCGCGGTGACAGGGCAGGTTGGCCAGCCCGGTGGCCTTCGCCTGGCGGATCCGGTCCTCCACCCGGGCGTGCTGGCGGTGGCGCAGTTCCAGCCCGCCGAGTTGGCCGGGGACCACACCGGGCGGCGTGTCGGTGATGAACGCGGTCACTCGCAGTCCGTCGGAGTCGGTGACCCGCAGCTGCGCTCCCGGATGCGGGCGTTCCTTACGCAGGATCAACCGAGTCCCGGCCGGCCAGCTGCTCAGATCCACCAGGTCGGTGGCTTCGGCGACCCAGGCGCCGTCGCGGATGGCGCCGCCATCCTCGATCGCCGGATACCAGCCGTCGGCGGTGTTGAGAACTTCCACCGCATCCTGTACGCGGGCATCCACGGCATAGCCGAAGGAAAAACCCACCCCGCGCGCGCGGCACGTCTCGGCGAACCCGTGGGTGGCACCGGCCGAATCGCAGCGCACCAGAATCTGTTGCGCGCCGGGATCGTCGGGGTCGGGCCGGTAGCGGCCCGGCAGCGACTCCAGCGCCCACCCCAGCACCGTGATGTGGTCGGCGGCGGTATTGCTGCCGGCATTGCCCGGTCGCAGCAGCCCGGCCAACGCTTCCCCATCGGCGATCTCGGGACGGTCCAAAAACGCCAGCAGCGAATGATGACCCCAGGTCTTCTTCCAGGTCGCGGCCGCGCCTTCCTTGTTGTCGGAATGGTCGATCGTGATGGTGGCATCGATATCGATATGCAGCCACTCACCCGGCGCCGGCGCCGCGCCGCCAGCCCATGCCGCCGCACGGGCGTGCGCGCGGGCGGCTCGGATACCGGGCAGGTGTGCCGCGTCGATCCGGGCATCGACCAGCCGCCACATCGTGGTCGTGGACGCCGCGGCGCCAAAGGCGTGTTCCCGATCCCCGCACCGCTGCCCGACGCCGTCAATGCAGTCCGCCCCGGCGGCCACCGCCGCGGCCAGATCGGCGAACACCGCACCCGGCTCATACACCCACGGACCTCGATACGTGTCGGCCAACGCGGCGGTCACCTGCGCCGACAAACCGGTCAGATTCGCCACCTCCCGCACCATGCCCATCCCGGCATGCGACACGACACCATGACCGTCCGCGGACACTTTCACCCGAGCAACCGCTGCGATATTCTTCACCTGCGAAGTGCCTTCCCGCCAGCATTACGGAACCTTGAGCAGTCCCATTATGCCTTGCAGGACAGGCACTTTCGCTTATATCAACGCCCCAGCCACGGAGTTTCGCGAAAAATCCAGGCTAAAACGCCCAGGGCGAAGGTTTGCCCTGGCATCAGCGCGACCGCCCGCTTACTTCGTCGGGGTTTAAGTTCCGACGCGAGCATGCGCCGCCATTCGCCCGTCGTGAACCCGAAGACCGCACCGCCTGAGCCATGCTCGTCTCTCCGAGTGACCCGGGTCAACTGCTACCATCGGTCCGTGTCTGGACGCGGGGCCCCGGTGCAGATCGGCATCCTTGGCACCGCCCGCGTCGCACCGTTTGCGATCATCAACCCGGCCAAGGAAAACAATGAGGTCGCGGCAGCCGCGGTGGCGTCACGCGATGTATCCCGTGCTCGAGCCTTCGCCGCCAAACACGGCATCTCGCGGGTGCACGACAGCTACGAGGCGCTGGTCGCCGATCCAGACCTGGATGCCGTCTACATCGCGCTGCCGAATGGCTTGCACGGCAGGTGGACTCGAGCTGCGCTTGCCGAGGGCAAGCACGTGCTGTGCGAAAAGCCTTTCACTGCCAATGCTGCGGAGGCCCGCGAGATCGCTGAAGTGGCCGCGAAGTCAGACCGGGTTGTGATGGAGGCATTTTATTATCGCTACCATCCGTTGACTTTGCGCGCTGAGCAGATCATTGCCTCCGGGGAGTTGGGGGAGCTGGAGCGGGTGGAAGTGGCTCTGTGCACGCTGCTGCCCAAGTTCTCCGACTTTCGCTACAACTACGCCCTTGCCGGTGGTGCGACAATGGATCTCGGATGCTACGCGGTCAACATGCTTCGCACGTTCGGCGGTTCGACCCCGGAAGTCCTTTCGGCACAGGCGAAACTGCGCGATCCGCAGGTGGACCGAGCCATGACGGCCCAGTTGCGTTTTGCAGGCGGCCACACGGGCCGGGTCCGCTGCTCATTGTGGTCGTCGGATCTACTGCAGTTGAGCGCCAAGGTGGTTGGCGACCGCGGCCAACTGCGTGTGCTCAGTCCGGTGGCACCTTTTCGTCGCCTCTCAGTCCGTTCCACCGACGGCAATCGTGTAGAGCGCTTCCCGCGGCGCAGCCCCT
>JBLNEK010000087.1:0-6976 GCA_050262635.1 Candidatus Sericytochromatia bacterium | reverse complement strand
TTCGTCGGCCGGGTTGCATCTGCCGGGGGCGGCCAGTTTGGCCAGCACCGCGTCCAACCCGGCGCGCAGTTGGGGGTCCAGCCAGCCGCTGATCTTGGACATGCCGTCTTTCGCTTGCCGGACAATGGTGATGCCACGGCGCGAGGCGCGGTGCTCATCGGTGAAATCGCCGTCGGGGTGGAGCACATCGGCGTACCAGTCGGCGAAGCGGGCCAATTCGTCGGGGCGGCGCGGCCCCAGATCGCGTGCTTCTTCGAGGCGGCGGGCCTCGCTGCGAGAGATCCGCAGCCGATCGGCCAACACGTGGACGGGCAGGCCCCCCATCTCCTCGACCGGGGCATACGAAAACGCGCACAGCAGAGCATGTTCCCCGCGGGCAGCCGGCACCGCCACTTCTCCCGCCGCTCCAACAACTGGAGCCGCTCGACGTTCTCAGACGGATCCTTGTCCAACTCGTCAAGCTTCGTCAGCGCCGCATCGATCTGTTGCACAGGCCGACGGCCTCCGCAAACTGCGCCGAACTCATACCCGGAATGTAAAGACAGCCACTGACAAGTCGAAGCGCCACAACACGATTCGCGCCTCGTTATCCACAACCACGAATTGATCCGCAGGGACCGCCAACCGCGGGACGGTGATCAGTCAGCAGAGTCGTGAATCCGCCGCCACGGTCGCGCCTCTTCGAGCTCGTAGGCCAGTTCCAGCAGACGGCGCTCGTGGCCCAGCGGGGCGCCGAACATCATTCCCTGCGGCAGACCCGCGGCGGTTTGCGCAAGGGGCAGCGAGATCGCCGGCTCGCCCGTGGCGTTCTGCAGCGGTGTGAACGCCACCCAGTCGATCAGCCGGTCGATAATCTGCTGGTAGTCAGAGGTCGGGTCGAGATGACCGATCGGCGGCGTCTCCTCGGCCAGGGTCGGTGTCAGCACCACGTCGTAGGTCTGGAAAAACCGGGCCGTCGACCGCCGAACCGCCGCCAGCCGTGCGATGGCGAGTGGCAGCCGATACAGGTTGCGCCCCGCGTGCCGGTCGAGACCCAGGGTCAGGTTGTCGAGCTTCTCCCGGTCGAAGCTCGGCCCGAAGTACCGAGATCCCCCACGCACCAACGCAAGACCGAGAAACGACCAGTACAGCAGGAAGTCGTCCGCGAAGTTGGGCGGCACGGGCGGCTGCTCGATGTGCTCGACGTGGTGACCGAGCTCTTCGAGGAGCGCTGCCGTCTTCAGCGTCAGTTCGCAGACGTGCGGACTGGCGTCCCGCGCCACCGAGCGGGTGCACACCGCGATCTTCAGGCGTTGCCTGTTCGGCCCTACGACGTCGCCGATCGGCGGCAGCCGAAGTGCTGGGGCGATGCGCTCCACCTCGCGGTAGAACGCCGCTGTGTCGCGCACCGAGCGGCTGACGACACCGTTGGTGACGATGCGCAACGGCATCTGACGCAACCGCTTGTCGAGGGGCAATCGACCGCGGCTGGGTTTGAGTCCCACTAATCCGTTGCAGGCGGCGGGAATTCGGATCGAGCCGCCGCCGTCGTTGGCGTGCGCGAGAGGAACCACGCCGGCCGCGACGAACGCGGCCGACCCCGACGACGACGCCCCGGCCGTGTAGTCGGTGTTCCACGGGTTGCGCACCGGCCCAATGCGTGGGTGCTCGGCAGAGGCGCTGAACCCGAACTCGCTCATCCGCGTCTTCCCGAGCGGCACCAGGCCGGTCGACAGGAAGGCCCGCGCGAAGTCGCCATGAGCCCGTGCCGGCCACGGCTCCCAGGCATCCGTGCCCTGCATCGTCGGCATGCCGGCGACGTCGACGTTGTCTTTCACGAAGGTCGGCACGCCGTGGAAGTACGCATGCGACGGGTCGCCTGCCGCCTGCCGCCGAGCATCGTCGTACGCCTCGTGCGCAAGGGCGTTGACCGCGGGGTTCACCGCCTCGGCGCGAGCGATCGCCGCGTCCACCAACTCGGTGGCGGACACGGCACCGCAGCGCAACCGCTCCACGAGCGCGACGGCGTCGTCGTCGCCTAACGCGTCGTCGCGAAAGGCATGAACGCGACCGTCGCGCGACATGTCAGGACTGCCCCACCTCGAACCGCACGAACCGGGTCACTGTGATACCGGCCTCGGCGAGCAGCGCTTTGACCGTCTTCTTGTTGTCCGACACCGACGGCTGATCAAGCAGCACAACGTCTTTGAAGAACCCATTGAGTCGGCCGTCGACGATCTTGGGCAGTGCCTGCTCGGGCTTGCCCTCGTTGCGCGCGGTCTCCTCGGCGATGCGCCGCTCGTTGGCCACCACGTCCTCCGGCACATCGTCACGCGACAGATAGCGGGCCTTCAGCGCCGCGATCTGCAGCGCCACCGCGTGCGCGGCTCCAGCATCGGAGCCCTCGTACTCGACGAGCACGCCCACGGCCGGCGGCAGGTCGGCCGACCGCTTGTGCAGGTAGGTCTCGACGGTACCGTCGAACGCCGCGACCCGGCGAAGCTCGAGCTTCTCGCCGATCTTGGCCGACAGGTCTGCGATCGCCTGCTCCACGGTCTTGTCCCCCACCGACGCGGCCTTCAGCGCGTCGACATCAGCGGCGCCCGAAGACACCGCCGCTGAAACGATGTCGCCGGCGAGCTTTTGGAACTCGTCGTTCTTGGCCACGAAGTCCGTCTCGCAGTTCAACTCGATCAGCGCGCCTTCCTTAGCGGCCACCAGCCCTTCGGCGGTGGACCGCTCAGCGCGCTTGCCGACGTCCTTTGCGCCCTTGATGCGCAGCACCTCGACGGCCTTGTCGAAGTCGCCGCCGCTCTCGGTCAGCGCGTTCTTGCAGTCGAGCATGCCGGCGCCGGTCAGCTCCCGCAGTCGCTTGACGTCGGCAGCGGAAAAGTTCGCCATATCAGCTCTCCGTGGTTTTGGTTTCGGTGGCCGTCGGTCCGGGATTGGTGGGCGCGTCCTCGGGAACGGTGGCCTCGGCCGCAGCAGTGGCGCTGGCCAGCAGCTCCTGCTCCCATTCAGCCAGCGGCTCGGCCTCCCCCTCGGCCTGTTCGCCATTGCCCAGCCCCGCGCGAGCCTGCAGCCCCTCGGCGACGGCCGCGGCGATCACCTTGGTGAGCAGCGCGGCGGAGCGGATCGCGTCGTCGTTGCCGGGGATCGGGTAGTCGACGAGGTCGGGGTCGCAGTTGGTGTCGAGGATCGCGATCACCGGGATGCCCAGCTTGCGAGCCTCGCCGACCGCGATGTGCTCCTTGTTGGTGTCGACGACCCAGACCGCCGACGGCACCCGGCTCATGTCCCGGATACCGCCGAGGCTGCGCTCCAGCTTGTTCTTCTCGCGGGTCAGCCCGAGGATTTCCTTCTTGGTGCGGCCCTCGAACCCGCCGGTCTGCTCCATCGCCTCGAGCTCCTTGAGGCGCTGCAGCCGCTTGTGCACGGTGGAGAAGTTGGTCAGCATGCCGCCGAGCCAGCGCTGGTTCACATACGGCATTCCGACGCGGGTGGCCTCGGCGGCGATGGACTCCTGCGCCTGCTTCTTGGTTCCGACGAACAGGATCGTCCCGCCGTGCGCGACCGTCTCCTTGACGAACTCATAGGCCTTGTCGATGTAGGTCAGCGTCTGCTGCAGGTCGATGATGTAGATGCCGTTGCGGTCGGTGAAGATGAACCGCTTCATCTTGGGATTCCAGCGACGGGTCTGGTGCCCGAAGTGGGTGCCGCTGTCGAGCAGCTGTTTCATGGTCACCACGGCCATGGATGTGCCTTTGCTGTTGTCGGTTGCCGCCCGGCATCGGGGTGATGACGGGCCCTGGCGCCTGCGGAAGCCGGACCCGTCTTGCGACGGGACCGCCCGGCGTTCGGTTGGCTGCAGGCGCGCGAAGTCAGCCCGCTTGGCAGGCTGCGGATAGGAGTTTACACGTCGCCAGCTGCTGCTTTGTCCACAGCAGGCGCGACCGACTCTGGCGGCGGCGATCGAACTCGCGTGCACTGACCAGATGCGCACGTCAACCGCCGTCGAGTTCTGCACCGTGGCCACAGATTCCCCGCGTCGTCAACCCTGGCGTCGAAATCGGCGCAGCTTGCGGGGGTTCGTCCTGGCGCTGGCACTGCTTGTCGCCCCTACCGCTCACGCCGACGGCTACCGGTTCGTCTGGCCGTTGCAGCCCCGCCCGGGGGTCGTGCGGGCGTTCGACGCCCCGACGCCGAACTGGAACCGCGGCCACCGCGGCGTCGACCTGGCAGGTTCGGCGGGCCAGCCTGTGTACGCCGCCGGCTCGGGCACGGTCGTGTTCGCGGGCGAACTCGCGGGCCGTGCGGTGGTGTCGATCGCGCACGCCGGCGGCCTGCGGACCAGCTACGAGCCGGTGCAGCCGTCGGTGCGGGCCGGCCAGCTCATCGAGCAGGGCACTGTGATCGGCCTGTTGCTGGCCGGCCATCCCGAATGCCCGGCCGCCGCGTGTTTGCACTGGGGCGC
The DNA here is from genome assembly GCA_050262635.1 of Candidatus Sericytochromatia bacterium. GTDB lineage: Bacteria > Actinomycetota > Actinomycetes > Mycobacteriales > Mycobacteriaceae > Mycobacterium. Next base: position 2,523 of record JBLNEK010000087.1, on the reverse strand, counting down.
GATGTGGGGCCCGGCCTCGGCAGCCGACTATGTCGACCCGCTGGGCCTGCTGGCGACAACCCCGATCCGGCTCAAACCGGTCGGGTGAATCCGGCGCGCTTTTCTAGGCTCATCAATGTCGATGACCGCGCCGAAATCGCAGTCAGGCGCGGGGGTGGGCCTGGTCGTGCACGGCCCGCAGCCGGGCCACCGAGACATGCGTGTACAGCTGCGTCGTGGCCAGCGTGGAATGGCCTAGCAACTCCTGCACGATGCGAAGGTCGGCACCACCTTCAAGGAGATGCGTGGCGGCACTGTGCCGCAACCCATGCGGTCCCATGGCCGGCGCTCCTTCGACCGCGCCGATCGTCTGGTGCACCACAGTGCGCGCCTGGCGCTGGTCCAGACGGCGACCCCGTGCGCCGAGCAGCAGCGCAGGGCCGGACGCCGGGGTGGCCAGCGCCGGACGGCCGTCGGTCAGCCATCGGCTCAATGCCGCCTGCGCCGGCTCGCCGAACGGCACCGTGCGCTGCTTATTGCCCTTGCCCAGCACCCGCAGCAGCCGCCGCTCGTCGTCCACGTCGTCGATGTCCAGGCCACACAGCTCGCTCACCCGGATGCCTGTGGCATACAGCAGCTCGACGATCAACAGGTCGCGCAGCGCCATCGGATCGTTTTCTGCCGCACCGGATTGCGCGGCCGACATTGCGTCGAGCGCCTGGTCCTGGCGCAGCACGGCAGGCAGCGTGCGACGCGCTTTCGGCATCTGCAGACGCGCCGCCGGGTCCGACTGCAGCAGGCCCCGCCGCGTCGCCCACGCCGTGAACGTCTTGACCGCCGACGTCCGCCGGGCGAGCGTCGTACGTGCGGCGCCGGCCGATGCTTGCGAAGCCAACCAGCCCCGCAGGGCCGGCAGGGTCAGGTCGGCCAACGAGGCGTCCGCCTTATTGGCGACGAAGTCGAGCAGCGATCCGATGTCTCCGAGATACGCGCGCTGCGTGTGCGCGGAGCGTCCGCGTTCGAGGACGAGGTAGTCAGCGAACTCGTCGAGGATTGCGGAGAACGCGGCCGGCCTGGTCACTAAGACACCGTCGCAGATCACCGCCGCCGAACCCGCCAATCGGACCGCGTGTCTACCCGGCTTCAGCGGCCTCGGCGGCCGCCAACTCCTTCTTCCACTGCCGAAACGTTTCTTCTGTCCGCCCGCGCCGCCAATACCCGGAGATCGACGCCCACTTGGCATCGACGCCGCGCTGCTTGCGAATGTAGGGCCGCAGATTGTGCATGACCGCCTGCGCTTCGCCGTGAATGAACACCTGGACCTGCCCGGACAGCCACCTGGCCTCTTTCACCGCGGCGATCAGCGGAGCATGGTCGCCTGCGCGGTCTTCGGGAACAAGGTCGGCACGTCCGCCGCGGTAGATCCAGTACACGTCCAGGTCCGCGGCCGTCCGCAGCTCGATCTCGTCGTCCGGACCGGAGACCTCGACGAATACCCGCGCCACCGCGCCGGCCGGGAGCGTCTCCAGCGACGCGGCGATCGCCGGCAGAGCCGACTCGTCACCGGCCAGCAGGTGCCAGTCGGCGCTGGGGTCCGGAGCGTAGGCCCCGCTCGGGCCCATCAGGTACACCGGCTGACCAGGCTGTGCTTTCAGCGCCCACGGCCCCGCCACCCCGTGCTCGCCGTGCACCACGAAATCGATCGCGATCTCGCGTTTGTCCCGATCCGCTGATCGCACGGTCAGAGTGCGGATTACCGGCTGACGGTCAGGCGGGAGCGACTGGAAGGTGTCCAGCGTGAGCGGCGTCGGCAAAGCCGGGACGTCGACGTCGTCGCGGAGGAACAACACCTTGCAGTACGCGTCGGTGAACTGGTTGGGGACGAAGGTGTCGAAGCCGTTGCCGCCCAGCACGACTCGGACCATGTGTGGCGTAACGCGTTCGGTTCACACGACATCGAAGCTGTGTACCGGCCGCCCCGCCACGTCGCCTCCCGTGAGTCTTCAGCTGTCGCGGACTATACGGGCGCGGCGCGCCGCAGCGACCGCCTACAACAGCGCCCCGATCGCCGCGATCACGGCAAGGCAGACCACGACGATGCCGACCGCCAGGGTGAACGCGCCGGCACCCCTCAGCCGGTCACGGCGACCGGCATCCGCATCGGTGATCACCTTGACCGATCTTGGCATGAGCGCGAACATGTCGCGATACGACACCTGGGCGAAGCCCCGCGTGACCCGCTGGCCCTCGGTACGGCCGGTCGGCTCCACGCCCGCGCCGTTCGCGTACACAACGATGCCCGCCACGATCAGGACGACACCGACCACCGCCAATACCACCGCCAGAGCCGCCATTGCTATTCCTCCTGTTCCAACCCCCTACTCAACGCTGCATACCCACTGAGCCCGAAGCTATGACTTCGCGGTGGCGTCCAGATTCCGGTGTAAATCGGCGGGCGCAGGTTCTTGCTTCGGTGGGTGATGTTACGCGGTGGCGCTGACAGTTTCGGTGCTGTGGGTGGCGGGCTCGGAGGTGTGCTGGGGT
>JBLNEK010000086.1:0-12478 GCA_050262635.1 Candidatus Sericytochromatia bacterium | reverse complement strand
TCTCGATCCCCAACGCGGTCAGGTGCCGGGCGATGCCGGCGCCGAAGCTGCCGGTGCCCTCGACCCCGACCTTCGCCACCGCCCCGTTTGGACGACGGCATAATTCCCTAGCCGGACGTTCACGGAATTTCCTACTGGGCTCCCGTGGATGTCTACCTCGTCGACCCTCCTCTGTCACTGTGTGGGTGCAGTAGTTGGGTGATCTGGCGTGCGAGGTGCTCGGCGGAGGGTCGCCCAAGGCCGGTGGCGATGACGACGGCGTGCTCGCCGCGGCGCAGTCGCACGAGCCAGACCCGCCCGCTCGGACGCCCGCGGGCGCTCGTCGAACAGTGGTCGACCTCGACGGTCGGCGGTGTGTCTCGGGTGCGGCGATGGTTGCGGGAGGCCGCGGCGCGGCACGCCGGCGAGCAGTAGAGCGCGGGGCGGCCCCGACCGCCGCGGTGAGTGAGGGGGGCGGTGCAGTCGGGTGCCGCGCAGCGGATTTCGGAATGCTCGGACACCGAGGCCGGGGCGGCCGTGATGGTCGACGGGTCGATCATCACGCCTTCTATATGGTAGCGGCCGGGGCGGCGGTTGGGGCGGTAGCTGCCCTGTCCATGTGCACGTGGTCGGCGAAGTTGACGAGCCGGTCGAGGATCGAACGGGCGAGGACGGGGTTGGGAAACAGCGGGTACCGGTCGGCGGCGGCCCGGTTCGCGGTGAGGATCAAGCTGCGTCCGGTGAGCTCGGTGACGAGCTCGTAGAAGTCGTCGGCCTCACGGGCATCAGTGCCAGCCGCGGCCGTCGATGTGGCGCAGCGCAGCGCACGATGTCCCCCGGCACCGAGCGACCGGACCCCGTCCCGGCGCAGCTGCCGCCACAGCTTGCCCGCGTACACGCCGCGGCGAACCCAATGGGATACCCGTCTCGGGACGAGGGCGGTCGCGACCGCGAGCAGGAGGGCGCGGAACAGCATCACCCGGTGGATGTCGGCAGCCGCAGCTGCGAGCTGAAGCAGGTGACTCATCTGGTCAGACGCTGAATGTCCCCCGGGCCCGTCCCTTGCGTTCCATCCAATGCCCACCGTAAAGGCACTGACATCTCGAGAACAGAAATGTCGCACGAGGGTGCGATCCCCTGCCGAAGCGGCACTTGGCGAGGACGGGTCGTCGCCGAGTCGGGTCTGCCGGTCGACCGCGCACCACGCGCGAATCGCGGCGGTCCAACTCCCCGTCCGGCATCAGCTCGTATATGCAGAATTCCTTTGTCCACGCGAATACCCCACCCGGCGGGTCCAGTGGCACGGTTCGCGGCCGGGAAAGCGGAGCGATCAGCGTCGAAAGCACGAGCAAGTCGGCCGCAGCGGGGGGCCGTTTCGCTCTCCACCCGTAAGCCCTCATCGTGCGAACAAATACTGGGAGCCTTTACGGGTTGCGGCGAAACACGCTTTCGCGGCGACGGACTAGCCCCAACGACAGGCTCGCTCAACGAAAGACGTTGTTAACGAGTCCTCGGCCGTTTTGACCGAGCCCGGCCGCGACCGCCTCAAAATCGCGCCAGCCGTGCTACCCCTCGTCGGCGAGCGCGCGCTGATCGGCCCCCGCCAGGACGGTTGATCGAGCCGAGCAGTTGGAAGAGCGATGCACCTCGCCTCCGATCTTAGTTCTTTCTGCGTCTCAGATGATCCCGGCTGCCGCCCCGGCACCCCGGTCGACCTCGCCCCCGCCGGCACAGTCTTCGACTGTGTGCCGGGCGAAGTGGGCGAGATCGTCCCGATCAAGGTGCTCCCTCGCCTAAGGCGAGGTCGGGCGAGCTCGGGCGGGGTGGGGAATTCAGCCGTCATCGGAGTCCCCAGCGAGATCATTAACCGGGTGGTACATGCGAAGAAAGCGGTAGAGCTTAGCCCCGCGCCGCCCCCTCGACTCGCTGATGTAATGGCCCTGGACGAGCCGGTTAAGGGCGGCGTCGACCTTTTTGTGATTGCCGCCCACCGCAGCGCGGATATCGCCCTGGTTCATCACGTCGTCCTGTCGGGACAGGAAGAGGCACACCTTGGCCATGACGTCGGCCTCGGCCTCTTCGGCTGCCCGCGGCGCGTGGATCACGATTTCTACGTCACCGGTCGCCGGGTCAGAGGTCAGCACGGCGGTCCCAACGTAGCTCGCGTCGGCTGACACGCTGCGGACATAACCAGGCCGGTCCTTGTCCACGAGGAGCCGAAGCTTGCCGCTCTTGCCGCGTGCGAATGGCTCGATGACCTCCACGAGAAGCGCACAACCGGTCGTCATTGCACGTTTCGCCTGCGCCCCGATCCCGCCTTTTCCACGGTTATCTTTTGTTTTTGGGACGTGGTCTAGATAGATGACGGTGGCACCGGTCGCCGCCAATGGCTTGAGGAATAACTGCGCGAACCTGGTGGCGTCGCCGTTGGAATGAAGGTCGAGCCCGAATAACGTCATCGCGGCGTTGACCCCGTCGACGACGATGACCGACGGGCGGTGCAGCGCGAGCGTCTCGCGCAAATCGGCGGCCGCCGAGGCGTGTAGCGTCTCGTCCGGGCCGGCATAACGGAACGCGACGAGCTGCTCGTCGGTGACCCCGAGCGCCCGCAGCCGCGCGACCACCGCTGGAGCGACGTCCTCGAAGTCTAGGTAGAGCACCGGCTCGCCGGCGGCGAGCACCTGGGCGACCGCGGCGAGCGCCAGCCAACTCTTCCCGCTCTCGGACTCGCCGAGCAGCCCGTTGACCCGGCCGGCGTAGAACAGCCGCTCACCGTCGCCGCGGACCAGATGCGTCGGCGGCGGCTCGCCGCCCCTACCGGCAAGGATCTCGGCGAGGTCCAGCGGCCACCACGAGGTACGGTCGCGGGGTGCCACATCGTCCACGCCCACGGACAGCTGTGGCCCGTCCCCACCGCTCCCCTCGTCTTCCCCGGCATCCCCCGCGGGGGTCGGCGCCGGGTGAAGCGCGGCGGGCCGGTCGAAGGCGAGCGGCACGGTCGGCCCATATAGCCCAGTAAGCGGGACGAACGGGTCACTACAGTCGCAGCCCTCAACCGGGGAAGGGTTGGCGGTGACCAGATTGACCGCGCTTGTCACCAGCTCCCGCCACTCGCGCTCGGCGGTGGGTTTCGGACGCGGTGACGGACGGGCCGCGTCGGTCGCCGCCGCCAGCCAGGCGGGCATCAGCTCGGTGAGAACGGCCACGCCGCCGGGGTGTTTCTGCTCGGTGAGTCGGGCGATCCGCAGTACGGCGTCGCGCGTGGCATTGTGCCGGCTGCCCGAGCCGCACAGGTCGACGACAGCCCGCTCGAGGACCGAGCGTACCCGCCGGCACGGTTCGCCCGCGCCGCGTTTGACCAGCCACCGGCTGACCTCAGAAGCGGTCAGGTCGGCGCGCGGCACGCTGGTCGCCGGCTCCCCGCCGGTCAACCCCTCGACCCAGGCGTCCGGCAGCCGCGGCAGCTCGGCTGGGCTCGGTGGAATCGTCGCCACGATGCCGTCCGGAGTGAGCCACCGGTAAGTGCGGCCCTCGGGGTGCTCGGAGGGCCAGACGACGGCGTACCGATGCCGATGCTGAATCAGCTCGGTGCCCGGCCCGACCTCTCCCGGCCAGGCCAGGTCCTCAGGAACCGCGAACAGCTTGATGCCATTCGGGTGGTCGCGACTGGTCGCCTGCCAAGTCCGCGGCAGCGGCCCCCAGCGTGTCTCGGCGGCCGCTAGCGTGGCCGCACCGGCCTTATCGGCGTAGGCATCAACGTCGACGCCGAGGACGTGGCGGGGCAGGCGCAGTGCGATATTCCCGACACCTTCCGGGCCGTCGGCCCAGGCGCGTACGTCGGCGTAAGACGGGTCGACGCCGTGTTCGCCAGTGTAGCCCTTCGGCGGACACGCCTTGCGCCGCTCGGGCAGCGGCAGCACCCCGCGCCAACCGAGCTGCCAGTAGGTTTCGGCCGCGGCGGCGTACGGCCCGTTCATCGGATGATCCGGCCGTGCTTCATGAACGTGCTCCAGGGACCCGAGGAGGGTGACGCCCTCGGTGAGAGGAAAGGACCGAGGGCGTCACCCGACCTTCAAGGAGGTCAGCCGTCGAGCGCGCCGAGCGCGGCCCTCTGCTCCGGGGAGAGGTTTGCGAGCGCCGCCAGCAGCGCCGCGTTGTCGTTTGGCACGTCCACCCTGGCAGCGGGTGCCGAAGCCGGAGCTGGGGCCGCTGGGGCCGCTGGGGCCGCTGGGGCCGCTGGGGGCACTGGGACCGCTGTCGGGGCCGGAAACGTCGGCGCCGGCGGGCTGGACCCCAGCGACTCCTCTTCCGCCCTCCCCGCGGCGAGGAAATCGTTGGCCGACACGGCTGCGGGCGGAATGTACGTCGCCGCGTACTCCTTCGGGGGGTTGAAGCCGCGCTGCTTCGATACCCCGTCCCGGACGTAGGTGACGCTGAGCACCCCGCCTAGCTCGAGCCCCTTCGCTCCGGCGGCGCGTACCGCCGTACGGATCGACTTGAGCATCTGACCGCGGATGTAGATGCGCCGGACGCCGTCGTCGTCGGGGACGGTCGGGTCGCGCTGCTCAGTGGCGACGTCGACCGGCAGCATCATCATCGGCTGTCCGTCGTCCCAAGTCTTCGGCTGGTTGTCCTTCATGTCGCGCTGCTGCACCGGCTCGCCGATGCGGACCACCCGACCTGACACAGTGGTGCCGGGAGCGGGGAACTGCGCCGACGGTAGACCATCGGCCATGAGGAAGTCGTTGGCGCTGGACACGAACTCTCCTTGGCAGAATCAGGGGAGAAGGGACTGGATGGACCGGTCGGTCGCCGGCCGGTCGAACGAGTCGCCAGGACAGGCGACGCCGAGGTCGGTCGAGTACGGCCGGTACCAGGGGCACCAGGCGCAGTCGGTAGGCGTGGCCTTGACGAGCGCCCACCGCTGCGGGAAGTCGTCGACGTTCAGTGCGGCGGCGAGCGCGATGACGGCCTCCAACCGCGCCAGCGCGGCGAGGGCGAGCTGTCGGTCGTAGGGCGCCGCACGCACGTGCATCTCGCGCAGCGACCCTGACCTCGGCACGAACGCGATCGCCACCCGCTCGACCTCGTAGCCGGCACGCTCCAGCCCCAGCGCGTAGCAGTTGACCTGGACTCGGTACTGCTGCGAGGGGCCTTCGCTGCGGTACTTGCGGAGACGGGTGCCACCGACGAACTTCCAATCAATGATGGTCTTACCGAGGACGTCGTAGAGGTCGAGCTGCCCAGTGACACCGTCTACGTCGACGGCAGCCTCAGTCAGATACTGTCGATCGCCACCGAACGCCTCGGCAAACACGAGGTGCCCGCCGACGCCGATGAGCGCTGGCAACGGATCAGTGTCCGCCTCGCTCGGCCGTGGCGGCTTGCACCAACCAAGCGCCTCATAGCCAATCCGCCTGCGGCACGGGTGGCCGATACCGGAGAACGTCACAGTCTGCGGCCGGTCGTGGCCGCGGGCGGCGGCGTGCCGGCAGATGCGGGCGGCGAGCGCCTCGCGCAGCGCGTCGTCGACGGCCCACTCATCCTGGCGGCAGCCGGGGTGCGCCGCGTAGCCCTGCTCGGTGAGCACCGGGTCGAGCCGTTGCCCGCAGTCAATGCAGTCGCTCACAATAGCTCCCCTGGCGTGACGGTGAACCGGCGTCGCGGCACGACCTCGTAACAGCTGTCGAGCACCTCAGCTGGTACCCGCTCGCGCAACAGCTTCTGACTGAGCTGTCGGGCGTCGTAGTGTGTATGGCGCACCGCGACCGTGCCATCTACGCAGGCCTCCTCGGCCTCACCGACGGCGGCGCGCAGCAGCTCGCCGATGCGGTCGCGCACCTCCTCAAGCCGATGAATGTCGGCGACAACTCGGCGGTAGGCGGCGACCCAGGCGGCCGCGTCTGAATCGAGATCGATCACAATGGCCATCATGCATCCAAATTCTGCTGATGCCGGGCGGCGCAGGCGTCCTCAACCGTGCCACCGTCATGAATGAAGTAGGGCAGCAGTGCCGCTGACTCGGTAAGAGCTTTCGCGTGCACCCGCCCAATCCTGGCGGCCTTGTCTCGAAGCAGTGCGAGATGTTGCAGGCTCTCGTTGTGCGTCACGCTGGCGACCCGCCCCCGACGACCCTCGCCCAGCCGCCGCAAGCGGCCGAGTGTGACTTCTTTCCAAGTCCGCAGGTTGAGCTGGCCGCTGGTGGCCGCCGTCACCCGGATTAGGCCCTCGACGTTGTCGACGTTGCGAGCGATATCGTTTAGCACGTCGTCTGCCTTTTCGTGCACGGCAATGTCCTCACAGATCCCGGCGACAAAATAGGCGATGCCGCAACGACCGCCGCCGTTGCAGATCGTCCGGTCGTCTGCCTTTAAAGGGATCTTTGGTAGTCCAGCAGGGCTGCCCATCAGCGGGTTCCTCCATTCGGTCGACCTAGTCAGCTAAACTCCGCCTAAAGCTGACCATCGCCGCCGGATGGCGGCGATGGTCGAATCGCTCGGCCTATAGGGATGCCGCGGTAGATGCTTCCGGTGGGCCCAAGAGCTGGTCGTCGACCTCGGGGTCGAGTCGAGTGGCCCGGGAGCCGATGATGGACGCGTCCCCCAGCGAGCGCGTGAGCGCTGCTTGCGATCGGCCGCGCTTCTTCAGCTCTACGAATACCTGGTTCAACGTCAGCCACTCCTCGACGGCATCGGAGGCGAGGTCCAGTACTTCGCGGAGGAGGCGATCCACGCGTGCCTGGTTCGTCCTCGCCTCCTCCTTGCGCCGCCGGGCCTCGGCGTAGGCGGCTTCGAGCGGGCGGCGGGCGGGCACCCCGTCAAGAGGCTAGAGGTATGGCACAGGGCAATGTTCACTCCTCCCAGTCGATTCGTTCCTATGTAGCCCGTCCGAACGAGTTGCATTCGGCACCCACCGATCACAAGCATGTCGGTCTTCGATACGACCTTGGCGACTGTTATTGCCCGCTGCCCTTGGTCGGGTCCCGGCGAGCGACGTTGGTGGAAGGATGTGGGTGATGCGTCCGTGCCGTTGCTCGTGACAGTTCGTCCTCCGATAGGCGTGGCGACGACGGCAGGCGCGTCGGGTGTGCCCCGCCGTCGTGACGATCAGGGGTCAGTCCCAGAGGGAGACGACGCCGTCGTCGGGGTCGTCGTCGTCGGCACCGAGCCGGGCAAGCCGCTGGCGCAGCGCCCGCACTTGCCAGTCCAGCGCGATCTCCCGCTGTTGCAGATGCCAGAGGCCGTCGGGCTTTGACCAGGCGTAGAACCAGCCGGCGCCGGCACCGAGCAGCGCGGAGGTCAGTGCGAGCCAGGCGTCGGTCATCGCGCGGCCGCCCGGAGCAGGCGAGTTAGCACCATTCGGATGGTGCCGATGACAGCAGCCCATAGCCGGTCAGTCACCCCGACTCCAGGGTCAGCCGATCGACGAATACCCGCAGGTCGACGGCGCGGATGAATCGCAGCCGCCCGACCCGGACCGAGGGAAGCTCGCCGCTGTCCATGAGCCGGTAGACCATGCGCGGCTTCATGTCGAGGACGCGGCCGGCGTTCGTCGGCGACACCAGCAGCCGCTCGTCGCGGATTTTCTCTGTCACGGTCACTGCATCGGGGGCTAGGTGACAGTCCTTGATAGCAAAGAGATGTCAATGACGCCCACGTCCGGGTAGCCTGCTTCACTGCACCGAAGGCGCAAGCGGGGCAGGACAGTGATTGCCGTGCCCCTTCCTGGCTGCAAGGGCTCGTGCGAGGACTGCGGTAGCACGCGCAGCGAGCGCACGCCATCTGCTCGACGGCCTGCCTCGGTCGGCCCCGGTCCTCATCTCGAATCACCTCGGGCAAGAGTGCCAGCACACGCTGATATCGTCCCGCGTCACGCAAACGTTTGATTGCCGTGCATCCCAACGCTTGGACCCCGGCAGGAACGACTCTGGCACAGCCTCTGTCGTGCTGCGCACTGCCGATCTCATCATCCGTCACCCCCTTTACACCAACGATGCGAGCGCACGGTGCCGCAGCCGAAGCAATGTGCGGCAGGCACGTGTGTGTCATCAAGTCACGACAGACACGTAGTACGACAACCGGTGTGAGTGACCAACAGATCGAGCCGGGCCGACAGCCGAGCGAGCAGTGGCTGCGCGAGCTGGCCGAGGACACCGCCCGTCTGCGCCTGGAGTACGGGCTGCCGGCCCTCAACAGCGAGGAGCGCGGCTAGTAGCCCCTCGGCCGCGGCGGCGTGCTTCCCCGGTCTCCCGCCCGGCGTTCACGAATTTCGACGCGCACGTGGGGGTGATCGACATAGACCGCGACCAGGAACTTGGCAACGTGCGCCTGCCGGACGTCCACCGGGATCGACTCGTCGAGCCAGGTATCGACCACGCTAGCTAGGAATGCGCGCGCTTCCGCGGTCGCCCGTTGATTCGGTCGCGCCACCTGCTGGGCGTCGAGGGCGTCCAGAGTGCTGCGTGCAGTCGCCAGCCGCCGCTTGACCTGGTAGATGTCCTCTTGGATCAGCTCAACCTCGACCTGCGCGTCCGGGTCAGTCTCGCCCGCGGTCCTCGCCCGCGTCCGCTCGCGAATCAGCTCGCGCAGGTTCTCGGTCGCCTCCCTCACCGTCGCCTCTAGTGCGGGGCGCTGGCCGTCCGGAAGGTGCGGTCGAACCCACGTCACGGTCAGCCGCTCGTCCAGCTCGGCATCGGCGGCCAACTCCGTGAGGAACTGCCGCACCATCCGCCACAGCGTCGACTCCGAGATTACGTGCGAGCGCTGGCACGCGGCGGCGGTATTCTTCCGCGTGGCACACTGGTACTCCCAGCGGTTCGACCGCTCGCCGTTCTTGAGCACCTTCCGAGATCGCTTGGCGTACAGCTTCTTGCCGCACCGACCGCAACGCACGACGAGATCGAGCGGTCTCCCCTCGTGGATACGCTTCGTCGACTTCGCGCGCCGCCGCGCGGCGATAAGCGCGTTGGCGCGCTCGAAGGTCGCGACAGCCTCGCTGCACCGCGTGCAGTCGGGGTCGTTGCACTCGGCCGGATCATCGTGAGCGAGCAGGTTCCCGAATGGGGACGGCGCGGCGATCCAGTCTGAATCGGGGCGGACAACGCGGGTCTTACGATTGCCCTTGTGCACAGTCTTGTACCGGTTCCAGACCATAGTGCCGAGGTAAAGCCGGTTTTGTAGAATGCGGCGCACAGTGATGACGGACCAGCCGACGGGCTCGACGATGGTGGCGATCTCCCCGCACTTCTTGCACAGCGGCGGGCGCTCGGGCCAGGCCCAGTAGCCGTGCCTTTTGGCGCAGGCGTTGGTCCGCCCGCAGCGGTAGTGGACCGCGACCGCCGCGCCCTCGGCCTCCAGCGCCCGCGCCGCCCGGTACACGGTGTAGCCGTGGTTCCCGACGAGGTCGAACATTCGACGCACGGCGTCGAGCTGCTCGGGCCAGACCACGACGTTGCCCGATTGGGCGTCGAAACGTAGCCCGGTCGGCGGACGCTGAATGAACTGCCCGCGCAGGAACCGGGCTGCGTGTGTGTCGTGCACGGCGCGGCGCAGCTTGCGGACCTCGGTCCCGGCGTGCCAGCCCCCGATGAGCCGGATGAGCGCCTGGTATCGGTCGGTCGGGTCGTCGACCCGACGATCGTCGCAGTCAATGAAGGCAACCCCGCCATCCTCCAGCGCCGCCGTCACCATTACGCTGTGCAGTTCCTCACCGATCAACCGGTCGGAGCGCCACATGATCACTCCGACGCAGTGTCGCTCTTGGATGTCGACGAGCATCCGCTCGATCTCAGGCCGCGGCCACAGAGACCGGCTCATCCAGTCGACGTAGTGTTCCCGGATCGGCAGGCCGATCTCGTTCGCCGCGAACGCTTCGTTGATGTCGTGTTGCTCGGCTGGCGACTTCTGGGTGACCTCGTCCGTCGATGCGCGCTCCAGGGCGAGCAGGTAGTCGCCGTCGACCAGCTTGCGGCGGATGACCCTCTCAATCGCCTCGCGGTAGTGACTCATGTCCCTCTCTCGGCACACGACGGGACAGCATTGAGTCCCCAATGTACCGCGATGGTGTGCAACCTCGACTGCCGACAGCTCGACCATGCTTCCCATCACCGCCCGTGCCTGCCAGGGTGAACCGCACTGGGTTCTGTAGGGACTCGGTTCATTGGGAAGCGCCTGTCGGCGCCGTCTGCAATCGACGGTAGTAGTTGGCCTCGGCTTCGGCGCGCGGGATCATGCCGAACTCGCCGTGCAGCCGTCGGTGGTTCCACCAGTCGATGTACTCGAACAGCGCGAACTCGAGCTGCTCGATCGTGCGCCACGGCCCATGCCGGGTGATCGGCTCCGTTTTGATCTGACCGATCGTCGACTCGGCGGGGGCGTTGTCGTACGAGTCCCCGGCGCTGCCGACCGAGGCGACCGCCCCGGCGGCGGACAACGCGTCAGTGTAGCGAACAGCGAGATATCGCTCGGGTTCAAGGGGTCGTCGCAACACCGGCGGGATCTGACGGGTGTGACAGTAGCTCGGCGAGAGCCTCCGCAGGCGTCTTCCATCCGAGCGTCTTGCGGGGCCGTCCGCTGAGCGCTGCGACGGCATCGAGGTCTTCCCGGCTGTGGCGGCTGAGGTCGGTGCCCTTTTGTCGACGGCGCGTGAAAACTGACCCCCTGGCGGCACCGGTGAGTTCTAGCGATCGTCGCAACGCCCAAGCGTCCGGGAGTTGCGATGGTGCAGGGTCGGCCGGGTCCGGCGCCGCAGACGGGCAAGCGCGAGGAGTTCGCCCGGTTGATCGCACGTGGGGTGTCCAACACCGAGGCGTGCCGGATCGTGGGGATCAACCGGCGGACCGGAAAGCGTTGGCGACACGGACGGACAATCACGACCAGCAGCGGCGAGCAACGGCACTATCCAATCGTGATCAACCAGCGGGCGAAGGAGATCCCGCCCCGGTTCTTGTCGGAGGACGGACGAGCGGGTGCGCCTCGCCGACCTGGTGCGCCAGGGCGCCGGCGTGCGGACGATCGCGCAGGACCTCGGCCGCAGCCCCTCGACGATCAGTCGGGAGCTGCGCCGCAACCGGGACGAGTCGACGGGCCGGTACCGGCCATTCGCCGCGCAGCAGCGAGCCGTGGAACGCCGGTCCCGGGCGCGGCAAGCTGCGGCGCGACCCACGATTGACGGAGTTCGTGCAGGACCGGCTGACGATGAAGTGGAGTCCGGAGCAGATCGCGTCGGCGCTGAGCCGGGAGTTCCCCGACGGCCCGGACCGTCACCTGGTGCCTGAGACGATCTACCGGGCGGTGTACCGCCCGGAGCTCGGCGGGTTGTGCCGCGAGTTGCCCGCGGTGCTGCGCTCCCGCCGGCGGCGCCGCCGGCCGCACCGACGGCCCGACGCCCGGCGCTCCGACGCGTCGGGGAACATGCGAATGCTCGATCAGCGCCCGGCGGAGGCCGCCGACCGGGATGTGCCCGGGCACTGGGAAGGCGATCTGATCGTCGGGGCAGACAACCGGTCCGCGATCGGCACGGTCGTGGAACGCGCGAGCCGGTTCACGATGTTGCTGCACCTGCCCGACGGTCGGCGCACCGCGGACGCGGTCCGGGACGCCCTGCTCGCCACCATGCGGCCGCTGCCTGCGGCGCTGCGCCGGTCCCTGGCCTGGGACCAGGGCAAGGAGCTGGCGCTGCACGCAGAGATCGCGGCCGCGGTGGACATGCCGCTGTTCTTCTGCGATCCGCACAGCCCCTGGCAGCGCGGCACGAACGAGAATACGAATGGGCTGCTGCGCCAGTACTTCCCCAAGGGCAGCGACCTGCGCGTCTACACCGCCGCCGATCTGGCGGCGGTCGCGGCGGAGCTCAACGCCAGGCCGCGCAAGACGCTGGACTGGGACACCCCCGCGCAACGGCTGCCCGCCTTGCTGCCCGGGCTGCCCCTCAAGCGCTGAGCCGCAGCCCCCGCATCCGGCACCGGCTGCGAGGATGCCGGCATGGCCGACAGGCGTCGCCGCCGCCCCCAGCCGCCGCCGGGACCGCCGCAGCTGCAGTGGACGCCCGGGCTCGCCGACGACCTGCTCCGCGAGCTGGCGCCGCTGCTCGCCGAGGAAGGCATCGACGTCGACCACATCGACGTGCCCGACCCGCAGACCCTGCAGGCGGCGATGACCCGGGCCGTCGAGCGGCAGAACATGACCCGGTTCACCCCCGTCGGCCCGACCCGGGACCTGGCCGTCGCCGCCCTGCGCCAAGCCGTCGAGGCGCTCACCGACGACGACACGAACGTAGCCACCGCCGTGCTCGAGCAGGTCCAGCCCGAATCCCCCGGCGACCGGACCGCGACCGTCTCCGGCTGCATCGGGGTGGCGCTCGGTCTGCTCGACGACTGGCTTGCCGGCACCGAGCCGGGCGCAGCCGCGGGCATCGGCCACCGGGTCGCCCGGGCCCCCCCCCCCCCGCCCCGGGGGCCGGCCGCCCCCCCCCAACCACCCCCCCCCCCCCCCCCCCGCGG
>JBLNEK010000085.1:0-50087 GCA_050262635.1 Candidatus Sericytochromatia bacterium | reverse complement strand
TTTTATAACAACCCTCCGCTTCTTCGGTGGGGGGGGGCCCCCCCCCCCCCCCCCCCCCCCGACTCGAGTTCGTGTCAGCCGCGCTTGCCGCACACGGGCCACGCGCCGATGCCCTGGCTGGCCAGCACGTTCTCCGCGACCCGGATCTGCTCCTCACGGCTCGCGTTCGCGGGGTTGCCGACGCCGCCGTTGGCGCGCCATGTGCTCAGCGAGAACTGCAGCCCACCGTGGTAGCCATTGCCGGTGTTGATCGACCAGTTGCCGCCGGACTCGCACTGTGCGATCGCGTCCCAGTTCACGCTGTCCGCATGAGCGGTGGCGGTCGACAGCGCCAGCGGCGCGGCGATGAGCCCGCCGGTGATCGCGGCAGTGGTCGCCAGCTTGCGGAGGTTCTTCACATTCGTTCCTTTCGCCAAGCGCGCGCCAAGGCCGCCCGCTTTCGCGGACGAGAGGCCCTTTCGGGCCGAGGGGTTCCTCGGATCGCGCCGTTTCGGTCAGGCGCGACGTCGGGGGTGACAGACCAAAGTGCGACATAGGTGTAGCCGCGGCCGCCGTGGGGTAGTCCCATTCACGCGCAGGTTATCGAGTTTTGAATTATTTGCTCCAGCAGGAGCCGACGAAAATCTACAAACCTTCAACGGAGAAGTCACATCGCAAATAGACCAATCTCGAAACGATAACGAAAAAATCTCGGCTGGCATTTCTTTCGTCATGCCAGGTCATCGCGGCGTTTCTGAGAATTTCTCAGGCTATTTCATCCACATGGCCGTGTGACCGCAATCACCGGCATATTGTGAACTGGCCCACGCCAATCAGCTTCTCTCCACGGCAAAACCATTGCGATAGCCCGGCATCCGCGCGCTGTGACACAGTACGAGGCCCAGCAGCGGGGTGACTCGGATTACATCTGTCGGACGCCGACAAATTACTGTAGAAGACTAATTCCTTGCAGCGCGAATCCGCCCCGAAATTGTAGGCGCCGTCAAATTTATTTTGATGTGACCGGAATCTCAGCGGAGCGTCAAGAGATCAGCGGATGAATTTACGTTGGTAAGCGAACGAGCATCGGCGACCACAATTCGCTGTGCCTCAACGGAATTCACCAGCGCGGACATGCTGCGTTCGCCCGCGGCCACCAGTGCCGAGATCCGGTCGACCAGCGAGGTCCGGTAGAGGGCCGCGAGGTAGTGGTCGCGACCGTCCCACGGCAGCACGACGTCCGCGGTAAGATTCTTCGAAGACTCCACCAGCACGTCGATCAACGCCGTGTCCAGGTAGGGCATGTCCACGGCGCAGACGAAGGCCCACGGCACGCCGGCCTCGGCGGCGGCGCGCAGGCCCCGGCCGGTGGCGACGAGTGGCCCGACGCCGCGCACGTCGTCACGCAGCACGTCGGCGTCGACCGGCGGGATCGGCTGCCCCGGCGCGGCGATGACGAACACCGGAGCGCACCGCGGCTTCACCGCGGACACGACGTGTTCGAGCAGCGTGCCGCCCTGGTAGGGCAATGTCGCCTTGTCGCGGCCCATCCGGCGTGACGCGCCCCCGGCCAGCACCACCGCGGCCAGGCCGGCGCCCCCCGCGTCAGTCAACAGTCCAGGTGTCGCGGCCCCGCAACAGCGCCTGCAGCGCGGCGGCGTCGTGCGCGGTCGCCTCCTGCGCGGCGCGCACCTGCGCGCGCACACCGTCGTCGTACGTGGGACGCTGCACCTGACGGAAGATCCCCATCACCGTGTGCTCGAGGTCTTGGTCGGACAACCGCGACAACGCGAACGCATAGCTGGGATCCTCGACGCTGGGCTGATGCACCATGATCTGGTCGGCGCGCACGTCAGCGGTCTTGGCCACCTCCAAGCCGAAGCCCGTACGGACCACGCAGTAGTCGCCGTTGGTGCCGAACGTGATCGGCTGGCCCGCCACGACGCTGATGAGCCGTTCCTCGGCGCCTTCTTTGCGCAGCAGATCGAAGGAGCCGTCGTTGAAGATCGGGCAGTCCTGCAGGATCTCGACGAACGCGGCGCCCCGATGCGCCGCGGCCGCCCGCAACACCTCCGAGAGCCCCTTGCGGTCGGAATCCAGCGCGCGGCCGACGAACGTGGCCTCCGCGCCCAGCGCCAGCGACACCGGGTTGAAGGGCTGGTCGAGCGAACCCATCGGGGTGGATTTCGTGACCTTGCCGACCTCCGACGTCGGAGAGTACTGGCCCTTCGTCAGCCCGTAGATCCGGTTGTTGAACAGCAGGATCGTGATGTTGACGTTGCGCCGCAGCGCGTGGATCAGGTGATTGCCCCCGATCGACAGCGCGTCGCCGTCACCGGTGACCACCCAGACGGACAAATCCTCACGGGCCAGCGCCAAACCGGTCGCCATGGTGGGCGCGCGGCCGTGAATCGAATGCAGCCCATAGGTTTCCAGGTAGTACGGGAAGCGGCTCGAGCAACCGATGCCACTGACGAACACCATGTTCTCCCGCCGCAGGCCCAGCTCCGGCAGGAAGTTGCGAATCGTGTTGAGGATGACGTAGTCGCCGCACCCCGGGCACCAGCGGACTTCCTGATCGCTGGTGAAGTCTTTGGCCTTCTGCGGCACATCGGTGGTCGGCACCCCGCTGAGCGCAGTCAGCGGCAGCTCTACGTCGGTCACCGCAGGAGCCGCCTGGCCGGCGACATCCATATCAGTCATGCACTAACTCCCGCTTACTCACCGACACGCTACCGTCAAACTTCGCGAATCTGGTCTTATCTCTTTCTTTTTCAGCCAGCGACCCGTCGAGGGCGGAGTCGATGACGTCTTCGATCTCGTCGGCCAAGAACGCCATGCCCTGCACTTTGGTCACCGACTGGACGTCGACCAGATACTTGCCGCGCAGTAGCAGCGCCAGCTGGCCGAGATTCATCTCGGGGCAGACCACAGTGCGGTATCGGCGCAGTACGTCGCCGAGGTTGGCCGGGAACGGATTGAGGTGGCGGAGGTGGGCATGGGCGACCCTGATGCCGCTGCGGCGAGCACGCCGGCATGCCTCCCCGATGGGCCCGTAGCTGCTGCCCCAGCCGATCACAAGCAGTTCTGCGTCGCCGGTCGGGTCGTCCACCTCGAGATCGGGCACCGGAATTCCGTCGATCTTCGACTGGCGCAGCCGCACCATCAGGTCGTGGTTGGTGGGGTCGTATGAAATATTGCCGGAGCCGCTCGCGGACTCCAGTCCGCCGATGCGGTGCTCGAGTCCCGGCGTGCCGGGAATCGCGAACTGACGGGCCAGGGTCTCGGGGTCGCGCGCGTAGGGCTGGAAGTCTTCACCCGGTCGCGCCAGGTTCCGGTCGATGCGGTCGAATCCGCCGATATCCGGAATTCGCCACGGCTCAGAGCCATTCGCGATCGCGCCGTCGGACAGCAAGAGCACCGGCGTCCGGTAGGTCAGCGCGATGCGGGCGGCCTCGATCGCGGTGTCGAAGCAGTCGGACGGCGAGCGCGCGGCCAGCACGGCGACCGGCGACTCACCGTTGCGCCCGAACAGCGCCTGCAGCAGGTCGGCCTGTTCGGTCTTGGTCGGCAGGCCCGTGGACGGCCCGCCCCGCTGCACATCGATCACCAGCAGCGGCAGCTCGGTCATCACGGCCAGCCCGATCGCTTCGGACTTCAGCGAGATGCCGGGCCCGGACGTACTCGTGACGCCGAGCGCGCCGCCGTACGACGCACCGATCGCGGCGCCTATCCCGGCGATCTCGTCCTCGGCCTGGAACGTGACGACGTCGAAGTTCTTGTGCTTAGACAGCTCGTGCAGGATGTCGGAGGCGGGCGTGATCGGGTAACTGCCCAGCACCACCTTGGTGCCGGCGAGCTGCCCGGCGACGATGATCCCGTAGGCCAACGCGGTGTTGCCGGAGATCTGGCGGTACTCCCCCGGCGCCAGCTTGGCAGGGGCGACCTCGAAGGTGGTGCCGAACGCCTCGGTGGTCTCGCCGTAGTTCCAACCCGCCCGCAGTGCCAGCACGTTGGCGTCGGCGACGTCGGGCTTGCGCAGGAACTTCTCGCGGATGAACGTCTCCTGCGGCTCGATCTCGCGGCCGTACATCCACGACAACAGGCCGAGCGCGAACATGTTCTTGGCCCGCTGGCCGTCCTTTTTCGACGCTCCGATCTCCTCGACGGCGCCGAGCGTCAGGGTGGTCATGGGTACGGCCTGCACGACATAGTCGGACAGCTCGCCGGATTCCAGCGGGTTGGACTCGTAGCCGACCTTCGCCAGATTGCGCTTGGTGAACTCGTCGGAGTTGGCGATCACCAGCCCGCCACGGGGCAGATCGGTGATGTTGGCCTTCAGGGCCGCAGGGTTCATCGCGACCAGCACGTCGGGCCGGTCACCTGCGGTGAGGATGTCGTAGTCCGCGATCTGGATCTGGAATGACGAGACGCCGGGAAGGGTGCCCTGGGGCGCGCGGATCTCGGCAGGGTAGTTCGGCTGGGTGGCGAGGTCGTTGCCGAACATCGCTGCCTCAGAGGTGAAGCGGTCGCCGGTCAGCTGCATGCCGTCACCGGAGTCACCGGCGAAGCGGATGACGACCTTCTCTAGTTTCTTGCGTTGCTGCTCTGTACTGGCGTCGTTGCCCGTCGGCGCCACGACATCCCCTCTTCCGCTCCTCACGTCCGTGGGCCACCTGCCGCCCACGCCGGAATTGATGTCACTAGTAGTACCGATTATTGCACTTTCTTAGTGATGCCTTTGCTTGCTGTCATCTGCGCAATCTTTTACTGTGCCGCAAACCGGCAGCTCAAGCTGTGCGACACTCCGCAGCGCCGACGAAAGTGTGGTTTTCATCACTTTGCGTCGGCCCGTTTTCTAAGAGAGGCGCTTACTGTCTGCTAGCACCCAGCACAACCGTCGAGCAGGTCGCCGATTACGCACTCTTATGAGCGTCATCAAACCTATGCTCACAGGTGATGAACTGGAAGTTTCCGGCGTCTTGGGCCAGCGTGGCTGGCCTGGGTTCGCTGGCAACTGCGGCACCGGGTGGACCGGAACTCCCGGTCACGATGTTCACGTCCTCCCGAGCGGCGCGACGGCGGGCCCGCGTCCGCGTGGCCACGCTGACCGAGGTCGCCGACGGCACCTACGACATCCCGTTGACGACGCCGGTCACCCCACCGCCGCCGACGAAAAACGCGCTGGGTACCGCGCGGGTCGGCACGTTTCCGACCGGGATCGCGGTCAGCCCGGACGGAAACCGGGTGTACGTGGTGAACAGCGGCGACGACTCCGTCTCGGTGATCGACGCCGAGAACGGGACGGCCGCGCTGACCGTGCCGGTGGACCACGCACCGTACGGCATCGCGTTGACCGCCGACGGCCGGAAAGCCTACGTAGCCAACGCTTCCGGCAACTCCGTGTCGGTCATCGACACGCAGACAACCAGTGTCACGGCGACCATTCCAGTCGGCGCCAAACCCTACGGCGTCGCGGTAAGACCTGATGGCGACGACGTCTATGTGACCAACCAGGCCGACGGGTCGCTCACCGTGATCGGCGCGGTCACCTCGACGATCGCCGTCGGCGGCGCACCCACCGGTGTCGCCCTCAGCCCCGACGGCGGGCAAGCCTACGTCGTCGACAACGAGCGTGACCGCCTGCTGGTGGTCGACACCGGGGCCGGCCGGGTTTCGGCGATGGTCACGGTCGGCAAGCGGCCCGCCCAGGTCGCGGTGACGCCGGACGGTTCGCACGCCTTCGTGACCAATGCTGGCAGCGGGTCCGTGTCGCGCATCGACCTGGCCACCGCCACGGTGACCGACACCATCGCGGTAAGCGCCCACCCGATCGGTGTGACGGTGGGTGCCGACGGACGGTTCGCTTACGTCACCGCTCTGGATCGCTCGCTGCTGTCCGGCACCGTGACGATCATCGACACCGCCACCGGCGCGACGAGCACAGCCGCGGCGGGCGCGCCTTACGGCGTAGCCGCCGACCCAGCCGGTGACTACGCCTATGTCACCGACTTCCACGCCCACGCGGTGTCGTTGATCGGCCCGGCCTCCGGCGACGGGCTCCGTCGGCCCGACGCCCCTGCTCGACGAGAACCTGTCCGCACGATAACGCTTGACCGCGACAGCCGTGCTGTCGTCGTCGACCCAGACATGGCGCGTGCCTTCGTGATTCGCAGCGACGACGACGCGATCGACGTGATCGAGACGTCTGCCGAACCCGTCACCGTGCAGGTAGGCAGCTACCCGTCGGCACTGGTGCTGAACCGCGACGGCACGCGCGCGTACGTCACCAACTACGAGGACGGCTCGCTGTCGGTCGTCGACACCGACCCGCTCAGCGAGGAGTGCAACACAGTCATCACCATGCTGGACGTGGGACAGTGCTGGGCGACGGGAGTGGTGCTGAGCGGCGACGGCAGCCGCGCATACGCGGTCGACGAGCAGGACGGCCGGCTGTCGGTGATCGACACGGCATCGGGCAGCCCGACGCGCGACACCGTCGTGGCCGCCGTCGAGGTCGGGGAGCGGCCGGCCGCGCTGCGGATCGCGCCCAACGGCCGATGGGTGTATGCCATCAACCACTTCGACCACGCGGTATGGGCGATCCACACCGCGACGCACCGCCGCGTCGCGATCTGCGTCCCGGCATATCCATATCGAATCTCGTTGAGCCCGAACGGCTCCCGGTTATACGCCAGCCTGTCCGGTGACGGTTCGACATGTGTGATCGACACCGATCCATCAAGCCCCACCTACCATTGCGTCATTGCCCGCCTGCGACTGGGCGGCCACATTCCTGACCTGGTCTTCACCACGGCGGGCACGCGCGCATACGTCGTGAAGTCCGGAGCCAACGCCGTGGCCGTCGTCAACACGGCCGACAGCAGCGTCAAAGACATTGCGGTAGGCCATTATCCGTGGGATCTGGCCGTCAGCCCGAATGCCCGCCGCGCGTACGTCGTCAACTCCCTCGACGACTCGGTGTCGGTGATCAGCTGCACCACCGACCTGGTCGTCGCGACCATCGCCGTCGGGGCACGACCCTGTCGCATCGTGGTCAGCGCCGACGGCAACCGGGCGGTCACAGTCAACAGCGCAGCCGACACGGTGTCGGTCATCGATACCGCGGCCACAACCGTGATCGCAACGATCCCGGTGGGGCACAACCCGTTTGACGTTGCGGTCAGTGCCGACGGCATGCGCGCGTTCGTCCACCATCGCGGGGGGCTGTCATTGGTCGCGCTGTAGCCGCGCGTGATGATCGGACTATATGGTGGCCTGATGCCAGAACACCACCGTCATCGCGACGTTCTCGACGAGCTCGCTCCGCAGCACCGCGCACTGCGCCAGGCGATTCCAGACGTCTATCAGGGATTCGCGGCGATGAGCAAGGGCGCGCTTGCCGACGGCGAGCTCAGCAGGAAGGTAAAAGAGCTCATTGCGATGGTGATCGGGGTGGTGCAGGGCTGCGACGGGTGCATCGCGTCGCACGCCCGGGGAGCGGTGCGTGCAGGTGCCACCAAACAGGAAGCCGCTGAGGCCATCGGTGTCAGCATTCTGATGCAGGGTGGACCTGCGACGATCTATGGCGCTCGCGCATACAACGCCTTCTGCGAGTTCGCGGACGGCACCGGCGCGGCTTCGTAGACTTGCAGTCGCAATATGATCCCGGTCACATACCGGTTTCGGCGCGTTTGATCGCAAACGCCACTGCGATAGCTCATGCTTGAGCGTCAGAGGCTAAGCCTGGGGCCTCGGGGAGGGCGCTCCGCATGAGTCGATTCACCGAGATGATGTACCGGAATGCCCGCACGAGCAGAAACGGGCTGGTAACCGGGGAACCTGACGCTCCTGTGCGCCAGAGTTGGGACGCGGTCCATCAACGGGCCGGGCGCGTAGCGGGCGGGCTCGCGTCGGACGGCGTGGGGCCAGGCGACGCCGTCGGCGTGCTGGCCGGCGCGCCGGTCGAGATCGCGCCGACAGCCCAGGGGGTCTGGATGCGCGGCGCCAGCCTGACGATGCTGCACCAGCCCACCCCGCGCACCGACCTCGCACTGTGGGCGCAGGACACCATGGCTGTCGTCGACATGATCGGCGCGAAGGCCGTGATTGTCTCCGAGCCGTTCCTGGCGGCGATCCCGGTGCTCGAAGAGCGTGGCGTCACGGTTGTCACCGTCAAGCAGCTGCTCGCCGCCGATCCGGTCGAGCCCGTCGACACCGGTGAGGACGACATCGCGCTGATGCAGCTCACGTCCGGCTCGACGGGCTCGCCGAAGGCCGTGGTGATCACGCACCGCAACCTCCACTCCAACGCCGAGGCGATGTTCCGCGGCGCCGAGTACGACCTCGACACCGACGTGATCGTCAGCTGGTTACCGCTGTTCCACGACATGGGAATGACCGGTTTTCTAGTCGTCCCGATGTACTTCGGTGCCGAGCTCGTCGTCGTCACCCCGATGGACTTCCTCCGCGACATCCTGTTGTGGGCCAAGCTCATCGACAAGTACAAGGGCACGATGACGGCTGGGCCCAACTTCGCCTACGCGCTGCTGGCCAAGCGGCTGCGCAACCAGGCCACCCCCGGACAGTTCGACCTGTCGTCGTTGCGCTGGGCGTTGTCCGGTTCGGAGCCGGTGGAACCGGCAGACGTAGAGGACCTGGTCGACGCGGGCAAGCCGTTCGGACTGCGGCCGGAGGCGATCGTGCCGGCATATGGGATGGCCGAGACGACGGTCGGCGTGTCCTTCTCCGAATGCGGAACCGGCCTGGTGGTCGACGAGATCGACGCCGACTTGCTCGCCGTGCTGCGACGCGCGGTGCCCGCGTCGACAGGTCACACTCTGCGGTTGGCGACACTTGGACCCCTCCTCGACGGGCTGGAGGTCCGCATCGTCGACGAGGACGCCAACGTCCTGCCCGAGCGCGCGGTCGGGATCATCGAGTTGCGCGGCGCGCCGCTGACGCGGGGATACATCACCAGGGGCGGGTTCGTGCCGGCACAGGACAGCCAAGGCTGGTACGACACGGGCGATCTCGGCTACTTGACCGAAGAAGGCCACATCGTCGTGTGCGGCCGCGTCAAGGACGTGATTATCATGGCCGGCCGCAGCATCTACCCGACCGACGTCGAGCGCGCGGCGTGCCGCGTCGACGGCGTGCGGCCGGGCTGCGCGGTCGCGGTCCGGCTCAACGCGGGAGCCCGTGAGAGCTTCGCCGTTGCCGTCGAATCGAACGCTTGGGACGACCCGGCCGAGGTCCGCCGGATCAAACATGCAGTCGCCCATGCCGTAGTCACGGACGTGGGCGTGCGCCCCCGCAACGTCGTCGTGCTCAGCCCGGGAACGATCCCGAAAACGCCGTCGGGCAAGCTGCGCCGGGTGCACGCGCTCTCGCTGGTGAGTTGACCGGCCGCTTAGATTGGGCGAATGGGACGGGTAACGGCGCGACGGCCGGCGCAACACCTGACGGCCGACGGCATCGTGAGCCGGCCCGAAACCCTCGCGGTCGAGGAGCCGCTGGAGATCCGCGTCAATGACCGCCCACTCACGGTGACGATGCGCACCCCTGGCTCGGATGTCGAACTGGCACAAGGGTTTCTGCTCACCGAGGGCGTCATCGGCCGGCGTGCCGACGTGTCGACAGTGCGCTATTGCCGCGGTTCGGCCGACGACGGAACAAACACCTACAACGTGCTGGACGTGACGCTGGCCGGTGGCATGCTCGCGCCGGACGTGACCCGCAACTTCTACGCCACCTCGTCCTGCGGAGTGTGCGGGAAGTCGTCGCTCGAGGCGGTTCAATTGACCAGTCGGCACTGCCCCGGCGACGACCCTGCGGCCGTCAAAGCGCAAACGCTGACCGCCCTCCCGGGCCAATTACGTTCGGGGCAGAGGGCGTTCGACAGCACCGGGGGGTTGCACGGGGCGGCGCTGTTCGACGTGGACGGCACGACGCTGGCGGTTCGGGAAGACATCGGCCGGCACAACGCCGTCGACAAGGTGATCGGCTGGGCGGTGGAGGCGGACCGGATCCCGTTGAGCGGCACGGTCCTTCTGGTGAGCGGCCGTGTGTCCTTCGAGATCGCCCAGAAGGCGGTGATGGCAGGGATTCCGGTGCTGGCCGCGGTGTCGGCGCCGTCGTCGTTGGCGGTCGACTTGGCCGGCCAGTCGGGCGTGACGCTGGTGGCTTTTCTGCGCGGCGATTCGATGAACGTCTACACCCGCGCTGATCGCGTCGTGCGCTAGTCGCTACCTCCGCCGCCGAGTGTGGACTTGATGCACGCGTGCAGCCGAATGCCGTGTCTTAACAAAACGTTCGGCGTGAGATCAGGCGCTCTTGTCCCGGCGCTCCTGACGCGAGGGCTTGCGCGGCACGATCGTGGGCAGCACGTTGTCCTGCACAGTCTCCTTCGTGACGACGACCTTGGCGACGTCGTCGCGGCTGGGGATGTCGTACATCACGGGCAGCAGGACTTCCTCCATGATCGCGCGCAAACCGCGAGCACCCGTGCCGCGATGGATCGCCTGGTCGGCGATGGCCTCCAGCGCGTCGTCGGTGAACTCCAGCTCGACGCCGTCCATCTCGAAGAGCTTCGTGTACTGCTTCACCAACGCGTTCTTGGGCTTCGACAGGATCTGCACCAGCGATTCCTTGTCGAGGTTGGTCACCGACGCCACCACCGGCAGCCGGCCGATGAACTCTGGGATCAGCCCGTACTTGATCAGGTCCTCCGGCATCACTTCGGCGAAGTGATCGGCCGTGTCGATCTCGGACTTGGACTTGACCTCCGCACCGAAGCCCAACCCCCGCTTGCCCGTGCGGTCGGAGACGATCTTCTCCAGACCGGCGAACGCGCCCGCGACGATGAACAGCACGTTCGTCGTGTCGATCTGAATGAACTCCTGGTGCGGATGCTTGCGGCCGCCCTGCGGGGGCACCGAGGCCTGCGTGCCCTCAAGGATCTTCAGCAGCGCCTGTTGCACGCCCTCACCGGAGACGTCGCGGGTGATCGACGGGTTCTCGCTCTTGCGGGCGATCTTGTCGACCTCGTCGATGTAGATAATCCCGGTCTCGGCGCGCTTGACGTCGTAGTCGGCGGCCTGGATCAGTTTGAGCAGGATGTTCTCGACGTCCTCACCGACGTAACCGGCTTCCGTCAGCGCGGTGGCGTCGGCGATCGCGAAGGGAACGTTGAGCATCTTGGCCAGCGTCTGGGCCAGGTAGGTCTTGCCGCAGCCGGTGGGACCCAGCATCAGGATGTTGGACTTGGCCAGCTCGACGGGCTCGGAGCGCGAGTCGCGCGTCTTCTCTCCGGCCTGGATGCGCTTGTAGTGGTTGTAGACGGCGACGGCCAGCGTGCGTTTGGCGTTGTCCTGGCCGATCACGTAGCTCTCGAGGAAGTCGCGGATCTCGGCGGGTTTGGGCAGTTCGTCGAGCTTGACGTCGTCAGCGTCGGCCAGTTCCTCTTCGATGATCTCGTTGCACAGGTCGATGCACTCGTCGCAGATGTACACGCCGGGACCCGCGATGAGCTTCTTGACCTGTTTCTGGCTCTTGCCGCAGAACGAGCACTTCAGCAGGTCACCGCCGTCTCCAATGCGCGCCATTGTGGTGGGGTCCTACTTCCTGTTCGCCGTCGTCGGTTCGGGATCTGGCCGTCTGCCCCGACGCTACCCGCTTGATCGGCCGGTCTGCGACCCATAGCCGCGAATCGCGTCAGTGGTATTTACGTGTGCCCGCCGAACATATCGCCTGTCCGGGCTGCGGAGGCGGTGTAACGCCGTACCGTGTCCTTGGCGTGTCGCCGCTGCAACCCGGCCGCAACCGATCAGACCGTCTGAGCCGAGAGCTTGCGGTACTCCAGCACGGTGTCGATGATCCCGTAGTCCTTGGCCTCCTCGGCGGTGAGGATCTTGTCGCGGTCGGTGTCCTTCCGGATCACGTCCGGGTCCTTGCCGGTGTGCCGGGCCAGCGTGTGCTCCATCAGCTTGCGCATCCGCTCGATCTCGGCGGCCTGGATCTCGAGGTCTGAGAACTGGCCCTGGATCACCCCGGCCAGCGCCGGCTGATGGATCAGCACACGCGCGTTGGGCAGCGCCATCCGCTTGCCCGGAGAGCCGGCCGCCAGCAGCACCGCCGCGGCCGACGCCGCCTGCCCGAGGCACACCGTCTGGATGTCGGCGCGCACATACTGCATGGTGTCGTAGATCGCCATCAGCGACGTGAACGAGCCGCCGGGCGAGTTGATGTACATCGTGATGTCGCGGTCGGGGTCCAGCGACTCGAGTACCAGGAGCTGGGCCATGATGTCGTTGGCCGACGCGTCGTCCACCTGCACACCGAGGAAGATGATGCGTTCCTCGAACAGCTTGTTGTACGGGTTCGACTCCTTGATCCCGTAGGTGGAATGTTCGATGAACGACGGCAGGATGTAGCGCGCCGAAGGCTGATTCACGGCTCCGCCGTGGGCCGGTGCGATGTCGGGGTTCATTGGTCTAGTCCTGCTCCTGGTCCTGATCCGTTGACTTCGGCGCGGGTGATGATGCGGTCGACGAAGCCGTACTCGAGTGCCTCCGGGGCGGTGAACCACCGGTCCCGGTCGGAGTCGGCGACAATGCGTTCCAGCGGCTGGCCGGTGAACTCGGCGTTGAGCCGGAACATCTCCTTCTTGATCACCGCGAACTGCTCGGCCTGGATCGCGATGTCCGCGGCACTGCCGGTGACGCCGCCCAGCGGCTGGTGCATCAGGATCCGGGCGTGCGGCAGCGCGTAGCGCTTGCCCTTGGTGCCCGCGGCAAGCAGGAACTGACCCATCGAGGCGGCCATGCCCATGGCATAGGTCGCCACGTCGCACGGCGCCAGCACCATCGTGTCGTAGATGGCCATGCCGGCGCTGATCGAGCCACCCGGCGAGTTGATGTAGAGGTGGATGTCCTTCGTCGGGTCCTCGGCCGCCAGCAGCAGAATCTGCGCACACAACCGGTTGGCGATGTCGTCGTCGACCTGAGAGCCCAGGAAGATGATGCGCTCGGACAGCAGTCGCTCGTAGACCGAGTCGACCAGGTTGAACCCCGGCGCGCTGGAACGCATGTCACTCACCGCTGATACCTGCTTTCTGACCATCTTTTGCGCTTCGCCCCAGGAAGCTCCACCCTGACACTAACCAACTCGCCGCGTCGCGCACTCCCGGCAACGTGCCGGTTCGCTCACAGCGTTACTGGTCCTCGTCGGCGTCCGCCTCAGCCTGCTCCGCGGAACCGAAGAACTCCGCGGTGTCGACGACGTTTCCGTCCGTGTCTTTCACCGTCGCAGCACGCACCACCGCGGCGAGCGTCTTGCCGCGGCGCACGTCGGCATACATCGCTGGCAACTGGTTGTTCTGCTGGAGAAATTCCAGCAGCCGCTGAGGCTCGATGCCGTACTGCCGCGACTGCAGAACCAGCCGCTCCGTCAGGT
Organism: Candidatus Sericytochromatia bacterium; assembly: GCA_050262635.1. Classification (GTDB taxonomy): domain Bacteria; phylum Actinomycetota; class Actinomycetes; order Mycobacteriales; family Mycobacteriaceae; genus Mycobacterium. The sequence goes on along the minus strand of JBLNEK010000085.1, from coordinate 36,653 downwards.
CTTCCTGCCCTACTTCGACCTCGAGTTCGTCGGCGATCGCGTCGACCAGCAGTTGCGTCTTGATGCCCTTCTCCGCGCTCTCCCGCGCGTCGGCTTCGAACTGCTCGCGGCTGCTGCCCTGCTCGGCCAGCGCCTCGGCCAGGCGGTCCTCGTCATGGTCGAGCCCGTGCAGCGCGTTGTGCACGGTCTCGTCGATCTGAGCCTGGACGATGTTCTCCGGCAACGGCACGTCCACCTGATCGAGCAGCGTCTCGATCGCGGCGTCACGGATCTTCTCGGCCTGCTGGATTCGCTTGACGCGTGCCACCTGCTCGCGCAGGTTCGCCTTCAGCTCGTCGATGGTGTCGAATTCACTTGCCAATTGGGCGAATTCGTCGTCGGGCTCGGGCAGCTCGCGTTCCTTGACCGACTTCACGGTGACCGTCACCTGGGCCTCCTTGCCGGCGTGCTCGCCCGCGGCCAGCTTGGTGGTGAACACCCGGCTCTCCTCCGCCGCAAGCCCGACGACCGCGTCGTCGAGACCCTCGACGAGCTGACCGGAGCCCACTTCGTGCGACAACCCCTCGGTCGACGCCTCGGGGACCTCTTGCCCGTCGACGGTGGCCGACAGGTCGATGGACACGAAGTCGCCTGTCTGCGCGGCCCGCTCGACGCCGGTCAGCGTGCCGAACCGGGCGCGAAGCGACTCCAGTTCGGCGTCCACGTCGGCGTCGCTCACCTCGATCGGGTCGACGGTGATCGTCAAATCGTCGAGGTCCGGCAGCTCGAGCTTGGGCCGGACGTCGACCTCGGCGGTGAACACGAGCTCGTCGCCGTCTTCGATCTTGGTGATCTCGATCTCGGGCTGACCGATCGGCTGTACGTCCGACGATGTGACCGCCTCGGAGTAGCGGCTGGGCAGCGCCTCGTTGACCACCTGCTCGAGGATCGCGCCGCGGCCGATGCGGGCCTCCAGCAGCTTCGCGGGCGCCTTGCCGGGACGGAACCCGGGCAGCCGGACCTGCTGGGCCAATTGCTTGTAGGCCCGGTCGAAGTCCGGCTGCAGCTCGGTGAACGGCACTTCGACGTTGATCTTGACCCGGGTCGGGCTCAGCTGCTCAACGGTGCTCTTCACGTCCTCATGACTCCTCGGTCGGTCGGTCACATCTGGTCGGGGTGACAGGATTTGAACCTGCGGCCTTCCGCTCCCAAAGCGGATGCGCTACCAAGCTGCGCTACACCCCGCGCGGCGCGGACAATCTTCTAACCTGGCGATCCTACGGGCCGCTTGGCTTGGCGCGCGAAGCGCCGTACAGTGCCTTTTTTGCAGGCCTCCGTGCAGTCGCTGCGGGCGTAGCTCAATGGCAGAGCCCTAGCCTTCCAAGCTAGTTATGCGGGTTCGATTCCCGTCGCCCGCTCCAGTGATGTCTCGGGACATCGTTGACAGTCACTGCCGGGTCAGTGGGCTAATTGGTCGGCGGAGCGTCGCCTCTTCGCTGCCGTCGGTGTTCGGCAACATCATCACGCGTCATCACCGCCGCCGGCGCGGCGATCACTCGGACCCGTGTCGGCTCACTCCGACAGGCACACGACGAACACGGCCCGGCACCGGGCTGATCTGAGCTCGGACCGAATTCGCCGTCGGCAGTGTTCGTGGTCGCTACTGTTGAACCATCCGAAAGACAGCCTCTCCACCGGAGGTCCTGCGGCATGGTTGGCAACCCGACTCCACCGCCGGGTGAGATAGCTGACGAGCTTGCGTCAGCCGGATTCGCAGACGCTCGGGAGATCGGTCGAGGCGGGTTCGGCGTCGTTTACCGCTGCTATCAGACCAAGCTGGGCCGAAGCGTCGCCGTAAAGGTACTGACCTCGACTTTCGACCGACTCAACAGGGAACGCTTCCTGCGCGAGGGCTATGCAATGGGTGGGCTCTCGGGTCATCCGAACATCGTCCACGTCCTCCAGGTCGGCGAAACCGACAGCAAGCGGCTCTTCATGGTGATGCCGTACTACGCCGCAGACTCACTGGCCAAACGCTTGCGGTCAGGACCGCTCCCGTGGCCCGAGGCCGTGCGGATCGGCGTGAAGTTGTCCGGGGCCCTGGAAACCGCTCACCGAATCGGCATTCTGCATCGCGACATCAAGCCGGGAAATGTCCTCATAAACGATTACGGCGAGCCTGCTCTCACTGATTTCGGGCTCGCCCACATACGCGGCGGTTTCAAGACGGCCGAAGGGGTCTTCACCGGTTCGGTCACGTATACGGCGCCCGAGGTGCTGACAGGAAGCCCGCCGACAGTCGCGGCCGACATCTACTCGTTTGGAGCGACGCTGTACGCGCTCATCGCTGGGCGCCCTGCACACGAGCGCGAAACCGGCGAGGCACTGCTGGCCCACTTTCAGCGAATCAGGGCGAGAGAAGTCCCGGATCTCCGTCGTGTGGGGGTCCCCGATCCTGTGTGTGCACCCATCGAGCGGGCGATGTCGTTCATTCCCGGTAAACGACCTGTGTCGGCGGAGCAACTTGGGCGCGAGTTGCAGGAGGCGCAGCGCCGCAGCGGGTTGTCGCCGGACTCGATGGCGCTGATGCCCAATCCCGGTGAGACCAAACCTTTTTCATACCGTCCGCCGCCTTCGCGGCCTCCGCGGCCCCGGTTCGTCAGCCAACCAGACTCGCCGGCAACGTCTTTCGTCTCGCATCGTGGACCGATCCCCGAACGGCGCGCACCGGCGTCGGCTCCGTCGAGCAACCTCGAGCCAACTCAGATAGCCCCGATGACGGCGGGCGGCCCCCCAAGTGCTCCAGCCGCGCCGCCCACCCAGGTCGCGCCGCGGACCGCGCCTCCGTCGCACGGGCCGCCGAAAAAGCCGACGCCTCCAGGGCCGCCAAGACCTACATCCTCAGAGCCCCCGAGAAAGAAGAAGTGGGATCGCAGCCCCCTTCTCCGGCTCGCCGCGGCCATCTTCGTCGTCCTCTTGGTGGCGGGCACGGTCTACTTCCTCACGCGTAGCCACGGCGGCACCAGCAGCACTGCGGACAACCCGCCGCAACCTAACACCGAAGTGCAAGCAGGGTGGCGGCCGATCACCAATGCGCGCATTGAGCGCGATGCCGTGGCGACCACGCAGGCCGACGGCACCATCTGGATCTTCGGTGGGCTCGGACCGGACGGTGCTGTCAGCGGACGGCATGAGGGGTATGACCCGACCATAGACAGCTGGAAGGGCGGTGACGACCTGCCCGTTCCGGTTCAGCATGCAATGTCGGTGACGTGGCAGGGGAACCCGATAGTTCTCGGGGGCTGGCGGCCCGACAAGACTGCGAGCAGCCAGGTTTGGCGGGTGGTGAACGGCCGCTGGGTCGAGCTCCCGCACTTGTTGCAGCCGAGGGCGGCGGCCGCGGCGGCCGTGGTGGGCGACCGCATCATTGTCAGCGGCGGTGTCGACGCGAACGGCGCTTTGCTGAACACCACCGAGATCTTCGACGGCAATTCGTGGACGCTCGGCGCCCCGATTCCCACTCCGCGGCAGATGCTAGCCGCGGCATCGGACGGCAAGCTGGTATACACGCTGGGCGGTGCGAGCGGGAACGCAGACCTCAAGACCGCCGAGGCGTATGACCCCGCCGCGAACGTGTGGACGCCCCTGCCAGAGCTTCCTCAAGCGCGCAGTGACCTGGGTGTGGCGATCGCGGATGGACGACTGGTGGTCGTCGGGGGGCTGTCAGCCGGTCAGGTCCTCAAAACTGCGTCCGTCTTCGACCTCACTGCGAGATCGTGGGCGGGACTGCCGGACATGGCAACCGCGCGCCACAGCATGGCGGTCGCCGCTGTTGGCAAGTCTGTGTATGCGATTGGCGGATCAACTGCCGTCGGTGACGGTCAGCTGACCGCGTCGGCGGAAGCCGTGAAGCTGGCGCCGCGCAAACTGCAGGCGGCGCGGGAATGGCGGTCTCTGCCGAACGCCCCGTCTGCCAGATTGATGATGGCGTGGGCCGTGCTTGGCGGCAGGATCTGGATCATAGGAGGTCTGCGCGATGGGTCGCCGCTGACGACCGTCGAAAACTTCGACCCGCAGACGGGTTCATGGCAATCGGGTCCACCGCTTCCTATTCCCCTACACCACGCGGCGGCGGCGGTCTACCACGACGAAGTGGTGGTGATCGGGGGTGCCACCGACAACATCGCCCAGGCGTCGGACAAAGTGTTTGCGTTACGCAACGGCAACTGGGTGGAGTTGCCGGCTCTCAGGCACGCTCGGGCGGCTCCGGGTGCGGCGGTGGTGGGCGACAAGCTCGTTGTGATGGGCGGGCAGAACCAGAAGCAGCTCGTTCCGCAGACCGAGGTCTTCGACGGAAACTCGTGGAACGACGTGGGTGACATGCCCAGACCCCGCGAACACCTGGCCGCGGTCTCCGACGGGACCTACGTGTACGCCCTCGGAGGCCGGTTCCTGTCGTCGGACAAGAACTCCGCCGCGTTCGACCGGTTCGATCCGCAATCCAACACGTGGACCACGCTGGTGGACATGCCTACTCCACGTGGAAGCTACGGCGCCACGTATGTAGACGGGCGGATAGTGGCGGTCGGTGGCGAGGATCCGACTCAGGTGCTCGGCGCGGCCGAGATGTACGACATCGCCGATGGCAAATGGATCAAGCTCACCCCGTTGCCAACGCCATGTCACGCCGAGGTGGTCGCGACCGTGGGTAACACCGTGTACGTGATCGGTGGCGCGAACCGGCCTACGCACGAGAGCGCCGTCGCAACGACTGAGGCCTTGGACTTCACATAATCACCTTGATCCGGCTTAGCTTAGCGAGCGATCGACCCAGCGGTCTGCTGTGTGGCAACGAGATGGGGTTGGCGCCGCTCCCGGTCTTTGTGCCACGTTGGCCTCGTCGACAAATCCAGCGTTGGGAGCGTAGCCGCACTGCGCGGCCGGTCTGAACCTTGTCGACGGGTACCCGCGCTCATACGGGCAAGCCGAACAGTGCGGCCGGCCACCGAGTCCGCTGGCACACAGAACGACCGGATCGGTTGCCGGTCGGCCACCGCGTCGATGACGGAACGCGCTCCCGACGGGGTTGCGATGGGTGCATACGCCGTTCGCAGCGCGATGTAGACCAGCCAGCCAGCCATAGCGATCAATTCGGCTTGCTGTGCAATCCCGATCTGGCCCGATTTGCCGTGTGGGTCGACAGCGAATGCGATCCCGGTCCAGACCTGCGTCCCGATCACTACGGCCAACAGGTACCGCCCGACGCGACGTATCGGCGCCGGCATGGGCTCGACGCGATCGGCCATGACGAAGAAGAACATCGACAGGATTGAGCCGATTACGGCGATCGCGCTGCTGAGCAAGTGCAGTTGGTCGCCAATTGGGGCCGCACCCGCGGATTCGCGAGCCGCGCATGCGGCATCCGCAGACGGGGCGCATGTCATGTTGAACACCGTGCTGTCCAGCGCGGTGCCCACGGCGAACATCGATACCAGCCACCAGCCCATCCGGCTCCAACGGCTGGCATGAGCGCCCGTCAACGCGGCGACGACAGCAATCAGGCAAACGACGGCGGTCGCGCGATCGCCTCCGCGGAACCATTCGGCATGGGGTTGGCCTGCTGCAGCGAGCTCGCTGATGAATTCGTGCGGATCGGGCAGCGTGCGGGTGAAAGCGATTTGGAGGAGCCAGTTGGAATACAGCACCGCACCCAGCGCAGCACCGATAACGGCAACCCAGCGGCTGGTCGGCAGCCCGGAACGCGGTCCGTTCGAGGCCGTTGCGGCGGCGCTACCGGGTTGAGGCTGCGACATCATGCCGATGTGATGCGCTAACTGGACCGTTCGCTCGCGGTGCGGAGTGATCGTCACGGCGTTTGTCATTGGGCGGCTCTCCTGGTGGTCGTACAGGGAGCCTGCGGTTCCGGTCTTGGGTGTTTCTTGACCGGGCGCGGGGGCGGGGTTTTTGTGCACGCCATCGAAAACCCGCGGGGCGCGCCCGACGGGCGGGCCATCAATCGGTTATGACGACATCAGCGCGACGGGCCCTCCGGGTCCGTCATCACATCCGGCGACGCTTCACTTCCTCTTGCGCATTGACTGCACCGGTTCCTCGATGGCGTCGGTGTCTTTGCAATGGGGCATCCATTGTTAGCCAGGTAAGGCAGAATCACGCGGGTGACGAATCGTCCTGGCCCGCCCTACGGAGATCCTTCACACCGGGGTCGCCCGGGCGGCCAGCGTCCTCAGGGCCCACCACCACAGCGGCCACCAGGGCCGCCGCGGCGGCCCTTCCCGCTGAGTGAAGGTCCCACTCGGCACATCGAGCGGCGCAGCCCGATGGATGAACCGACGCAACAGATTTCGCGATCGGGTCAGGGGTTCGTTTCCGCGCAACCGTCCCCACAACCGCCGCCTCCACCCCCGGCTCAGCCCCCGCCAGGCTCCGCCCCGACACCGTCCGCGCCGGCACCGAAACCCAAACGGCGTCCCCGCTGGCGCGATCCGATCTCGATCGTCATCATCCTGGTCCTCGTTGTGGCGGTGCTGACGGCCGGATTGCTCGGCGCCGAGTTCTACGCCCGCAGCGCCGCAAAAGATGTGTTGAACAGGGCGGTGGCATGTGAAACGAAGAGTGATCAAGAGCAGACTGAGGACAATCTGCCGCACGTGAACGTGTCATTCAGCTCGACGCCGCCCGTTCTGTGGCAATACATGACCAAGCACTACACGAGCATCAAGGTCACCACAGACGGCGATCACATCGGCAGTGTCAAAGGCTTGAAGGCAGACATCCTGGTTCGGGACATCCGCCTCGACGCTGACGCGAACAAGGAAGGCACCATCGGGTCGGTCGACGCCACGATCACGTGGACGTCGGACGGGATTATGCAGACCATTCAGGACAAGCTAGGGATTGCAGACTTTCTCGTAGAGGGCGTCAAGACCGACCCTGGCTCGGGCAAGGTCACATTGGAAGGAACGCTGGACTCCAGCGTTGTGGTCGAACCAAAGATCGAGAACGGAAAACTTCGGTTGCTGATTCCAGAGAACGGAATTCAGCTGGTGGGATTCTCGCTGCCGAGAGATAGCGCGCAGCAAGAGCTTGACGATGCAATCAATGACCTCAACGACAACGCGCTGAACGTCCACGCCGACTCGGTACATGTGACGAACGACGGCGTGCAATTGCACTTGTCTGCAAGCAACTCGGACATTCCGACGGGCGGCGAAGACAGCTGCTTCTCGAACCTGTAGGCCTTCGAGATCCGAGGCGCCAGAAGGGCGGCGGTGCGAGGCAGCGAAACGAAACCCATTGGTTGGCGGGCTTTCTCGGCCGTCTGCCGCAGCGCCGTCAGCTCGAACTGCACCGCATTCGGCCTATCCCTCTTGCGGTGGCAGCCGAGTTCGATCGCGCACGTGGTCGTCGACGAGAGTTGGAGTGCGTCTCGACCACCAACGCCGGCCGCCGCCGGCAGTCCGTGTGGCCACAGGTGCGAGCAGCTGAGCATTTCGCCGTAAACGCCGATGCCCTTCAGAGAGCCCGCGGCAGTTGATTGGCGAAGCGTACTATCACGCGTCCTATCGCTTTAGACTTCGGGGATGACGGCCGACGGCACCGTCCGCTCAATGGCTCCGACGGCACTCGTCGTGCGAACCGAGCGGACAGTCCGCACGCTCCACCCCAACTGGTCATATCAAGTCGGGCGTGATCCGGCGGCCGATGTCCCCATTGACGACACGCGGGTCTCATGGCGGCACGGCGTGCTGCGCGCCGACGAACGCGGCGTTTGGTTCTTCGAAGACCTCGGCAGCACGAATGGGACATTCATAGGCGACCGGCCTATCCATCACATGCGCATCGAGAGCGAGGTGCGGTTCCGGCTCGGCGATCCAAGAAATGGGGCCGTGCTTGACTGCTCCGTACCGCGGGCTATCGACAAACGCGCCCGCTTCTACCGCGAACCGACCACAATCCGCAAGCTGCAAGGTCGGCGCCTGCGCATCGGCCGCGCGCCCGAGAATGACATCGTTGTACCTGATCTGATCGTTTCCCGGCACCATGCGGAACTGCGCGAGAGGGATGATGGACGCCACGAGATCGTAGATCTCGGAGGGCACAACGGCACGTTCGTAAACGGTCGACGGGTCACTACCGCGGTTCTCGACGACAACGACATCGTCGGCATCGGGCGTACGACTTTCCGCCTCGTTGGAAACGAACTTCGTGAATTCGTCGATACCGGCGACATCTCTCTGATCGCCCAGAAACTCACGGTTCGTACGGCCAAGGGCAAGGTTCTGCTCGATGACGTCAGCTTCCCAATACCCGAACGCTGCCTCGTCGGCGTCATCGGACCGAGCGGGGCGGGCAAATCCACGCTGCTCGGCGCGGTCACCGGAACGCAGCCCGCGACCGAGGGCAGCGTGCAGTACGACCACCGCGACCTCTACACCCACTATCCCGAATTGCGCCACCGCATCGGGCTGGTGCCGCAGGCGGACATCCTGCACACCCAGCTACCGACCCGGCGGGCACTGCGGTTCGCCGCGGAGCTGCGGTTCCCCGGTGACACCTCCGAAGCCGAACGCAACCGGCGCGTTGACGAGGTGCTGGAGGAGCTCGGTCTGGCCGCGCACGCCGATACGCGTATCGACAGCCTCTCGGGTGGTCAGCGCAAGCGGGTGAGCGTCGCGGTGGAGCTACTCACTAAACCGTCGCTGCTCTTCCTGGACGAGCCGACCTCTGGCCTTGACCCGGGTCTGGACAAGTCGGTCATGGAGATGATGCGCGATCTGGCTCATGAAGGCCGCACGATCGTCGTCGTCACGCACAGTGTCGCCAACCTCGACACGTGCGACCGGCTGCTCGTCCTCGTACCGGGCGGCCGGATCGCCTTCTACGGACCGCCGGCCGAGGGGCTGACGTTCTTCGCGAAATCGAGTTGGGCCGAGGTCTTTCAGGCCTTCGATCGTGAGCCGGACCGAGACTGGGCATCTGAGTTCAAAGACTCAGTGATGTATCGGCGTTACGTCGCCGAAGCGCTCGACGACGATGCTGCCGCAGGACGGCGCGACATCCCTCCGCCGGCCCAGCCGCCGCCGCAGCAGGGCCGGCTGGCGCAGCTGAGCACGCTGTGCCGCCGCTACGTTGCCGTCATCGCGTCCGAGCGCAGCTATCTTGCAGTGCTTGCCGTCCTCCCGCTCGTCCTGGGTGGGATGATCCGCGCGTGGCCTTCCGAGCACGGCCTTGCCGGCCCGCTGCACGAAAACGCTGACGCCATAGGAATACTGCTCATCCTCGTCATCAGCGCCGTGTTCGTGGGCATGGCCAGCTCCGTGCGAGAGTTAGTCAAGGAGAGGGCTATCTACCAGCGCGAGCGCGCAGCGGGCCTATCGGCTGGCATCTACCTGTTCTCGAAGGCGGTGATACTGAGCCTCATCACCGGCCTCCAGGCGATGCTGCTGGTCGTCATCGGCCTGCTCGGCCGCGAGATGCCAGCGCACGGAGCGGTGATGCCGCCGCTGCTGGAGGTGATGCTGGCGACGGCGATTCTGGCCATCGTGTCCATGACGCTGGGGCTGCTCGTCTCTGCAGCGGTCAGCACGTCGGAGAAGACGATGCCGCTGCTTGTTCTGCTCGCCCTGGCCCAGGTCATTCTCTGCGGCGGCCTCGTCACCCTTCCTGGCATCGCCGTGCTCGAGCAGCTGTCCTGGGTGGCGCCGTCGCGTTGGGGATTGGCCGCCGCAGCGTCCACGATCGACCTGAACAATCTGCAGCCGCTGGCGCCCGACTCTCCGCCCGATCAGCTCTGGAACCACTCCGCTGGCAGATGGCTGATGGACATCGGCGTGCTGATTGTTCTCGGACTGGCGTTTCTGGTCGTCGCCTGGTGGCGGCTCGAGCGTTTGCGCCCGGGACGGAAGGCTCGGCTGTGACACAGTTGTCCCCGAACGTCTTTCGGCGCGTCCAGTGACACTGTTTCTCGATCGCGTCTTGCCCAGTTGCGAAAGTGTCGGGCTCCTCTGGAGGCCGACGAGGATGAAGTCAGCGGACTGCAAGTGACGGCGGGAGGCATCGCGACCGCAAGCCGTCCGGCAATTCTCGACGGATTGCGTCGCCGGCGATGATCGCTCGACTGATGGATTCTGGCACCGTCGCGGACTCCACCGGAAAGCAACGATCGCTGTTGCGGGCCCTGCGTTGGGTAGCCGCCGTCGGCGCATTCGCCGGTGCGGTGCTCTACTCCAACTGGCTACTAGAGATTGTCTTCAGGCGTGCTGCAGATCCGGACCTCTTCATCAGTGAACTTGCCGCGTTAGACCAACCGTTTGGCGCATGGTTTCGCTGGGGCGACCGAGCTACCGCAGTCGTCGTCGGCGTGTCCGCTGTCGCCGGGATTGCCGGTCTGCGGTGCAGTCGATTTAGCACGGTCGGGTGGTTGATCGTTGGTCTCTTTGCCATAGCGACCGGACTCGACAGCACCGTGTGGAATATGGTGTGCGCTCCGCACTCGGAACCCGCGTGCGCGGCGCATGAGGCTTCGGGTGCCGTGCCCCTGGGCGACCAGTTGCATCTGCTTAGCAGTGCCACAGCGTGCGTCGCGGCCATCTTTTCGATGCTCGCGTTCTTCGCCGCGGATTCCACTGACAGCGTGCCGGCGAGCTTGCGTCGCTTCGGGCGGCTCACGTTGGCAGCACTGGTTGCGACGTCGATATGGATGGGGGTCGCGGCCGCCGTCGACAGTGCGGACCATTCGGGACTGGTCGGAATCTCGCAGCGGGCCTTTCTGGTCGCCACCGCGTCATGGCTCTTCTATGTCGGGCTGCGCGCCGCCCGAACACCGACGGGAATCAGATCGTGAGCCATCGCCAGGTAGACGTCGAGGCCGGCGGATTCAGGGCGGAGATCCTTGTCGAAGGAGATACCGGTCCCTTGGTTGTGTTGTGCAGCGGGCTCGGCGGTCGCCGGCTGCACTGGACGGACACCGCTGCGAATCTGGCGAGCGACCACATCGTCGTGCGATTCGACCGACCAGGCAGGCCGCTCGAGCGCGCACCGGACGCAGATCGTGGTGTGACCGTCCGAGGAGAGGCTGACCGGATTGCCGCCGTACTCGATGCAGTGTGTGGGCCCCTTCAGGCAGTCGTGGTGGGACATTCACTCGGAGGCCTGTATGCCGAGGGGTTTGCCCGGCTGTGCCCGCACCGCGTCCGGGCGCTGATACTTCTCGATTCCAGTATCGCCCCCAACCACCCACGGCGGCTCACGCTGCCGCTGCCGGCCAAGCTCGCCGCCGCTGATGCCGCCGCCACGCTGCTCGGCAGGCTGCGGCTGCAGGCTGTATTGGGCCGTGCCGCCCTCAGGCTCCTGCATCGTCGACGTCCTGGCGGACTCGACGCACAGATGCGTTGCGAAATAGGCCGCGCCGCGACCGATCCCGGATTTCCGGCCGCGTTGCTACGTGAATACGCCGCCTACCCTCAGCTGATAGCCGAACTGTGCGTACTGCGGGAGACATGTCCGCTGCCGCCGATCCGGCGGGTGGTGATCACAGCACACACCGGCTGGCGCAGCCAGCACTGGCTCACCAGGCAGATCCGGTTGGCGAATGACCTTGGCGCAGAACACATTACAGTCGCTCCCGCAAGACATCTCATCATGATCGAGCAGCCGCAGCGCACCGCCGACCTCATCCGCACCATCGCACATTGATCATGGGCCAAGCAGAATTCCCCCGGTCGGATTCGCGTCAGCGGGCCGGGTGCGCAGCATCGGTACTGTGGACGCCATGAACGCGGCGCTCCTGCTCATCCTCGTTTTGGTCGTTGCGGCGATCGCATTGGCGGTGGTGACTTCGTCGCGCGCCACGCGCAACCGGACCGCCGCCTCGCTGGCCGACGCGAAGGCCGACGCCCGCCGCGTGATCGAGCGGCTCGGCGGTCAGGTGATCAGCCTCACCGGCACCGATGACGCGTCGAAGCAGGCGCTGGCCGACGCGTCGGAGCGCTACACCGCGGCGGGGTCGCAGATCGACCAGGCGACGACGGTCCGCCAGGCACAGTTGGCGAAGGAGAGCGCGCTGGAGGGGCTGTATTACGTGCGCGCCGCGCGGCAGGCGATGGGCATGGATACCGGACCTGAGCTCGAGGCGATCAGCGGCCAGCGCAGCGCAGGTGTGGTCACCGAAGACCGCCGCGTCCAGTTCGAGGGCCGCGAGATCGAGGCGTCACCGACGCCCTCGCCGCGCACCCCGAACTACTTCCCCGGCGGACGCGTGGCCGGGCGGCCGGTGCCTGCCGGCTGGTACTCCGAGCCGTGGTGGAAGACGGCGCTCGTGGCCGGCGCCTGGGGCTTGGGTTCGGTACTGCTGTTCGACGCGTTGTTCTCCGGCATGCACGGCGTGGGCTACAACGCCGCGGGTTTCGAGAGCGGCTCCGGCCTGGGCTTCGACAGCGGGTATGACAGCGGTTACGACGCTGGCCTCGACGCTGGCCAGGACCCCGGCTGGGACAGCGGCGGCTGGGACAGCGGTGCCGCCGACAGCGGTTGGGGAGATCTCGGCGGCGGCGATTTCGGCGGATTTGCCGACTTCTGACACGCCGTCAGACGAACACCCCGACCGCTGCTACCACGATCAGCGCCAGCACGCACGCCCCGATCAGCTGCACCTCTAGCCGGGCCGTGACGGTATCGGGCAGCGGACGACGGGCGAGCGTCCGCTGCCGGCGCACGCCGACGACGAAGACGACGAGCGTGAGCAGACCGGCCAGTCCGGCGGCCACGAGCAGCAGCGGTCCCTGGCGGTGGGGTTCCTTGAGAACTAGCAACACGCCGTTGGCGAGCACCGCCAGCGACGTGCGGGTCCACGACAGCGCGGTGCGCTCGGCCTGCGCCTGCGGACCGGTCATCGCACCACCGTCTTGACCACTACGAAGATGAGGATCGCCGCCCCCAGCAGCAGGAGCCCGACGCCGAGAATCACGGGGCCGCGCTCGGGCGGCAGCGGGTCGCCGCGGCGCATCGCGCGCTCCACCTGCTGCCAGCGGCGAAGCCCCAAGCCTGCGCTGAGCATGGCCAGAACCGTCAGAAACGCAGCGACGACATGCCGTCCTCCCGGGATGCCGAACTGCGGGACGAGCTGGACCATCGCGACGGCTCCGGCAAGAAGGCCCAGCGACGTGCGAATCCAGGCGAGGAAGGTGCGCTCATTGGCCAGGGTGAACCGGTAGTCGGGCTCAGTGCCGGAGTCGTCGCTTGTCACTCACACCATCGTCCTCCGGATCGGCGATCGTCAGGACCGCATCGGCGATATGGGGGTCCTCTTCGAGCTGTTGTTCCAGACGTCGCAACGTACGAGCGACGTGTGATTCCGCGTCGTCGCCGACGAGGTCGACGCTCGCCACCACGAAGAGCCGCTTCGGGCCGACGAACACCAGCCGGATGAAGCGGACCTCCGCGACCTCGCGCAGGGCTGTGATGCGGGTGACGACCGCGTCGCGCAGTTCGTCGGAGGCCGGCTCACCGGTGATGAAACGGCGGTTGCGGTCGATCAGGATCACGGCGATGACCCCGAGCAGGATACCGACGAGGATCGAGCCGAGCGCGTCCCACACCGCGTTGCCGGTCAGCTGGTGCAGTCCGATACCGGCGAACGCGATCACGATGCCGATCACCGCGGCGGCGTCCTCGGCGAATACCGCCCGCGTCGTCGGATCGGATGTGGCGAGCGCATGCTGCAGCAGGTCGCGGTTGTACAGTTGCGCTTCACCGCGCAGCTGGCGTACAGCCTGCAGGAACGAAATACCTTCCAGCACAAGCGCAATGGCCAGCACGATGTATGACAGGAAGTAGTCGCCCCGCTCGGATTCGCCGTGGATGATCTCGGTGATGCCGTGCCAGATCGACACCGAGGCCCCGACCACGAACAAGCCGACAGCGGCCAGCAGCGACCAGACATAGGCTTCGCGGCCGAAGCCCAGAGGATGACGGGCGTCTGCGGGACGTCTGCTGCGCCGGTCCGCGATCAACAGGAACACCTGGTTTCCGGTGTCGGCCCAGGAGTGGGCGGCCTCGGCCATCATCGAGGCCGAGCCGGATAACGCGGTGGCAATAGTCTTGGCAGCCGCGATCAGACCGTTCGCGACGAGCGCGATGACCACCGTCCGCGTACTTTCGCCGGACTCCGCCACCGGTGCGATCGGCTCGATGTCCTGCTGTTGCGTCATCGTCTCGGAGTTCCCCGCGAGCGGCGGTTCAATCAGCGAGTTAGCTCTGACAGGCCGGGCACCAGAACACGTTGCGGCCCTCGAGCACAGCTGTGAGCACCTTGGTTCCGCACAGGCGGCACGGCTCGCCGGCGCGCCGGTAGACGTAGGTGCGTGGCCGGCCGGGTCGGTACGACGGCGGGCCGTGGTCGTGCTCTGTGCGGACCACGTGGATCTTGCCGCGCCGGTAGCCCACCCGCATCAGCTCCACCAAATCGGCCCAGGCCGAGTCGAATTCGTCAGGGTCGATGCCAGTGCCCGGCCGGTACGGGTCGATCCCATGCCGGAACAGCAGCTCGTTGCGGTAGACGTTGCCCACCCCGGCGATCACCGCCTGGTCCATCAACAACGCGCCAATGGGCCGCTGCGACTTGGTGATTCGCTTCCAGGCGCGGGCCGGATCGGCGTTGCGGCGCAGCGGGTCGGGACCGAGCCGGGCGATCACCGCGTCGACCTGCGCCTCGTCGAGCACCTCGCAGGCGGTCGGGCCGCGTAGATCGGTGCCGAAGTCGGCGCCGACCATCCGCATGCGGACTTCGCCGACGGGCAGGGGCATCGGCGGCGCAAGCTCGCTGAACGCTCCGTACAGCCCGAGGTGCACGTGGACGATCGGCCCACCGTCGTAGTGGTGGAACAGGTGCTTGCCGTAGGCACTGGCCCGCCGCAGCACCCTGCCGTCGACGATCGCCGCGCCGTCAGCGAACCGGCCCTGGGGGCTGCTTACGGCCACGGGCAGGCCGCCGAACCTGCGCTGGTGCAACCGGGCAAGCCGGTGCAGCGTGTGACCTTCCGGCACGCTTCTAGTCCGGGGCCCCCGGCACCGGCGGCGCCTGATGGGTGCGCTCGTATTCCGCGAGAATGTCGATACGCCGTTGGTGGCGTTCGGCTTTCGACCACGGGGTGGACAGGAAGGCGTCGACGATCGCGAGCGCCTGCTCGACGGTGTGCATGCGCGCGCCGACCCCGATCAACTGAGCGTCGTTGTGTTCACGGGCCAGCGACGCCGTCTCGGTGCTCCACGCCAGCGCGCACCTGGCGCCGGGCACCTTGTTGGCGGCGATCTGCTCGCCGTTGCCGGAGCCACCGATCACGATTCCCAGGCTGCCCGGATCGTCGACCGTGCGTTCGGCCGCCGCGATGCAGAACGCGGGATAGTCGTCGTCGGCGTCGTAGGTGTAGGCGCCGCAGTCGATGGGCTCGTGACCGGCGTCCGTCAGGTGCTCGGCGATCGCCTGCTTGAGTTCGAAGCCGGCGTGGTCGGAGCCGAGGTAGACGCGCATGGCGCAGAGCATATCTGTGCCCCCTTCCCCCGCGAGCGGGCGTCTTTGCACACCGACACGCCGGTGAATGACGTACAAACATGCACGGTCGCGGCCGCGCCGCCGTAGCGTCGTGGTCGTGTCGAACCACTTCACCGGCCTGAGCCTCGGCCCGCCCCTCGGCGACCAGCGACTCGACCTCTGCGATCTGTACGCGTTCCAGTCAACGGCTGATCCCGACCGCACGGTTTTGATCCTCAACGCCAACCCGAACGCCGACGCCCTGCATCCCGACGCGATCTACCGTCTGGCCGTCGACAACGACGGAGATCTGCGTAACGACATCGCGTTCAGCTACGTGTTCTCCGAGCCGCGAAACGGCAGCCAGACCGTCGACGTCTTGATGGCCACCGGCGAGCAGGCACGAGAGGCCGAAGCCGTCGGCGAGAAGATCTTCTCCGACGTGGAAGTCTCATTCGGGCCGCGGCCCAACGTCGTCACGTCCGGGGACATCACCTTCTTCGCCGGCGCCCGCAGTGACGCGTTCTTCTTCGACTTCGACGGCATCAAGAACCTGTTCGACATCTCGGGAAAGCGCAACTTCACCGAACCTCACCTGGGCGGCAAGTCACCGTGGACCGGGGTGGATTCCAACACCGAAGCGAACGTCTTCTCGACCGTGATCGAGTTGCCGACGAGCCAGCTCGGCGGCAATCCCGGCATCCGGATCTGGGGGCGGTGCAGCGTGCGTCGCGACGACACGCTCGTCCACGTGGACCGCGCCGGTCACCCGTCGGTCAGCAGCTTCTTCAACACCGACGACACCAAAGAGGAGTACAACGCCTGCGAGCCGGTCAACGACCGCAACCGGTGGCTCGACCAGTTCGTCCACCTGATGGGCCACACCGGCAACTACACCCGCGAGGAGGCCATCGAAGCGATCGACTCGGAGGGCACGCTGCCCGACATGCTGAGCTTCGATCCGTCGAAGCCCGCCGCGTACCCGAACGGCCGGGTGTTCACCGACGACGTCATCAACTACCGGCTGGCGTTCCTGTCCAAGGGCGACATTCCGCCGACCGGGCTCTCGCCGCACACCGATACGCTCGACCACTTCCCGTACTTGGGCCCACCTCACTAAACCGCGAGCGTGAAGCTGACGACGCTAGCCCGGCGTGTCGCGTAGCCGAGCGCACTGTCGGCGCTCAGTCGAACTGCGGCGGCTCGGTGCGGGTGCGTTTGAGCTCCCAGAAGTGCGGATAGGACGCGAACGCCACCGACGCGTCCCATAGCTTGCCGGCCTCGTCGCCGCGCGGGATCCGCGACAGGACGGGGCCGAAGAACGCGACGCCGTTGACGTGAATGGTCGGCGTGCCGACTTCCTCGCCGACCGCGTCCATGCCCGCGTGGTGGCTCTTGCGCAGTGCTTCGTCGTACTTGTCGGTGGTGGCGGCCTCGGCGTACTCGGCGGGTAGGCCGACTTCCTCCAGTGACTGCGCGATGACGGCGTCGAGGTCCTTGTTGCCTTGGTTGTGGATCCGGGTGCCCATCGCGGTGTAGAGGGGCGCCAGCACCTCGGAGCCTTTGTCCTGCTCGGCCGCGATCAGCACCCGCACCGGCCCCCAAGCCTTCTTCATCCCCTCGCGGTAGTCCTCAGGAATGTCCTTGTTCTCGTTGAGCACCGCGAGGCTCATCACGTGAAAGTTCGCTTCGATGTCGCGGACATTCTCCACTTCGAGGATCCAGCGCGACGTGATCCAGCACCACGGGCAGAGCGGATCGAACCAGAAGTCGGCGACGGACTTTTCGGGCATAAGCGCTCCTTCGGGAAAGGACAAGTCTTGCACCCGGCACAACCGCGGTCGCGATGCGCCTGTTCCCGCGCCTATATGTTGGACGACGTGGCACTTCCAAACCTCACCCGCGACCAGGCCATCGAACGCGCGGCGTTGGTGACCGTCGACAACTACAGGATCGAGCTGGACCTCACCGATGGCAACGGCGCACCCGGCGAGCGCATGTTCCGCTCGACGACAATCGTCACGTTCGACGCGCTGCCCGGCGCCGAGACCGTCATCGACCTCGCCGCCGACAGAGTCCACCACGCGACGCTCAACGGCGCCGAGATCGACGTGTCGGGCTACGACGAGTCGACCGGCATCCCGCTCAACATCGTCGACG
This sequence comes from Candidatus Sericytochromatia bacterium, assembly GCA_050262635.1. Lineage (GTDB taxonomy): Bacteria > Actinomycetota > Actinomycetes > Mycobacteriales > Mycobacteriaceae > Mycobacterium. Next base: position 18,967 of record JBLNEK010000085.1, on the reverse strand, counting down.
AGCACAACGTTCTCGTCGTCGACGCCGACTGCCGCTACTCGCACACCGGCGAGGGTCTGCACCGCTTCGTCGACCCCGTCGACGATGAGGTCTACCTGTACTCGCAGTTCGAAACCGCCGACGCCAAGCGGATGTTCGCGTGCTTCGACCAGCCCGACCTGAAGGCCACGTTCGACGTAATCGTCACCGCCCCTGCGCACTGGCAGGTGGTGTCCAACGGCGCGGCGGTGAGCCTCGAGGACGGCGTGCACACCTTCGCCACCACACCGAAGATGAGCACCTACCTGGTGGCGCTCGTCGCCGGACCGTACGCGCGGTGGGACGACACCTACTCCGACGAGCACGGCGAGATTCCCTTGGGCATCTTCTGCCGCGCGTCGTTGGCCGAATTCATGGACGCAGAAAGGCTTTTCACGCAGACCAAGCAGGGCTTCGGCTTTTACCACCGCAACTTCGACGTGCCGTACGCGTTCGGCAAGTACGACCAGCTGTTCGTGCCCGAGTTCAACGCCGGCGCAATGGAAAACGCCGGTGCCGTCACCTTCCTGGAGGACTACGTGTTCCGCAGCAAGGTGACCCGGGCGTCGTATGAGCGGCGTGCCGAAACCGTGCTGCACGAGATGGCGCACATGTGGTTCGGCGACCTGGTGACCATGCGCTGGTGGGACGATCTGTGGCTCAACGAGTCGTTCGCGACATTCGCGTCGGTGTTGTGCCAAAGCGAGGCAACGGAATTCACCGAGGCGTGGACGACGTTCGCCAACGCGGAGAAGTCTTGGGCGTACCGGCAGGACCAGCTGCCGTCGACGCATCCGGTGGCCGCGGACATTCCTGACCTGGCCGCGGTCGAGGTGAACTTCGACGGCATCACCTACGCCAAAGGCGCCAGCGTACTCAAGCAGCTGGTCGCCTACGTCGGCCTCGAGAACTTCCTCGCGGGGCTGCGCGATTACTTCAGGACCCACGCATATGACAACGCCACGTTCGAGGATCTCCTCACGGCGCTGGAGAAGGCCTCCGGCCGCGACCTATCGGACTGGGGCAGCCAATGGTTGCGCACCACGGGGCTCAATACGCTGCGGGCCGAGTTCGACGTCGACGCCGACGGCCGGTTCACCCGGTTCGCGATCCGGCAGGACGGCGCGAAACCGGGCTCCGGTGAAATGCGGGTGCATCGGCTGGCCGTGGGGATCTACGACGACGATGGCATGGGCAAGCTGGTCCGGATGCACCGCGAGGAGCTCGACATCGATAATGAGCTGACGGAAGTGCTTGCGCTGCAGGGGGTTTCGCGTGGCAAGTTGATACTGGTCAACGACGACGACCTGACCTACTGCTCGCTGCGCCTCGACGAGCAGTCGCTGGCCACCGCGCTGACCCGGATCGCCGAGATCGCCGAGCCGCTGCCGCGGACGCTGGTGTGGTCGGCGGCGTGGGAGATGACCCGCGACGCCGAGTTGCGCGCCCGCGACTTCGTGGCGCTGGTGTGCGCAGGCGTGCAGGCCGAGACCGAGGTCGGCGTCGCGCAGCGGCTGCTGCTGCAGGCGCAGACCGCGCTCGGCTCCTACGCCGAGCCGGGCTGGGCCTGCGAGCACGGGTGGCCGATGTTCGCCGATCGGCTGCTGGAACTGGCCCGGGCCGCGGAGCCTGGCTCCGACCACCAGCTGGCCTTCGTCAACGCGCTGTGCTCGTCGGTGATCAAGACCAGCCACATCGAGGTGCTCTCTGCGCTGCTCGACACTTCGCCCGAGGAGAAGGGCCTGCCAGGACTTGTCGTCGACACCGACTTGCGCTGGCGCATCGTCGCGGCGCTGGCGCGGTCCGGCGTCGTCGACGCCGACGGGCCCGAGACGCCGTTCATCGACGCCGAGGCTCAGCGCGACCCCACCGCGGCGGGCCGGCGGCACGCGGCGGCGGCTTCGGCGGCTCGGCCGCAGCGGGCCGTCAAGGAGCGGGCATGGACCGAGGTCATCGAGGACGACACGCTGCCCAACATCGTCGGCCGGGCGATCATCGGGGGCATCGTCGCCCCGGGCCAGGCGGAGTTGTTGCAGCCGTTCACGTCTCGTTACTTCGAGGCGATCCCCGGGGTGTGGGAGCGCCGCTCCAGCGAGGTGGCGCAGACCGTCGTCATCGGCCTGTACCCGTCATGGGACATCAGCGACGACGGCATCGCGGCTGCCGACAGGTTCCTCACGGGTGAACTGCCGCCGGCGCTGCGGCGGCTGGTGGTCGAGGGCAAGGCGGGTATGGAGCGTGCGCTGCGGGCCCGCAAGTTCGACGCGAACGGTTAGCAGTCAGGCAGGTGAAATACCCGCCGAGAGCACCCGCACCGCGCTGATCAAACCGTCCATCAGATTGCCCTCTTTGAAAGCTGCCGTCGCAGCGGCCACGCCCAACGGCGCGGCGGATTCGGCGCCGCGGCCTTTGACGTTCTCCCCATAGACCACCTCGACGGCGCGCTGGTTGGGCGAAACAGCCAGCAGCACAGCGTCATTGGGAGTGGGCACCTGCGCCAGCAGCTCTCGGGCGCGTAAAGCCGGATCGTCGCCGAGGTCGCCGATGTACACGGCCATCCGGGCGTTCGACGCCCGCGTGCCGTAGGTCAGCGCGTCGTCCAGCGTCACCAGCTCTATCGTCGGGAACGGGTAGTCCACGGACAGCTCACCGGGTTGCGTGACGCTGGAGATGCGCCCGCTGGACGTGATGACGGTTCCGATCGGCAGGCTGCTTGCTTCGACAGTCGCGATATCACCACTTGCCACTGGCTCCGCCTCCCACCTTCACATCGTGCGAGCCGTGCCCGTGGTGGTGGCCGACGCGCTCGTCGACCGCAGCCCACAGGATCGGGTCATGCGTCCATGGCTCGGACATCTTGTACGTGGCGGCATGCGGGTTCTTGCCCGACCAGATCAACCCCGCCAATATCAGCACGATCAACAGCGGTATCCCCACGAACAGTGCGTGGACCAAGAGAACGCTCACGACGAAAACCGTAACCCAGCGGCCCGCTACGCCGCGCCCTCACCCAGATATCTCACCCAGGCCGGGTGCAGTTCCTTGACGGTCGACAGCAGCCGCCAGTGCTGACCCTTCGGCGTGTGGGGTACCGACCGCAGCGTCCAACCCAGTTCGGCGAGGAGCCGGTCGGCCTTGCGGTGGTTACAGGTCGAACAGCTCGCGACGCAGTTCTCCCAGGTGTGGCTCCCGCCGCGGCTGCGCGGGACCACGTGGTCGACGGTGTCGGCCTTGGCCCCGCAGTACGCGCACCGAAAGCGGTCCCGGTGCATCAGCGCCGCGCGGGTCATCGGGATGCGCGCCCGGTAGGGCACCCGGACGTAGGTGCGCAGCCGGATCACAGACGGCACCACGATGGCGTGGCTGGCCGAGTGGATGACGGGGCCGGCGGGGTCGTCGTGCACGACGTCGGCCTTACCGCACAACAGCATGACCACCGCGCGCCGCATCGACAGCGCGGTGAGCGGTTCGTAGGTGGAGTTCAGCAGCAGAACCCGGCGGCGCCCCCAGAACGAGGTGGATTCGTACGGCTGGGCTTCTACGGCGTGCATGACGCGGTCAGCCACGCGGCTCTTCTTGCGCTGCGCCATGTCACCTCCGCCGATCAGTCCACCATGAATGGGGCCATAGTGCACGACAATACTGAACGTGTTCGCAGGTCAATCGGTGAACAACGGGTGACGGCGGGCCATGCTCCACAATGGAGGCGATGGATTCGACAACCCAGCAATCGTTCTACGACGCCGTCGGCGGCGAGGCGACCTTCCACAAGATCGTGTCGACGTTCTACGCGCTCGTCGGCGAGGACGAAATCCTGCGGCCGCTGTATCCCGAGGACGACCTGTCCGGCGCCGAAGACCGGCTGCGGATGTTTCTCGAGCAGTACTGGGGCGGCCCGCGAACCTACTCCGAGCAGCGCGGCCACCCGCGGCTGCGGATGCGCCACGCCCCGTTCCGGATCGGCCCGTTCGAACGCGACGCATGGCTGCGGTGCATGCACACGGCGGTGGCGTCGATCGACGCCGAGACGCTTGACGACGAACACCGGCGTGAGCTGCTTGCCTACCTCGAGATGGCTGCCCACTCGATGGTGAACTCGCCGTTCTGACGCCATGACGGATACCGGCTTGTGGTGGTCGCACGCGGTCTTCTACCAGGTGTATCCGCGCTCGTTCGCAGACAGCAACGGTGATGGCGTCGGCGACCTCGACGGCGTCGCGGCCAAGCTCGACTATCTCGAGTTCCTCGGCGTCGACGCGGTCTGGCTCAACCCCGTCACGGTGTCCCCGATGGCCGACCACGGCTATGACGTCGCCGACCCCCGCGACGTCGACGAGTTGTTCGGCGGCATCGATGCGCTGGACCGGATGATCGCCGCCGCCCACGAGCGCGGCATCCGGGTGACCATGGACCTGGTGCCGAACCACACCAGCAGCCTGCACCCTTGGTTTCAGGCTGCGCTGGCCGTCGGCCCCGGCACGGCCGAGCGGGAGCGCTACATCTTCCGCGACGGGCGCGGCGACGATGGCGCGCTGCCGCCGAACAACTGGGTGTCGGTGTTCGGCGGGCCGGCCTGGACACGGGTCTGCGACCCGGACGGCACGCCCGGCCAGTGGTACCTGCACCTTTTCGACGCCGAGCAGCCGGATTTGAACTGGGACAACCCCGAGGTCTTTGAAGACTTCGCGAAGACGCTCCGGTTCTGGCTGGACCGGGGGGTCGACGGCTTCCGGCTGGACGTCGCGCACGGGATGGCCAAGCCGCCCGGTCTGCCCGACATGAAGAACCCGGGACGCACGATGCTGCTCACCGGCAACGAGGATCCGCGGTTCAACCACGACGGCGTGCACGCGATCCACCGGGACATCCGCTCGGTGCTCGACGACTATCCGCATGCGGTGGCGATCGGCGAGGTGTGGGTGTTCGACAACGAGCAGTTCGCCAAGTACCTGCGTGCCGACGAGCTGCACCTGGGCTTCAACTTCCGGCTCGTGCGGGCCGAGTTCGACGCCGACGAGATCCGCGGCGCGATCGAGAACTCCCTCACCGCGGCGGCCATCGAGGACGCGACGCCGACGTGGACGCTGTCCAACCACGACGTCGATCGCGAGGTCACCCGCTACGGGGGCGGCGCGCCGGGTCTGGCACGCGCGAAGGCGATGGCGCTGGTGATGTTCGCGCTGCCGGGCACGGTGTTCGTCTATAACGGCGAAGAGCTCGGGCTGCCGAACGTCGAGCTGCCGGACGACGTGCTGCAGGATCCGGTGTGGTTCCGCTCGGGCGGCCGCGAGCGCGGCCGCGACGCATGCCGGGTGCCGATGCCGTGGCTGGGAGACGACCCGCCGTTCGGCTTCTCCGAGAACCCCGACACCTGGTTGCCGATGCCGCCCGAGTGGGCCGACCTGACGGTCGAACGCCAGCTGGCCGACGTCGATTCGACGCTGAGCTTCTTCCGCCGGGCACTGCAGCTGCGTCGCAGATTCAGCGGGACCCACTTGCAGTGGCTCGACGCGCCGGCGGGCGCGCTGGTCTTCCACGTAGACGGATTGGTGTGTGCGCTCAACGTCAGCGCGCCACCCATTGAATTGCCCTCGGCCGAGCTTCTTCTGAGCTCCGCGTCGCTGGTCGACGGCCGGCTCCCACGCGACGCGGCGGCCTGGCTGCTTTTCTGACCGCGCGTTCGCCCACGACGTCGAGTCCTCCGCGAGCGTGCGGTGCTGTACGCCATCCCGCGGCATGTCGGGGTACAGACACGCACCCTCGCGGATTAAATGAGCCGCAGCAGGTCGCGGCGGTAGTACACCGAACCGTACGGTGCGTCGACGCGCAGCCACGGCCCCACCGTCCGCACCCTGACGACACCGTCGGGTTTGTCGACGAAACCCATGACCGTCAAAGCGAATACGCACCGCATGGGCACACCCACCGTCACCCCGGCGCCGCTGACGGAGATCACCTCCTGGTCCAGCAGCGACACCGGCGGTCCCTGCGCACCTTGTTCCCTGGCCACGTCAGCCCCGCGCTGTGCGAGGTCGAGCACCACTTCGGCGGGCACGTTATCGACATGAGTGAAGCCTGAATCCGGGGGCAACACACCGCGCCAAGCGGAGTCCATCGGAAAGCCGGTGTCGACATAGCCGGAGCGCTCGGCAGCGGCCAGTCCGCGAAGCAACTGGTCCGCTCCCGCGCACACGTCAGGGGGGTGTACGGAGCCGGGTACCACCCGGCTTGCCAGCACATCGAAACCCGTTGGCGCCCACGCCACTATCACATCCGAGGAACGTTGCCGCAGCCGGATTACCGCGGCGGCGTCGAGTCGGTGCACGCGTTCGACGAACGCGCGGAGGTTCGCGCGTGCGCCTTCGTCAGGCAGCCAAAGTCCCCGCTCTGCGGCCGGCCTCATCGGGTCCAGCGCTGCAAGTAGTCGCGCTGTGCGGGCGAAAGGCGCTGCAACCGTTGCTCTTTGATGTGGACGGTGGCCAGTTGTGTCTCGGCGATCACCGACGGCTTCGAGGCCAGGTCGGCGCTGACCGGGCGCACCTCGTAGCCGAGCGTGAAGTCGACCGTACGCACCCGTTTGGTCCAGATGGCGACCTGAAGCGGCGAGTCCACGAGCCGCAGCTGACCCCGGTACAGCACGCGAACCTCGTGGATCAGCAGGCCAACGGTGGTGACCTCGGCGCCGAACGGCTCACGCAGGAACGGCACTCGCGCCTCTTCGAGGATCGTGACCATGGTGGCGTGGTTGATGTGCTGGTACATGTCGATGTCGCTCCACCGCACCGGCACCGGTGTGGTGAATGTGGCTGATGCTCTTCGCGCAAGCGGCTCATCCCCGGAGCGATTCACGCCGAAGTCCCGCTGCCCGCACGGGTCATGCTGCGGATCTGCCGTGCAGCCACCGACAGTGTCGCGAGGTCGTGTTCCTCGCTCTCGTAGATGTCGGTCAGCGTGCGACGGGCCCGTTCGATGCGTGACGTGTTGGTCTGCTCCCACTCGGCGATCTTCTGCTCCCCGTTCTCCTCCGGCTCCCCCACCGCGAGCACGTCGAAGCACAGCGAGCGCAGGGAGCCGTAGATGTCATCGCGAATCGCCAAGCGCGCCAGTGCATGCCAGTGGTCGTCACGCTCGAGCGCCGACACCGCGGTGAGCAGGCCGTCGATATTGAGGTGGCCCATCAATGCGAAATAGGCATCGGCCACCTCCACCGTGTCGCGGTCGACGATGTCGGCGATGTCGATCACGTCGAGCAAGCTGTAGCTATAAAGGCCCGCGGCCACCTCCCCCGCCAAATCCTCTGTGGCACCGTGGGACACGAGGTTGTTGGCCTTCGTGACCACGATCTGGCGGTCATCGGCACGCAGCCATTCGGCGATCCGCGGCGCCAGCTGGCGGACCTTGGACCGGAAGCGGTTGATCTCGGCCCCGACCGCCAGCGGCTGGGGCCGGTAATTGATCAGCCAGCGGGTCGCGCGATCGATAAGCCGTCGCACGTCCAGGGTCATCCGGTCGGACAGGTTCGTCGGCATGGTGCCTTCTTCCCCGGCCGCCTTGATGCGACGCCACGTTCCGCTGATGCCGAAGATCGCATCGGCCGCCACGAACGTGCGCACCGCATCCACCGGGGTCACCCCGGACTCCTCGACAACCCGGTACACGTAGGTGAATCCGCCGCAGTCGACGACGTCGTTGACCAGCATCGTGGTGACGATCTCCCGGCGCAGTTGATGCGAGCGGATGTCACCGGCGAACGTATCACGCAGCTTGGACGGAAAGTACGCCGGCAGCCGCGACGCGAACACTTCTTGGTCCGGCAGCTCACTGGCCAGCACCCGGTCCTTGAGGTCGAGCTTGACGTGCGCCATCAGGGTCGCAAGTTCGGGCGACGTCAGCCCGAGCCCCTGGTCCATCCGGCGGCGAATCTCCTTGTCCGACGGCAGCGCCTCCAGTTCGCGGTTGAGGCCACGGTCGTTCTCGAGGTCGCGAATCAACCGCGCGTGGACGGTCAGCATGCTTGCGGCATTGGCGCGGCTGGTGCCCATCAGGTCGTTCTGCTCGGCGTTGTTGGCCAGCACGAGTTTTCCCACCTCGTCGGTCATCGACTCGAGCAGCGATGTGCGTTCATTTTCGTCGACCTTCCCCGCCGTGATCAACGAGTCGACCAGGATCTTGATGTTGACTTCGTGGTCGGAGCAGTCGACACCGGCGGAGTTGTCCAGCGCGTCAGTGTTGATGCGGCCTCCGGCCAGGTCGTACTCGACGCGGCCGAGCGGGGTGACACCGAGATTACCCCCTTCGCCGATCACTTTGGCGCGGACCTGATTTCCGTTCACCCGGACGTGGTCGTTGGAGCGGTCCCCGACGTCGCCGCTGGATTCCGGCTCGGCTTTGATGTAGGTGCCGATGCCGCCGTTGAACAGCAGATCCACTGGTGCGCACAGGATTGCGCGCACCAGCTCGGGTGGCGTCATCTCCGTGGCGCTGTCATCGATGCCCAACACCTGGCGTACCTCGGGACTCAGCGCGATCGACTTCTGCTCGCGGCTGTACACCCCGCCGCCCTCGCTGATCAACGATTTCTCGTAGTCGTCCCAGCTGGAGCGCGGCTGGTCGAAGAGGCGCCGACGTTCCTCCCAAGAGGGGCCGGCATCCGGGTTGGGGTCCAAGAAGATGTGGCGGTGGTCGAAGGCGGCGACCAGGCGAATGTGTCTCGACAGCAACATGCCGTTGCCGAACACGTCGCCGCTCATGTCGCCGATGCCGACGACCGTGAAGTCCTCGGTCTGGGTGTCGACGCCCATTTCGCGGAAGTGCCGCTTCACGGCTTCCCACGCGCCTTTGGCCGTGATGCCCATGGCCTTGTGGTCGTAGCCCACCGACCCGCCCGACGCGAATGCGTCGCCGAGCCAGAACCCATAGGACTTGGCGATTTTGTTGGCGATGTCCGAGAAGGTCGCTGTGCCTTTGTCCGCGGCGACCACCAGATAGGCGTCGTCCCCGTCGCGGCGCACCACCCGCTCAGGCGACGTGATCTCTCCGGACGAGCGGTCGACGTTGTCGGTCAGGTCGAGCAGTCCCGCGATGAACATCTTGTAGCAGGCGACGCCTTCCTCGCGGATGGCCTCGCGATCGGCTTCGGCGTCTCCGGTGGCCATCGGAGGTTGCTTGACGACGAAGCCGCCCTTAGCGCCGACCGGCACGATGACCGCGTTCTTCACGGCCTGCGCCTTAACTAGCCCGAGGATCTCGGTGCGGAAATCCTCCCGGCGATCGGACCAACGCAGCCCGCCGCGCGCGACCGGCCCGAACCGCAGGTGCACGCCCTCGACTCGCGGCGAGTGCACGAAGATCTCGAACTTCGGCCGCGGCAAGGGCAATTCGTCGATCAGGCCCGGGTCCAGCTTCAGCGACAGCACTCCCTGCTGCCGCGCTGACCCGTCGCGGGTGACGAAGTAGTTGGTACGCAACGTCGCCTGCACCAGCGATGCGAAGGCCCGCATCACCCGGTCGGTGTCCAGGCTCACCAGCGCGTCGATGTCCTTGGCGACTGCCGCGGCGGCGGCCTGCGCATCGCGCTTGATGGAGTCCGACGGGTCGAACAGCGCCTCGAACAAGTGGACCAGCGAACGGACGGTGTGCGGGTTGTCGTTGACCACGGCTTCGATGTGGGCCTGGCTGTACGGAAAACCGGCTTGGCGCAGATACTTTGCGTAGGCGCGCACGACGACGACCTGGTGCCAGGTCATCTGAGCTCGCAACACCAGCTCGTTGAACCGATCGGTCTCGGCCTGTCCGTGCCAGATCGCGGTGACGGCGTCGGCGAACCGCTGCGCCGCCTCGTCAGGGTCGCTACCTTCCGGCGGCTCGGGGATCGTCGGGTGCAGCGCAATCTTGAACTGGTAGATCCACACCTGAAGACCGTCCGCCCGCGTCACTGTGAACGGCCGCTCCTCGAGGACGATGACGCCCATGCTCTGCAGCATCGGCAGCAGCCGGCTCAGAGATGCAGACCGACCGCCGAGGAACCACGTCAGCTGCGCCGTGCGATGGTCGCCGTCTTCGTCCTCGGCGAACACCAGCTTGACCGAATCGTCTTGCAGCTCTTCGATGATCGCGATGTGGGCGATCGCGTCGTCGGGGCTGACAGCCTGCTTGTACACCTCGGGGAAGGCTTCGGCGTAGTGCTCGGCCTGGTGCGCACCGATGGAGCCGGAGCGGACCGCACCGAGCAGCCGGTCTGCCCAGGTGCGGGCGGCCTCGGTGAGCATCGCCTGGATGCGTTGGCGATTCCGCTCCGAGGTGTCCACCCTACTGCGGCGGGCGGCGTCGTCACGCAGCCTTATCGTGAAATGAACTGCTGCCCAAGGGGATTCACTGACACGTGCGGTATAGTCGATGCTGGCGCCGCCCAGCTCGTGCACGAGGATGTCCATCATGTGCAGTCGCACGGCGGTGGTGTAGCGATCGCGGGGCAGGTAAACGAGCGCTGAGACGAAATGGCCGAGTTGATCTTCGCGCATGAAAAGCAGCGTGCGGCGGCGGGATCCCACGTCGGTGATCGCGGTAGCCATCTCTAGCAGGGCGTCGGCGCCGATCGCGAAAAGCTCTGGGCGCGGGAAGGTTTGCATGACGTCGAGCAGCAGCTGACCGGCAAGTGACTCGGGGTCGCGGCCGGACTTGCCCAGTGCCGCCCTGACCCGCTGTGAGATGACCGGGATCTCAAGCACATTCGCGGTCGACGCCGCTGCGGTGAACAGACCGACGAAGCGGTGCTCCAACGCTTCGCCCCGCGACTTGTCCCGCACCACCACGACGTACGGGTAAGCGCCGTAGCGCAGGTAACTGGGCATCGTGGCCTGGGTCAGCACGAACAGCTCGTCGGATCCCGTCAGCTGGGGAAAGACGTTCTGCCGGCGGCGCAGCACACCGAGACGGCTGGAATCGTCGACCTCGGCTTGGCCGTCAGACACCGAACAGCGCTGGTAGCCGAGAAGCAGAAAATGGGAGTCGTCGAGCCAGCGCAGCAGCCGGGCGATCCCATGCCGCTCGGCTGCCGGGAAGCGACCGGACGAGTCATGGTCGAGGGCGTCGGCCAGCGTGTGCAGCACGTCGCGCATCGCCTCGGTGTCATGGGCGACCCGCTGGGCGTCGCTGACGACGGCGGGCAGCTGGCTCTCGACCTCGGCCAGCGCTTTGCAGTCGGCGCCTGCGGCGAGTTCGACGTGGATCCACGCTTCGTCGACGCCGTCCGGCATGGGCCCGTCTCGCGTGGTGCGGATCTCCTCGAGCACGCCGTCGGGGCTGCGGCGGACCCGGAACACCGGGCTGAGGATCGCGACGTAGGCGATGCCCAGACGGTTCAGGAGCACTGCCACGGACTCCAGGAGCAGCGGTGCTTCCTCGGCGACGACCTGCAGAGCGGGGGCGAAGCCGTGCCGGTCGTCGTCGCCGTATGTGGCAACCTTGGTCTCTCCCGGCTTGCGCGAGTAGCCGAGCCGGCTGTGGGCGGACAGCAGAGCGGGCGTCACTACCTGTTGCGCGCGCACCTGGACCGGTGCGGTGAGGCCCCTGTCGCCGATGACGGGAGCGTCGCCCTGCGGCCCGCGGTAGCTCGCGACGTATGCCCGCATCAGGTTCGGCGCGACTTTGTTCGACGCGACGCTCTCGGAGTCGGGCTTCACCCTCATGGGAAAGGCTCCTCGTTCGGCGCGGGTGCCGGCGCTGGCACGCAGCCGTTCACCCTAGTCGCGTGTCAGCCTGCGGTGAGTCACTCGATGGGGGCGAGCGGCTTCGGGACCGAGCCTATCGACCTTGTTCTCTTCATAGGCCGCGAAATTGCCCTCGAACCAGAACCACTTCGCTTCGTTGGAGGCGTCACCTTCCCACGCGAGGATGTGGGTGCAGGTGCGGTCGAGGAACCAGCGGTCGTGGGAGATCACTACCGCGCATCCAGGGAACTTTTCCAACGCGTTCTCCAGCGAGCCGAGGGTTTCGACGTCGAGGTCGTTGGTCGGCTCGTCGAGCAGGAGCAGGTTGCCGCCCTGCTTGAGGGTGAGCGCGAGGTTGAGCCGGTTGCGTTCGCCGCCGGAGAGCACACCGGCGGGCTTCTGCTGGTCGGGCCCCTTGAACCCGAACGCCGACACGTAGGCCCGCGACGGTATCTCGTTCTGGCCGACCTCGATGTAGTCGAGGCCGTCGGACACCACTTCCCAGACGGTCTTCTTGGGGTCGATGCCGGCGCGGGACTGGTCGACGTAGCTAAGCTTGACCGTGTCGCCGATCTTGACGGTGCCGCTGTCGGGCTCCTCGATGCCGACGATGGTCTTGAACAGTGTGGTCTTGCCGACGCCGTTGGGCCCGATGACGCCGACGATGCCGTTGCGCGGCAGCGTGAACGACAGGTCCTTGATCAGCACGCGCCCGTCGTAGCCCTTGTCGAGGTGATCGACCTCCACCACCAGGTTGCCCAGCCGTGGCCCGGTCGGGATCTGGATCTCTTCGAAGTCGAGCTTGCGCGTCTTCTCCGCTTCGACGGCCATCTCCTCGTAGCGCTGCAGCCGGGCCTTGCTCTTGGCCTGCCGGGCCTTGGCTCCGGAGCGCACCCAGGCCAGCTCGTCCTGCAGCCGCTTCTGCAGCTTGGCGTCCTTGCGGCCCTGCACAGCCAGCCGCTCGGCCTTCTTCTCCAGGTAGGTCGAGTAGTTGCCTTCGTATGGGTATGCCCGGCCGCGGTCCAACTCGAGAATCCACTGCGCCACGTTGTCGAGGAAGTAGCGGTCGTGGGTGACGGCCAAGATCGCGCCCTTGTAGCTGGCCAGGTGCTGCTCGAGCCACTGCACGCTTTCGGCATCAAGGTGGTTCGTCGGTTCGTCGAGCAGCAGCAGGTCGGGTTTGGACAGCAGAAGTTTGCACAGCGCCACGCGGCGCCGTTCGCCTCCGGACAGGTGCGTCACCGGCTCGTCGGGAGGCGGGCAGCGCAGCGCGTCCATCGCCTGCTCGAGCTGGCTGTCGATGTCCCATGCGTCCGCGTGGTCCAGTTCCTCCTGCAGCCGGCCCATCTCCTCCATCAGTTCGTCGGAGTAGTCGGTGGCCATCAGCTCGGCGACCTCGTTGAACCGGTCGAGCTTCACCTTGATCTCGCCAAGGCCCTCCTCGACGTTGCCGCGGACCGTCTTGTCCTCGTTGAGCGGCGGCTCCTGCTGCAGGATGCCGACGGTCGCGCCGCTGGCCAGGAATGCGTCGCCGTTGTTGGGCTGGTCCAAGCCGGCCATGATCCGCAAGACGCTCGACTTGCCGGCCCCGTTCGGTCCGACCACGCCGATCTTTGCTCCCGGCAGGAAGCTCAGCGTGACGTCGTCGAGGATGACCTTGTCGCCGTGCGCCTTGCGGACCTTGCGCATGGTGTAGATGTATTCGGCCATGCCGTGGGTGGTGCCTTTCGTAGGTCCGTGGGTGAAGTCCTGCGAACCATCCTAGGCACCGGGTTTTGCGCTGCTCACGTGCGCGGGCCGAACTGCGCTAAGCCGACAGGGGCAGCGCCTTTCCGTCCTCGGCGCGATCCTGCTCGGCGTCGCTCGCGTCGCGCTCAGGCTCCGTCGCCGCCGGCGCGACCTTGTCGAAGATCTGGACGATCGACTGCGAGAGATCCGGACCGACTGACGTCGCCCGCATCTCCAGCGACGAGCGCCGGACGCCATTGCTGTCGTCATATTCGCTGGTGTAGACGTGGCCGACGGCGATTACTGCACGGCCCTTGCCGAGCGCAGCACCGACCCCGGTGACGAGCTTGCCCCAGCAGTTCACGGTGATGTAGAGCGTGTTGCCCGGTTCCCAGTTGCCGTCGGCGCCGCGACGGCGCGAGTTGCTGGCCATCCGGAAGCTGATGACTTCCTGGTCTCCGACCTGGCGGCGCCTGAGGTCGGTGATGATGCGGCCGACCACGGTGATGGGCGTTTCAAACATTGTCGTTCCCTTCGTTTCGCTTGCGCGCTTTCGTCGCCCATTCAGCGCGCACGCACCGACAGCACGGCGACCGCCGGAGGCCTTGGCTACGCGCGCTGTGGACAAAGTGCAGAGTGTGGATGGCCGCCGTGCCGCCCATGAAGACCTCGCCCATAGCCAGAGCTCGGCGTCACCCACTCAAAGCTCGGCCGAGGTTCACGTTGCGCAGACGAAGTACGAGTAAGGCACTGCAGAACGTCAACTTCGGCGCGAATCCCGCCGCGCCAATTCCGCCAGCATCGCGTTGTAGGCGGCAAGGTCCGCGTCCGAGTCACGCTCGGCCGCGCGGTCCAGCCGCTTGGCGGTGCGCTGATCGCTGCGGCTCCATTGGATCAGCAGGGCGATCATGACAACCGCGAGCGGGATTTCGCCTGCGGCCCAAGCGATTCCGCCGCCAAGCCGCTGATCGCCAAGCAGATCGGTGTGCCAACTCAGCTGCAGTGACCGGTAGAACGTCTCACCCATCACCGTGCTGGTGCCCATCAGCACCACACCGAAGAACGCGTGCAGCGGCAGCGACGCGAACACCATGGCGAGCTTCGCGACGGGCGGGATCGGCCGCGGCGTCGGGTCGATGCCGATCACCACCCAATAGAACAGGTAGCCGCTGAGCAAGAAGTGGACGTTCATCAACACGTGGGCCGCATGGTCGCCCGCGAATGCGTCGAAGATGCCCCCGAAGTACAGACCGTAGAAGCCGACGACGAACATGACCGTCGCCACGATCGGATTTGTGAAGAACCGAGAAAGCTTGCTGTGCAACGCAATCAGGATCCACTCGCGCAGACCGGGCGGTTCGCCGCGTGCGGCGGCCGGCAGCGCCCGCAGCGCCAGCGTGGTCGGGCCGCCCAGCGCCAGCAGGATCGGCGTCAGCATCGACAGCAGCATGTGGGCAGCCATGTGCATGGAGAACATCGCAGGCATATAGCGGCCCACGCCCGACGACGTCGCGAATAGCAGTACCGCACAACCGCACAGCCATGCGAACGTCCGCCCGACCGGCCATGTGTCGCCACGGCGACGCAGACGCCGCACCCCGGCCAGGTAGACCACCGCCAGCACAATCGCCGCTGTGCCGAAGAACAGGTCGAACCGCCAGTCGAAGAGCACCCGAGCCAACGTCGGCGGGCCCGCGAAGTCGTAGCCGATCTCGACCTCGGGGATCGTCGGCAACCGCGTCGGCGCGGGCGGCGGGGTGCGGCCCAGCCCGACGGCGATGCCGAATGTGGCGCCGAAGATCAGCGCCTCGACTATCGCGAGCCGAACCAGCGGACCCCGCGCGCCCGGATCGTCGCGCAGCGCGCCAAGGCCTTTCCGCCGCTGCTGCCAGCCGCACACGCCCAGCGCACACAGCGCCGCGAGCTTGGCCACCACCAGCCGGCCATAGGTGGTGTCGACGAGGTCACCCGGTGAGATCCGCACGAGGGCGTTGACGACGCCGCTGATCCCCATCGCGATGAAGCACCACAGCGCGACCTTCGAGAACCGGCGCGCGGCGAGATCCGCGTGCTCGGCTCCGCGCAGAGCATGGACTAGCACCGCCAGCAGGCCGCCCGCCCACAGCGCACCGGCGACCAGATGAATGATGAGCGAGTTGGTCCCGACGTCGTGAGAACCGCCCGCCGACGAATGCCCGGTGAGACCCAGCGGCATCAACGTCAGCAAGGAGCCGGCGAACAGGAACGGGGTGAGTGACCAGCGCAGCACCGGCATACTGGTGATCGCCACGACGGCCGCCAGTAGCGCGGTCCATCGCCAGGCGCTCGCCGTGTTGACCAGGTCGGCAGCCGTCCAGATCGTCATGGGGTTCAGGTTCTCGAGCACCGGCCGACCTGACACGTCGGAAACCGTGAGCGGGACCAGCAGCACCGCGCAGACCGCCCACATACCGGACGCCACCGTTGCGGTCCGCAGCGCGCGATAGCCGGCCACGTCGAGCACACCGTTGTCCTGCGGCGGCACGAAGAACGCCGCAAACAGGAACGAGCCGACCGCCAGCGCCGCGGCCACCTCCCCGGCGGCCCGCACGAAAGGCAGGCCGTACGTGGTGACCGGCCCGGGATCGGGCAGCCCGGTTGCCGTCAGCGCAGCCGCCAGCGACAGTGCCCCGATGGCGGCGGCCGTCGTCCCGGCCAGCGCCGCCACGCCGACCAACAGCGGCCATACCACGGTGCGCTGCGATGTGGCGGTCACGAATTCAGCGTATGGCGGCGATCTCCGTGCGTTGCCGCGGCCCGGCGAGCGTGCCGCGCCGTAATCAATTTGCGGCCGGCAAAGCCGTGTCGGTCCGCCAGCGTACGGTCGGCTCGACGTACTCTCCGGGCAGGAGAACGACGGTGAATTTTGTTGTGGTGGCGCTGTTGTCGGTCAGCATTCCGCTGACCGCAGTGGTCTTGCACCGCGTACAGGATTCGTTGGAACGCTGGGAACAGCGCCGTCACGCCGACGACTGATCCGCCTCGGCCCGTTCCCTACGCCGCTGCGCCTCCCGCTCGGTGAACTGCCGCAATGACGCCAGCTCCACCAGATCCATGTCCCGCAGGATGCCGCGCAGCTCCTTGAGGAACGCCTCGCGTCGCTCATCGAGATCCGGTGCGGTCTGCAGCAGCCCTTGGTCTGCCGCCACCTGCCGCGCTGTCGCGAAGAGCAGAGCCGAGACCGCCTCGTTGCTGCGCACCCGGCCTTGCGCGGCGTACTGCTTGCCGACGCCGAGCGCCCTTGACGTGAGGTCTTTCTCGCCGATCTCGGCGGGGGCGTCGCGCAACACGTCGGCGACGATCTCGTATGCCTCGAAATACGGGCGAAGCATCGCGTGCGACATGAGCGGTTTCTTGGCGTGCAGCAGCTCGCCGATGTCGTGGCCGCCTGCCCTGGCCTGCGCCTCCCAGTCGTCGTGCCATGCCATCTCCTCGGCGATGTGCTCGCGGAAGGCTTGCGAGTCGGCGAAGTAGAAGTCGAACTTGAGCAGGTCGCGCAGTCGTGCCACCTGGCCCCAGAACGCCTGCACCCGGTCGCCCTCGGCGCGGGCCGCGTAAGCGAGCGCCAGCTCGGCGATCGACGTCTCCAAGAACGCGTCGATCAGCGTGTTGCGGTAGAACGCCGCCTCGTGCTCGTCTTCCGGCGCGATCCGCCACACCGGTTCACGGCCGGTGTCGATGCGGGTTACGGGGTGCCCGCCAGACAAGGCGTCGACGGCCGCGCGGACACCCTCATGCGTGCGCAGGCGCAACGCGCTGTTGGTCATTGGGGTCTGCTTGCGTTCGAGATAGTCGAGCGAGTCCTGGAACGTGTGGTGCAGCTGGTCCAATGTGAGCGCCCGCCCCCGCGTGGTCAGCAACAGCGCCGACACCAGACCGGTGGCATTGACCGGTGTTGCCCGCAAGATGCGCCAGGCCACTTCGAAGGCCATCTTCTGCAGCGCTAGCCGTTTGGCGGCCTCGTCGGTCGTCATGGGGCCGTGCGGCTCGCCGAGGTACTCGCGCATCGACACCGCTTCGGGGAAGCGGACGTAGATCTTGCCGTAGTTGCGCTCGCCTTGTGCCTTGATGAAGTTGTACAGCCAGGACAGGCCTTCGGGCGTCTTCTCTCCACCGCGGGCGTAGGCCGCGTACTCGGCGGTCTCGTGCAGCTGGTCAAAGCTGATCGACACTGGCTGGAGCAGGATGTCTTCGCTGCGCCCATCGAGGTAGGCGTCGGCGACGTAAGCCAGCAGACCGAGCTTGGGCGGCAACATCTTTCCCGTCCGGGACCGGGTACCTTCGATCGACCAGGACAGGTTGAACCGCTTCTCGACAATGTAGCCGACGAACTGCCGCAGCACGTATTTGTAGAGCGGGTCGTCCAGCTTGCGGCGGATGAAGATCACGCCGGAGTGACGCATGATCGGGCCCATGAGTCCGAACGACAGGTTGATGCCGGCGAAGGTGTGCACTGGTGGCAGCCGGTTCTCCTGCATCGCGACCGGCACGATGACACCGTCGAGATAGGAGCGGTGCGAAAACAGCAGCACCGCCGGGTGGTCCTCCAGCGACCGCCGCATCGCCTCGATCTCAGCGCGGTCGTAGTCGACGTTCGGGTCGAACCCGCGGCTGAAAATCGCGCGGCCCAGCGACGGGATCAGATCGACCGAGAACCGGCTCCAGCCTGTCGACAGCTCGTCGAGCATCTGCCCGGCCTTGTCCAACGTGGCGCCGGGGATCTTCTCGAGCCCCTCGCGAAACTTGGCCGACGCCAACACCTCTGGCTTGATCAGCTTCGGCGACTTGTACTCCGGCCCGAGTAGCCGTAATTCGACACGTTCGATGGCCAGCGCCGCGCGCCGCAGGACGAACCGGGCGAAGTCGCGCATGTTATCGCCGCCCGTCGTGTCCTGCCACTGCTGGCGCAGCTCGGAGACCTTGGCCGGTTCGCCGGCGACGATGCGGGCGCGTGACGGGTCTCGATGCAGTATTCGACGCTGTATCTTCTGCGGCGGCCGGTAGGTGTCACGGCCCGAGATAAGGCCGACGAGCTTGACGCGGGTGGGCAGGCCGCCGGGCACCCAGAACACCCGCACCGGCACGACGCTGCGGTCTTCGTCGGCGGCGAGCTGTTCGACGAGCTGGGCGACGACGCCGGGAGCCGGGTCGTTCTCGGCGGGCAGCTGCAGCACCTCGACTTTGGTGTCGGGGTGCTCGCGACGCTGCTGAGCCAGCCAGTCGTTGAGCAGCTCGAGTTCGGCGTGTGACGAAACGGCGGCGAGAACCAACGCGTCGTCGGTGGCGGTGAAGCTGGCGACATCGCCGGTCCGAGCGCTCATCGCCTGCCCTTCGCGGCGCTCTTTGCCGCCTTGACGGCGTGCGAATTCCCTTCACCCGCAGTGGCTTTGTCGCTCCTCGCGTCCGCAGTCTTTTTTGCTGCCGACTTCTTGGCCGTCGCCTTCTTCGCGGCTTTCCTCGCCGGGGCTTTCTTC
>JBLNEK010000084.1:0-7892 GCA_050262635.1 Candidatus Sericytochromatia bacterium | reverse complement strand
ACAGGTTGGACAGCGCCGCGCTCACGCCGGCGATGTGATAGGGCGGCACGCAGATCAGCACGGCGTCGGTGGGCTCCGCGGATGCGAACTCGACGGTGCCCATCACGTAGCTGGTCAGGTTGTTGTGCGACAGCTCCACGGCTTTCGGCCGCGACGTGGTGCCGGACGTGAACAGCACGATCGCGACGTCGTCGGGGTCGGCGAACTCGGCAGCGGGTTCGGCAATGCGTGCGGCGGCGACGAAATCGGCTGAGCTGACGGTCTTTACCGCCGCGCCTTCGACCATGTCGCGGTACTCGTCGTCGAAAACCACCAGCGGCTCCGGCAACCGGTCGATCAGTTCGCGCAGCCCTTCGCTCGACAGCCGGTAGTTCAGCGGGGTGAACGTGCGGGCCGCCCGGGCAGAGGAGAATATCAGCAGCGGCAGCATCGCGCCGCCGGTGCCGACGTAGGCGACGCTTGCGGCGCCGGATGCGACGATCACCCCGGCGCCGCCGTCGGCGAGGTTGCTCAGCTCGGCGACGGTGAGGCGAGTCCCGTTGGACACCAACGCTTCCCGCTCCGGATCCGACATCGCCATCTCGAGCAGCAACGAGATGCTCATGACGTCACACCGGTTTCAATGACGAGATAAGCCATCTGCCATCGACTTTCGACAGGGTGACCATCAGTCTGGTCGCCGTCATGGACGGCCCCGGGCTGTCCAGCGATGTGGTCGTCTGGTTCAAAAACAGCAACACGTCGGCGGTGTCGGGACGGAGTCGCCCGGACACCGCGGCGCCGACAACGGTGGCATTGGTCTTCATGGCCTTCTGCTTCACGCTCGCAGCCACAGCGGCCGCGGTATCGCCCTCGTACTGCTTGAGCAGATCCCCCGTCAGGTGGGACTTCGCGGCGGCGATGTCGCGGTCGATCGAGGTCGACCCGTACGAGTAGACGGCCGTGGTGCCCTGCGACGCCGCGGCGACCACCGCGCGTTCGGCGTCCTCATCCGTCTGCCGGTCGGGCCAGAACACGAAGTAGGCGAGCGCCGCGACCAGCGCAACCGATGCCGCGACTCCGCCCACCCACGCCGCGCGCCCGCCCTGTACTCGACGGGCGATGCCGCGCAGGCGCGTCAGCCGGCTGGGGGGGACCTCGTCGTCGGCCTGCGCCGGCTCGACCGCCGCCGTTTCGTCGAACTCGTCGATACCGGTTTCCTTCTCTGTCATGGCACCAAGTCCACCCTCGACATCTTCAGTTGGTCTCCCTCGTGGGCGACCGTGACGCGAAAGCGGTAGAGGCGCGGCTGTTTGTTGCCCGCAGCGTTGGTGATCTCCTGAGTCGCGGCGACCAGCACGACGGCTTCGGCGTCGGTCATGGACTGCACCCCCGTTGCGGTCACCGTGCCGCGAGCCACGACTTTCGAAGTCTCGACGACCTTGATGAAATCGTCTGCCCTGACTTCGTACTCGTCCCGGAAGCTGCCCGTCAGGTGGTCGATGATGCGCTGCACGTCCTCCTTGGGGTGGCGGTAGTCCAGCGACGTCATCGCGGTGATTCCGTCGCCGGCGGCCGCCGCGAACGCTGCCGCCCGCTGGCTGCGCGCCGACGCCCCGTGGTGCTGCCAGAGGATGTAACCACTACCCGCCAGCGACGCGGCGATCACGAGCGCGGCGATGCTCTTCGCGATGGCGGCCCGCCGCGGCCGTCGCAGCCGGATGCGAAACCGCGATGTCTTCTCGGGCGGAAGGTCGACGGCTGGCGTGTCCGGGCTGCCGGACCGCAATTCGGCTACTCGCGCGCGGGCAGCCTCAGCGGCCGCCTCGGCCTCTGCCGCCTCCGCTTCGGCCTGCTCGAGCAGCGCCCGCATGTCGTCGGGATCCACGTCCTGGGCTGCGGAATTCGATGCTCCGCGGCTGACACCCGTCGTCACGCCGTCACCGCCGCGGTCGTGCGCCTCGTCGCCCATGAATCAGTCATACCGAACTCCGGTCTTAGTGGTCGGCCCTAATGGTCTTTGACCGGACAATTCTGCGCCGACGGGCGGCCGGAACGGTGACCCATCGGCACGAGCCCTCCTCCGTGTCGGCACCGCATTGGAGAACCACGTTATCACCAGGTGCTCATCAGCGACCAGATACGGGCGTTCAACATCGCAGAAATATGCGAATATCAGCGGAAACAGCATTCCCCTAAACCGCGAATACCGCTTACGACCGGTCCCGCAGACGGTCCTTCTGAACCTTGCCGGTGGCGTTGAGGGGCAGCTCGTCGAGGAACTCGACGTGCCGCGGCACCTTGAAGCCGGCCATCCGCTCGCGAGACCACCTGATCAGCTCGTCGGCCTCGATCGGCGACTTCGCCACCACGAACGCCTTGCCGACCTGTCCCAACCGCTCGTCGTCCACCCCGATCACCGCGGCCTGGGCGACGGCGGGATGCTGCAGCAGGAAGCCCTCGATCTCTGCCGGGTAGGCGTTGAACCCGCCGACGATGAACATGTCCTTCTTGCGCCCGACGATCCGCAGGCGGCCGTTGTCGTCGATGTTCCCGAGGTCCCCGGTGTGGAGCCAGCGGTCGTCGTCGACGGCGTCGGCGGTGGCGACCGGGTCGTCGAAGTAGCCCTGCATCACGTTGTACCCGCGGACCAGCACCTCGCCGTCGTCGGCGATGCGGACCTCGACGCCGTCACACGGCAGACCCGCGGTGGTCGCGACGGCCTCGAACGAGTCGCCGGGCCGCGACAGCGTGACGTTGCCGGCCTCGGTCAGCCCGTATCCCGTCATCAGCGTCTGGAACGGCAGCTCGTCGTGGATACGGCGGACCAGTTCAACCGGGATGTCGGCCGCACCGGTCACCCCGGCCCGCAAGGACGCGAGCTTGCTCTTGTCGGGGACACCGAGCAAGGAGTGATACAGCGTGGGAGGCCCGGGCAGCATCGTAATGCGTTCTTCTGCAATGGTTTCCACCACCCGTTCGACGTCGAACACGGGCACCGGAACCATCGTCGCGCCGCGCAGGAACGACGCGATCAGGCCCGCCTTCAACCCGAAGGTGTGGAAGTACGGGTTGATCATCAGATAACGGTCGCCCTCGCGCAGGTCGGCGAGGGTCGCCCACTCCTCGTATGCCCTCAGTGTTTGAACATGATTCATCATTACGCCTTTGGGACGGCCGGTCGTCCCCGAGGTGTAGATGATGTCGGCGATGTCTGTGCCTTTCAGGCCGCTCACCGGCTGCGCAAACGGCTCGCCGCTGTCGAGGAAGTCGGCCTTCAGGTCGACGACCGGAACCCCTGCGGCCTCGAAATCCTGTCCCAGGAAACCGGCCAAGAAGGCCCGGTGGATGAGCACCAGCTTGGCACCGCTGCGGCCGATGATGTCGGCTGCCTCGTCCGCCTTGAACCGGGTGTTGACGGGCACGAGCACGCCGCCGGCGGTCAGCAGCCCGAACGCGGCGACGATCCACTCCGCGGAGTTCGGCGCCCAGATCGCCACGCGGTCGCCTTTGTCTACCCCCGCGGCAGCGAAAGCACCTGCCGCACAGCGGATTCGGTGGGTCAGCTCGCGAAACGACCATCGGATGGCCCCGTCGACGACCGCCTCGGCATCACCGAAGCGGTCGCCGGCGGACAGGACCATCTCCGGGACGGTCTGCCAGGTCGTCACACCGTGACGAGTCGACCCAGGTTGCCACCCATGATCTTGGCCTGATCCTCGACCGCGAGATGCTCGAGCGCCGTCACGTAGTGGGTCGGCTCGGCCAGGCCCTCCGGGTGCGGCCAGTCGGAGCCGTAGAGCACCCGATCTACGCCGACCAGGTTGATCAGATCGTCGATGCCCTCCTCGTAGAAGGGGCTGACGTAGATGCGATTCTTGATCTCCTCGACCGGGTTGCCTAGAGGGAAGCTCTCCGGCGTCTTCTTGTAGACCTCGGTCATGCTGTCCAGCAGCGGGAACATCCACTTCGATCCCGCCTCGACGATCGCCACCTTCAGGTCGGGGAACCGGAACAGCGCGCCGTGAATCACCCACGACGCCACCGCATCCTGGATCGGGCGCCACTCGTTGAGGATGGCCATCGCGTTGGTCTGGAAGGGCAGCATTTCCTGGGAGGCGCCGTCCCACTCGGAGGTGTAGCGGGAGTAGCCGCTGTCACTCGAGTGCATTCCGACCAGCACGTCGTATTCGACGACCTTCTGCCAGAACGGGTCAAACTCGGGAAGCGCGAACGACCGCGGGCCGCGGAACCCGGGCACGGGAGCAGGACGCACCAGGATTACGCGGGCGCCGCGATTGACCGCCCACTCCAACTCCTCGATCGCTTTATCGACGATCGGCAGCGTGATGACGGGCGTGGTGAAGATGCGGTTCTGGTAGTTGAAGCCCCACACCTCGTCCAGCCACTCATTGAGCGCGTGGATCAGGACGTGGATCGTCACCGGATCGTCGCGCAGCCGCTCCTCGATCAGGCTGGCCAGGGTCGGGAACATCAGCGTGCGGTCGAGGCCGAGCTCGTTCATCAGCTCCAGGCGCGGCGCCGGCTCGAAGAACGCCGGAATGGCCTTCATCGGCTCGCCGAACAGCTCGCGCTTGCTCTTGCCGTCCGGATTGCCGAACTTGAAGTACTCCTCCCAGGCACCCGGCCTGGCGACCACCTCGAACGTCGGGTTCGGAATGTAGTTGCTGATCTGACCGCGAATCGCGATCTTGGTGCGGCCGTTGACCTGGACGTACTGGATGACGTCCTTGTACTCCTTCGGCAGATACTTGGTCAGCGCCTCTGGCGGCTCATAGAGGTGGTTATCCGCGTCGAACAGCGGAAACGGAATGTCGACCCGATGCGACAGTTGGCCCATGAAATTCTCCTTTTCCTTTCGGGAGAATCTTATTCTCAGGTGGGTTGGGTGGCAACATGCTCCGCCGCTACGCGACGAGCTCGCGCCGCTACGTCCTGGCGGACGAGAGCCTTCTGGACCTTTCCGCTGGCCGTCCTCGGGAAATCGACGACGACGTGCACCTCCTCGGGCCATTTCTGCCGGGCCACCCCGCTGGCCTCGAAGTGTGTGCGTATCTCGTCGAGCGTCGGCGTCGCGTGCCCCGGCCGCAGCCGCAGCACCGCCGCCGCATGCTCGCCGAGCCGCTCGTCGGGTGCGGACACCACCACCGCCTCGGCGACCGCAGGCAATCCCACGAGCACCTCTTCGACCTCCAGCGCGCTGATGTTCTCGCCGCCGCGGATGATGATGTCGGCTTTCCGGTCGGTGATCGTCAGATAGCCGTCGGCGTCGAGCACGCCGACGTCACCCGTGCGATACCAGCCGTCATCGTCGAACGCACGGGCCGTCAGCGCCTCATCGGTGTACCCGAGGCACAGGTCCGGGCCCCGGCTGAAGATCTCGCCGTCGTCACCGAGCCGGATCTCCACGCCCGGCCGCGGACAGCCGTCGGTGTAGAGCCGCTTGTCCTCAGGCCCGTCGTAGGGCGTCCCGGTCACGGACGGATGCTCGGTACTGCCGTACGAGCGGAATACGTGGATGCCCAGATCGGTGAGCCGGCGAGTGAAGGAGGCGGGCACCGTGGCACCGCCGAGCCCGGCGGACTTCATGTGCTGCAGGTGCTCGCCGGTAAAGCCGGGATGGTCCAGCAGGCTGGTGAAGAAGTATGGCGGTCCGCCGCCGATGGCCAGGCCTTCCCGCTTCATCAGGTCCAGTACCTCGGTCGGGTCCCAGTGGTCGATGAGGTCGATCGACGCGCCGTCCATCACGGGGATGAGGAACGCGCCGAGCATGCCGATGAAGTGGCCGACGGGCGCTGCGGTTAGCTGGCGTTCCCGGTTGGGCGGATAGTTCGCATGCAGTTGACGGGTCTCGCAGCCGATCGTCTGGTGGCTGTGGATGACGCCCTTCGGATCGCTCGTCGTGCCCGACGTGAACGCGATCAGCGCGGGACCGCGCGGGTCGGTGGCGACGGTGCCCGTCATCGGCTCGTCGGCGAGCAGCTCGTCGAACTCGTGCTCGTGCTCTTCGCGCGAGCGTGCCCCGCAAGCGGCTGGTGGTACCTCCCGCTCGCGGGGGGGTGTCCCCACATCGGAGCGTCCCACCAACGCGACGATCGGCACGTCTGCACACAAGTCCGGCTGATATTCCATCCGCCCGAACCGCTCGGCCGTGACGAAAACTCGCGGCCGGGCCGTGGCCATGATGTGGGCGAGTTCCTTGCGGCCGTAGAAGTGCACGATCGGCACGGTCACCGCGCCGAGGAGAGCCGACGCCCAGAACACGGCCGCCGCCTCCATCCAGTTGGGCAGCTGAAACGCCACCACGTCGCCCGGCCCGACGCCGCGATCGCGCAGCCCGGCAGCCAGTCGGCGTGCCACCCTCTCCACGTCGCGATACGTCCCAGTGAAGGGCCGTACTTTCGAGTGGACGCAGAACCCGGACTCCGGATAGGCGGCGAGACCCCGGGCGAGCAGGTCGCCGAGGGTGTCGGAGGTCCACCAGCCGTTGTCCTCGTAGCGCTTGGCCAACTCGGGAGGAACGGACCGCACGCGAAGTCTTCGGCCGGCGGATTTCATCTCTGATGATGTTATTCTCCGGCTAGGAGAATGCCAATATCGCATCGGAGAACGATCAGATGGTTGAGCTGGAGCTCGACGACGGGCTGGCGGTGCTCACCATCGATCGGCCGCAGGCGCGCAACGCGATCTCGCTCGACACGATGTCGCAGCTGGAGAAGGCACTCGATTCGCTGGACAGCTCGGGTGACGCCCGCGCACTGGTGATCAAGGGCGCGGGAGACAAGGCCTTCGTCTCCGGCGGCGATCTCAAAGAGCTCGCCGCGATCAGAACCACCGAAGAGGCATCCGCGATGGCGTGGCGGATGCGCGCGATCTGCGACCGGCTCGCCGCATTCCCCACCCCGGTGATCGCCGCGCTCAACGGGCACGCATTCGGCGGCGGCGCCGAGGTGGCCGTGGCGGCCGACATCAGAGTGGCTGCCGAGGACGTGAGGATCGCGTTCAACCAGGTGTCCTTGGAAATCATGCCGGCCTGGGGTGGCGCCGAGCGATTGGCGACGCTGGTGGGCAGGGGCAAAGCGCTGCTGCTCGCCGGCAGCGGTACGGTGCTCGACGCCGCCGAGGCCGAACGGATCGGGCTGTTGGACCGCGTGGTCCCGCGGGCGTCGTTCGACGAGACCTGGCGGGCGCTTGCGCGATCACTCGCAAACCGGCCGGCCGGCGAGATAAAACGCGTAATCGGCGGGGTCACGCCTGACGAAGCGGTAGCCTCCTTTGCACGGCTGTGGGTCGGGGACGAGCATTGGGAGGCCGCGGACCGAGTGATGAAACGCCAGTGACCGTGTCCGGAGCAGAGGCACACCAAATGACCACCGCGAGAAGGATTCTCGGCGTGGGCGCGGCGGGGCTTGTGGCTTTCGCCGGCGCGGCCCCCGCCCAGGCCGACGAGGCGCTTCCGCTTCATCACGTCAAATACACGCTGTGGGCCGAGAGCCCGATCTATGCCGAGATCTATTACCTCGACCACGAGCCGAACGTCTTCGCAGACTGGAGTCACAACCCCTACGAATTCATGCCCAACGTCGAGGCCGACCTCGGCCCTGATCAGCCGTGGACGTTCGAGCTGGACCTTCAGCGACCAGAGCAGTGGGCGATGGTGATCGCCAACACGGGCCCTGAGCCGGGCACGCCGAACTTCCACTGCCAGATCGAGGTCGACGGCGCCGTCACCGTCACCAACACCGGCGCCAAGGGCGTGCTCTGCTCACTCCGCAAGTGGTGATTCACCAGTGCGCGGCCACCGTGTCGGCCGCTTCCGGCTCACCCTCCAGCTGCCTCAGATAGCGCTCGACGAGCTCGACAGTCTCGGCGTGACCTGCAGT
This sequence comes from Candidatus Sericytochromatia bacterium, assembly GCA_050262635.1. Classification (GTDB taxonomy): domain Bacteria; phylum Actinomycetota; class Actinomycetes; order Mycobacteriales; family Mycobacteriaceae; genus Mycobacterium. The sequence goes on along the minus strand of JBLNEK010000084.1, from coordinate 9 downwards.
CATGCCTAG
>JBLNEK010000083.1:0-6456 GCA_050262635.1 Candidatus Sericytochromatia bacterium | reverse complement strand
GCGGTGGTGTGCTGGTCCTTGATGCCGCCCGGACTGGCCTGGTCGGTGCCGTTGAATTTGACCGATCTCGCGACCGTCTCCGCGGCCTGCGCGTTCTGGTCGCAGCGGCACTGGGCGTTCGCGCTCGTGTACTACTGGGGGCTGGTGTTGAGTGCGCAGGCGTTGATCTCGCCGGCACTGCAGGGCCCGGACTTTCCTTCTCTCCAATACCTGGGCTTCTGGGCGATACACCTGCTCGTCGTCTGGGCCGCGATCTACCTGACGTGGGGCAGGCGGATGCGACCGACATGGCGCAGCTACCGGTTCGCCGTCGCGGTCACCGTCGTGTGGGCGGCAATAACGTTCACGTTCAACAGCATTGCGGGAACCAACTACGGCTTCCTCAACGCAAAACCGGCGACCGCAAGTCTTCTCGACGTGATGGGGCCCTGGCCGGTCTACGTGCTAGTGGCGGCCGCGATCGTCCTGGCGGTGTGGGCGCTGATGACGTGGCCCTGGGAGCGGATGCGTCACTGACCGGAATTCCACGGGCGCAACCGCGGTATCCACGCGGGCACGTGTCGTCGGTAGGTTTCGTAGTCGCCTCCGTAGCGGCGAGAGAGGTTCGGTTCCTCGTACCAGCGGACGAACAACGCCGTCGCAACCCACACCACTGCGGCGTAGATGACCAGGCCGACGCTGCCAAAGAGCAAGGCCTGACCCAGGATTGCCACCAGCAGGCCGACGTACATCGGGTTGCGGACGTATCTGTTGAATCCGGCGACCACGAGACGGTCGGGCGGCGCCAGCGGCATCGGCGTGCCGTGCGCCTTGGCGAACTCGGTGAACGCGAACACGAGCGGGATGAGTCCGGCAACCACCAACAGTGCGCCAATTGCGTTCTGCCACAGCGAATCCGACATGTGCCATCGGGTGATCAGCCACGGGATGACTCCCACCACCGTGCCTGGAGCAACGAGGAAGAATGCCGCGCTGCCCACGGCGGCGGTCGACAGTTTCATCGCTTTCTCCGTTATGCCGCGGCAGCTGATTGCTCAACCGCGTCGAGGCTGAGGAATTCCGGGGCCTTGATGACCCGGCGCAGCATGAATCGGATGAACGCCGGCATGTCGGTCGCGTTGTCGTCGCGGTAGATGCGCGGGGCGGTGGCCCGATAATGCCGCCGTCTCGACTGCAGTTCGCAGCCACCGGCGGCGAGGACGTTGCGGACCCAGTCGGAATCGGAGCCGTACGTCAGCGCGATGACGAATCCGCCGCGGCGACGGAAGGCCCACAGCGGAGTGTGAAAGGTTCGGCCCGACCGGCGGCCCTGGTGGACGACGACCGCCCACCCGGGTGCCCACGGGGCGATGAACGCGGTCAGCCGGTTCAGCCCGATCTTGTTGGCGCGGGCAAGCCATCGTGGGGCCGGCATCGTTAACTCCTCATCTGTGGAATTTCTTCGGGTGACCCACGATAACGCCGCGCGGACAGAAAGTCAACACCTGTAGAATTCATGGCACTATGCCACCGCTTGGACGACGGCCCGGAAAGACCGACACCCGGAATGTGTTGCTGCAGACGGCTCGTCGGTTGTTTGCGGAGTCCGGTTACAACCACACGTCGGTACGCGACATCGCGGCCGCAGCCGGCGTCGACCCGGCGCTGATTCGCCACTATTTCGGTAGCAAAGCAGAACTGTTCCGCGCCACGATGGGCTGGCCCTTCGAGCCTTCGCAGATCACCGACCGTATCGCGTCGGGCGATCGCGGCGAGATCGGGCAGCGGCTGACCGAGGTGTTCCTAGGGGCATGGGAGCAGCCGGACTCGCGCGCCCCGCTGGAGGCAATTCTGCGCGGGGCAGCGACGCACGAGGAGTCGGCGACCCTGGTCCGGCAGTTCCTGCAGGGTCAGCTGTATCCGCAGATCGCAGCGGTGCTGGAGGATTCGAAGGCCGAACTGCGAGTCGATTTGGCGATGGCCCAACTGCTGGGCATCGCGTATCTGCGCCACATCCTGTGCGTGGAACCGATCGCGTCAACACCCATCGAGGAACTGGTGGCTCGGGTCGTGCCGGTGATCTCTGCGCACCTTGGTGCATTTGACTGAACCCGCGTTCGGGCAAGCCCCGCCGGCCCTCCAGCTTGTCGGACCCTGAAGCGACACTGGGCATCCACGACGCCAGAACATTCCAGGGGGCATGGTGCTCAGCAGACAGCATTGACCGCAGTGCGGTCCCAAGTGGACTGAAGATTGCTCGTCCTGAATCATCGGAGTGGACAGCCCGGCAACACTTTGCCGACCGGGTAGAGGCGTCGATATTCGATGCTTTGGTGAAGTCGCCGGGCAACTCGTAGTTAACTCGGTCTGCCATCGTGCATGAAGATGCGCGTGAACTGCTGTCGGACAACGCTTTTCGACGACCCCCATAGCCGCTCCCGGCAAGTGCGGCTTGCCAGGTGGGGAAGCGACTCAGTTGTCGTTGTCCCAGATGTCAGCGAGCATTGCGGCGCCCGGAAGCAGGGATCGGGCAGACGGGCCGACGGTCCACGCGGTCCAGGTGCTGTTGTCGATCAGGTCGAGTCCCTCCATGGTTGATGACTGTTGCGCTATCGCGGTTCGGACGTCAGCCTCGGTGATAGGTTGCCCGTCACGCTGCCAGCCGTACCCGAGCAGCTGATGCACCCGCGTCGCTAGCTGGGTGAGTGGCAGGGGACCGTCCGCGGCCAGGACCCCGATCGTCAGTTCGGTGATCACGGTGGCAAAGCTGCCGCGCTCGAACGCCGACCTGAGCCGGCGCACCACCGCGAGGTCATCGCTGGCCGTCCGCGTGGGGGTGAGAACGCCGTGACGAAGCCGCAGCACACCCGCGCGGCGCAGCAGGTGGTGCAGCGTCACCAACGGCCACAGATCGTCCTCAGTCGCCGCGGGACGGCCCAGCGGATGCCAGCCCGGGCGGTGTTGTTGCATGTCGCGCACAACCGTTCGTGGCAGGCGCCCGCCCGGAGTGAGTTTGACGCCTTCGCCAACAAAATCGATTAGCAGCCGCACACTTTCGGGCACCTCGCCGACCGTCCAGCGCACCCTCTGGTCAGTCGCAGCGCGATCGAACGGTCGCAGCCGATTGCCGACCCAGACTCGCATGCGGTCGTGGTCGGGGTGGGCTGGGTCGGCGAGTGTGTCGAGGAGCTCGGCGTACCCTCCCGGACCGCCGCAGTCCTCGGGCGGGCATGCGCCGCAGCCGTCCACACAGCCAGGCGCCGCGCCTCCGGTCTCGAGCACCTCGACATCATGGGTCCAGCCGTCGCCGAAGTCGTAGAGATACTCAAACGTGGTCCCGAGGTCGGCCAGCCGCGCCTGGGTCTCGTCGCGCTGGTCTTCCGGCCACATCTCGTCGCTGGGAATCCCGTAGGTCGCGTGTGGCGTGACGAACTGGTGCAGATGCGAATCGGTCCAACCCATCGCGGCCTGCAGAAGGTCGTGCACCTCCGGCAGAGTCGCTGAGGAGGGCACATCGATCACCCGTGACACTGCTGGCTCCACGTCGCGCAACGCCACCCGCAAGCGTGTGGTCTTCACTACGGCGGCCCAGCTTCGACGGATGACGGTGCCGCACAACACTTCTTGTACTTACGTCCTGATCCGCACCAGCATGGCTCGTTGCGTCCCGGCGGCCAGGCAATTACGCCGGGGTCGCCCTGCGCGGCCAAGTGCGCGGCATATTCGGCGCGTGCCTCCGCATCGGGTTGACGACCTTGATCGGCGCACCACGCGGTGAACGGCGCCACCCGCACGGAGGCGACCGCCAGGCCGGGCATGCCCGCGATGGAAAACTCCACCAGCCTCTGTTGCATCGCCCGGCAGTACCGAGCGTGGGTGATCGGGCCTTCCGGACCGGCTACCAGATCGCTTTCGGCCAGCTCCGGCCACAGCTCCACCGCTTGCTCGTAATCACCCGCGGGCAGCCACGCCAACGCCACCGTGTCTACCGCATAGGGTGCTTCGGGCTCAGGGTTGACCAACCTACGGGACCGGGCTTGCTCTTTCTCGCGCAGGAATGCCACCGCCTGTTCCTGCAAGGAGTCGGCGGGCCGGCCCAGTTTGTCAAGGCTCGCCTGCCTCAGATCGGCCAGCTGGTCCACCAGCCGCTCGGGATCGCCGGTGCGCAGCGCCAGCTGCAGCCCGTCGGTCAACCAGCCCAGCGCAGTGTCATGGTAGCCGGCGTGGGAATATTCGAGCCCGGCGTTGTTGTACAGCCACACGTCGTCCGGCGTATCGGCCCGCACCGCTGCCCAGATCGGGTCTGCCTCGGCGATGCGGCCTGCCCGCATCAGAATCTCCGCTCGCAGGCAGCGTGGATCGGGGCTCGATCGGAAGCCGGCTTCGACGGCTGCGTCCACTGCTGCCAGCGCGTCCTCACACCGTCCCAGAGATTCGTATGCCGTCGCCAACTCGAAATGCAGGTCGGGCAGATCGAATACCTCAGCGGCCTCCTGATCGGCGCCACACAGGTGCACCGCTCGCTCCAGCACGGCGGCGTACCTGGCCGCATCTCTCGGCCGCGCGCTGGCCGCCACGCGCAACTCCCGCTCCAGCCGCTCCACAAGACTTGCCATGGCCCGCATACTGCCGCAGAGCCATGACGCACACCAGAGTGGTGGGCCCTTGCGTCACGGGCTGTGTTCCGCCACTAGCGCGACTCAATCCGCGGTGCCATTTCCGGCCGTTACATGGAACATTGGTGTATGGCTGGACGCGAAGTCCGCGGGCGGGCCGCTGAACATCGGAAGCGACTGCGGCAACAGGGCTTGCGCCCGGTTCAGATCTGGGTGCCCGATGTACGGGCGCCAGGATTTGCGGCGGAGGCTCATCGTCAATCAGCCTTGGCGGCTGCCAGTCCCTATGAGGCCGATCATCAGGCGTTCGTCGGTGCGATCTCGTCGTTTGGTGACGACGAGGACGACGAGTGAGGCGGGGATAACTCTGGACGGCCGCGGGCGGCAAGCATATGCCGGCAAGCCGCGATCGGTGCTCGTCATTCGGGATGATCGGTTCGACGCGACGTCATCGGTCACGGTCTGTCCACTGACAAGCGACCCCACCGAGATTCCGCTGCTGCGGATCCCCCTGCATCCCAGCGACATCAACGGTCTGGCTGCGCCCAACAGCATCATGCTCGACAAGTTCACGACGATGCCTCGATCCAAGCTGGGTGAGCGCATCGGGAAGGTTTCGAACGCAGAGATGCTGGCCCTTTCGTGGGGCCTGGTGGTTTTCCTCGACCTCGCGTGAGCGCATGGAAGGCAACGGCCGCGCTGCAATTCAAGAAGCGGTGAGCGGTATCCGAGCGACGACATCCGGGCGTTCCAGTGCGGAGAAGTGACCGGCCTCGGGAATGGTGATTCTCCGGACGTCGGTGAGCAGACTCGCCACTCGTCCGTGGCCGTTGCTCCACGTCTCTATGTAGCTCATGCACAGACCTCCTCCTCTTCCGGCAACGCGATTTCGGCTGTGCGGGTGGTGGATTCGCGGGCCCGCGCGGGGAGCAACCAAGCGACGACGCCTGCGGCCGTCAACGCGATGCCCGCGCTGACCAGCGACCCGACCTGAAGGCCGTCGAGGAAAGCGCGGTCAACCACATCGCGAACACCGGATGCTACGCCGGCGGGCAACTGGCCGACGACGCGCTGCGCCGCGGCCATCGACGACTCCATCGCGGAGCGCGCTTCGGCAGGCAGCTGGCTCAGTGCCGGGCTTTCGGCCAGCCGACCGGAGTACACGGACGCGAAGACGCTGCCGACGATGGCGACGCCGAGCGTGCCGCCAAGTTCTCGGGTGGTGTCGTTGATCGCCGAGCCGACGCCGGCCTTGTCGGCGGACAGCGAGCCCATGATCGACTCGGTGGCCGGCGCCGTAGTCAGCCCGAGGCCGCCGCCGAGCAGCACCATTTGCATGGCGATCTCCATATAGGGCGTGGCTGTGTCCGCGGTCGATGCCCAGGCCAGGCCGGCGGCGAAGATGGCGAGCCCACCGGCGACAACCGTTGTGGTGCCGATCCTTTCGACAACGCGCGGTCCGACGATGCTGGCGGCGGCGATTGAAATAGCGACGGGCAGCAATCGCACACCTGTTTCGAATGCGCTGTAGCCCTTGATGAATTGGAAGTACTGGGTGATGACGAAGATGAAGCCGAACAGTGTGAGGAATCCAGCGGTGACGGCGACGCTGCCGCCGGAGAACCGTCGATTCGCGAACACTGACACGTCGAGCATCGGATGCGAGCTGCGGTGCTCCCAGAGTGCGAAGGCGGTGAGAACCACGATCGCGGTGGCGAACCCGGTGGCTGTCCGTGGACTGGCCCACCCCCAGTTGGGCGCATCGATGACGGTGTAGACAAGGGCAGTCACGCCGATCGACGACAGAAGCAGGCCGCCGACATCGACGCGCGGCGCGGCCGGGTCGCGCGAGGTTGGGATG
>JBLNEK010000082.1:0-8701 GCA_050262635.1 Candidatus Sericytochromatia bacterium | reverse complement strand
GACCTTCTACGGGGTGTTGCGGGAGTGCGCGCGGTGGCTGACCGGCCTTGGTGTGACGCACGTGGCGATGGAGGCAACCGGGATCTACTCGATGCCGGTGTATCACGCGCTCGTCGAGCACGGCCAGTTCGAGCAGGTCCTGGTCTGCAACGCCGGCCACGTGCGCAACGTGCCGGGCCGCAAGACCGATCTCTCCGATGCCGAATGGCTAGTTCACCTGCTCGAATGCGGACTGCTGAGGGGTTCGTTCATCCCGCCCGCGCAGATCAAAGCCGCACGCGATGTGATCCGGTATCGCACCAAGCTCACCGAGTCGCGCACCAGTGAGCTGCAGCGGCTGGGCAACGTCCTTCAAGACGCGGGGATCAAGGTCGACTCGGTGGCATCGAAGATCACCACCCAGTCGGTGCGGGCGATGGTGGAAGCACTCATCGATGGCGAGCGCCGCCCACTGGTGCTCGCCGAGCTGGCCAAAGGCAAAATGCGGGCGAAGATTCCCGACCTGCAACGGGCGCTGGAAGGCCGCTTCGACGACCACCACGCCCTGATGTGCCGACTGCATCTGGACCATCTCGACCATCTCGAGGAGATGATCGCCAGGCTCGACACCCAGATCGAGGACATGATGCAACCCTTTCGGTCCCAGCGCGAGCTGTTGACCACGATCCCCGGCATCGGCCCCTTCGCCGCCGCAGCGGTCATTTCCGAAGCCGGAGCCGACATCGCCGAAACGTTCCCCTCAGCGCAGCAGTTCGCCTCATGGATCGGGATATGTCCGGGAAACCATGAATCTGCGGGCAAACGCCATTCCGGCAAACCCCGAAAGGGAAACCGGCACCTCCAGCACGTCCTCGTCGAATGCGCATGGGCCGCATCGCGCACGCCCGGCTATCTGCAAAGCCTGTACCGCTGGCATGTCCGCAAGTTCGGCGGCTCACGCAACCCGACCGCCAAGAACAAAGCCATCGTCGCCGTCGCGCACAAACTCAGCATCGTCATCTGGCACGTGCTCGCCGCCGACAAACCCTATGCCGACCTCGGTGCCGACTACCTCGACCGCCGAGTAGACCCCGCCAAAGAAACCCGCCGACTCATCGCCAAACTCCAAGCCCTCGGACACACCGTCACTATCGAACCCGCAGCCTAAAACCACCTAACGATCAGATCCGGCTTACGCCGGATGGCTTCGCCCTGCCCGGTCACCATCGATTCACGTACCAGCCAGTTAAGTCGAACCTCGCCTCCAGTAGTGCGAGATCATTTCGGGCATATACACCACTGGCGGTTGCTTCCCTGGTGCTCGCTGTGCTGGCATGCGTGGCGTATCGGACTCTGTCCGCCGCCACGCCGGCCGGCATGCCCAATGACGTTCTATGAGAGCGTCATGTGAAGGGCTATGAAACCTTGGTGGGTTCAGGCACAGAAGTGGACATTATGACCCTGTGCCCTTGACTGCGGGACTCATCGATGACCGCGTTTGTCCCAAACGGGCGACGGCGTCGCCCTACGATCACCGGCTATGAGGATCATGATTATTGCGGCGATAGCGTTAGCTGTGCCGTTAGCGGCGGCTGCGCCGGCGAATGCTGATGCACCCGCACCGGGCGCCAGTTGTTCTAGTGGTGAGATCGGCCACAGGGTGACGGCCAGTGATGGCACCGCAGTTCGTTGCCTGGTCGATGACCAAGGCGGCCTTCACTGGCTGGCCGCCACGGGGGCAGTGGATACCATCGCGGAACTGCAAGACCAGGGGTACACCGTGAATATCGACCGGGTCGGCAGCGGCCCGCTCGAACGATGCACGGTGACCGATGTCCGTAATCCGCAAACGGTCACCAGGACAAACCGGACCGGGCCGGGCGACAAGATCGTGGTCATCGAGGTTAGCAAGACGATTAGCGTTTCACTGAACTGCGGGTAGGTCAACGAAGATGTCGGTTGCCGCTGTGAGTGGTTTCCACTCGTCGCCTCACAGGATCCGTCGCGGCGGTAATTGGACCCGACGGCGCGGTCTACGTCACCGACGACGACGTCGGCGCGGTGTACCGCGTGGCTCCGCCGGGTTCGGTGATTACGTTCTCCTCGCGCGGGCACCGCGCCCCGTGATGCCGGCGTAGATCGCTATCAAGATGACTGCGACGACGACGCCGACGATGAACGAAATTATGTCGAAGTGACCGATATCTTTGTGCGTGACTGCGGTGGTTATCCACGAGCCTGCCAACGCGCCGACGATACCTAACACGATGGTCATGATCATGCCGATAGCCTGCCTACCCGGCATGATCAGGCGCGCCACAATTCCGATGATGATGCCCACAACGATGGCCGAGATGATGGACATAACTGCTCCTTTATCAGGGGCGCCCTAATGACGCCGATGTCAGCGGGGTGCTCGCTGCGGCGATGACGCGAAACAACATATCGGCTCCTTCGCAGGTGCCGCCGAATGATGATGATGGTAAAGCGATATTTGTGCCTCAGGGGCTAAATTGACTCTTGTTACGGTGGCGATGGTCTTCGCGGCCACTCCAGCAGATTCCAGCGTGGTGATCCAGCGGGCTACACCATCACGGGACAGGTCAGCCAGCAACAGATGCCCGAACACCGGAGCGATGTCGTTCTTGATGTAGGCCAGCTATTTGGCCACCGTGACCGGGTTGACGCCCGAGAGATGCTCGACGTAGTGACCCATCCACTCACCCACAGTGACGGCAGAGCCGTTGGCGGCACGCGGTGTGGGATCGAGGCTGTACACCTCCATCGCCTTGGCTGGGCCGACCAGAGCCATCAGATCCACGAACTTCTGGGCATGTTCCTGGTCGGTGAAGCTGATGGACCGCTGACGGCCATCGAGGCGGAACATGACCTCGATGTAGGAGCTTCCGTCTTTGCGAGCGCGTGATCGCATGCTGGCCATGGCATCGAAATTACCCGCCAGAACGTTGGATCGGATGTTGGATACTGATTCAGGCGTTTTTCGTACCGCCTGAACAGCCGCTTTGGTGGAGCTAAGGGGATTCGAACCCCTGACCTACTCGATGCGAACGAGTCGCGCTACCAACTGCGCCATAGCCCCTGGCGCTAGCAGGGTACCAGCCGCAGGCACCCGCGGGTAAACCGTGGAAGTCCACCGGTTACTGGCCGGCAGCCTTCGGCAGGTGGTACTCCATCGGCCCGGGCACATAGTCCAGATGCTCGAAAGCCGGGTCCTCGTCGTCGATTTCCAACACCGCGGCCCCGGGCTGATGCAGGCGCGACCGCATGTCGTAGCTGCGGTCGGGGGCATTCTGGACGCCGACACCGGAGCGAGCCATCCGCTGCATCCGCCGCCGCCGCACCCGCTCCTCGATCCGGGTCTGGCGGCGCAGATACGCGAGGTAGAGGATCGTGATCGTTCCGGCAGCACCGCAGGCCCACCATCCGGCCGGCCACACCGTGACCGCCGCGACCGTCGTCGCCACCAACACCAACGACATGCCCAGCAGCACGCGCTTGCGGAAGCGGTATTTGCGGGCACTGACGGCCGCCGCGGTCTTCGACTCAAACAGCCGACGCCGCGACCCGACCGGCGGCGTCATCGCCGTCGGCGGTTCCTCCTCGGACTCCAAACCTGAAGTGTCCTCGACATATTCGTATTCATCGGACGTGCCGTCGTCATCCGGCTCGCCGGCTACTTCGGTTTCTCCGGCCGGCTCGTCGGCGGCCACCGGCACCGGTTCGGCTTCCGGCTCTGTTTCGGCAGCCGGCTCGCTCGAGCCGACCGGCAGCGCGCCGGAATCCTCCTCGACGATGTCCACGTCGAGGATGTCCTGCTCGTCCACCGGCGCGGCAGCCTTGATGACGACGGGCTTGTTCTCCATCTCGTCGTCGAGAACGTCGTCCTCTTCGTCGACGGGCTGCCAGTCCGGGTTGCTGCGATGACCGTCGGCCGGGCCCCGCTTCTTCAGCCTGGCACTGGCGGCGCTGTTGAGCACCCGCGTCGCAAGCGCGACGTCGCTGGTACGGCGCACGGCGTCGCGCTTGCTGATCAGCATCGGCACGAGGACGAACAGCCACAGCACCACGAGGGAAATCCACAGGAGTGATTGCGGAACGCTTGGCATGTGCCTGCTCCTTTCGCCGCCAGGCTAGGTCCGTGATCAGCGCAAAGGGCGAAGGCGCGCCGCGTGACCAGCACAATTACACACCTGTAATTCACTCCAGGCAAGCACCAACAGGCACATGAGTCACATCTGTAACAGAGAAAGTCCGTCCCGGTGTCGCGAAAAGGATGCCATGGTCGCGATTAGCGGCGAATCACGACCTGGAAATGGTGGTTCGGCGCAACGCCATGTCAGGCCCACTGCGCCTGGCCGGCCCGCACCAGCTTCCCGGCCACCGAGCCGTGGACCTCTTCCACGGTGATCGCCACCAGCAGGTGGTCGCGCCAGGCGCGGTCAACGTCTAGGTAGCGCCGCAGCAGGCCCTCCTCGCGGAACCCGACCTTCGCCAGCACGCGCCGGCTCGCAGCGTTCTCCGGGCGCACCGTCGCCTCCACCCGATGTAGTCCCACCGGGCCGAAGCAGTGGTCCAGCCCGAGCGCGAGCGCGGCGGTGGCCACCCCCTTGCCGGTGGCCGAACTCGCCACCCAGTACCCGATCCACGCCGACCTCAACGCGCCGTGCGTGACGTTGCCGACCGTCAGCTGCCCGCAGAACTCGTCGTCGAGTTCGATCGCGAACGGCAGCATGCGCCCCTTTCGGGCCTCGGCGCGCAGGCCGGAGCACACCGCCGGCCACGACGAAACCGTTTGTCGCCGAACCCAATCCGTGTCCGTCGTCGGCTCCCACGGCTCGAGATGCTCGCGGTCGGCGAGCCGGATGCGGCTCCACGCCGCCGCGTCGCGCATCCGCACGGGCCGCAGCCGCACGACCCCCGCGGTCACTCTGATCGGCCCTACAGTGGCGGGCCACCCCGGGTGAGTCGAACTGTGACGAAAAAAGCTCACCGCGAACGGGATTCAGCCGCGTTGCGCCAAGAATGCAACGCGGACGGACTCGCCGGTGCGGATCTGTTCGGCGTCGCTCGGAACGATCACCAGGCAGTTGGCCTCGGCCAGCGTGGCCAGCAAGTGCGACGACGAGCCCGGTGCGCCGAGCACCTGCACGAGGTATTCGTCGGTGTCCTGATCGCGCATCAGCTGTCCGCGCAGATATCCGCGGCGCCCGGGCACCGACGAGATCGGCGACAGTGTGCGCGCCTCGACGACGCGCCGCACCGGCTGGCGCTTGCCGAGTGACAGCCGGATCAGCGGGCGAACCATCACCTCGAACACCACCAAGGCGCTGACCGGGTTCGCGGGCAGCAGGAATGTCGGCACACCTTCAAGACCGAGCTGCCCGAACCCCTGCACCGAGCCGGGATGCATTGCGACACGGTTGATGTCGATCTCGCCGAGGGCCGAAAGCGCCGACCGCACCGCCTCCGCGGCGGCCCCGCCGACCGCCCCGGCGATCACCACCACCTCCGAGCGGTTCAGCTGGCCTTCGACCACCTCGCGCAGTTCCTGCGGATCGGTGCTGACGATGCCGACCCGGCTCACTTCCGCGCCCGCGTCGCGTCCCGCGGCCGCCAGCGCATACGAGTTCACGTCGTACACCTGGCCGTTGCCGGGCGTGCGGGAGATGTCGACGAGCTCGTTGCCGACGCTCATCACCGACAACCGCGGCCGCGGGTGCACCAGCACCCGCTCCCGGCCGACCGCCGCAAGCAAGCCGACCTGCGCCGCGCCGATGATGGCGCCGGCCCGCACCGCGACATCGCCGGGCTGCACGTCGTCACCGGCGTGCCGCACATAGGCACCGCGGCGCACCGCGCGCAGCACCCGCACCTTCGACTCGCCGCCGTCGGTCCACCGCAGTGGCAGCACCGCGTCGGCGAGCGTCGGCATCGGCGCCCCGGTCCGCACCCGTGCGGCCTGCCGTGGCTGCAGCCGACTGGGTGTGCGGGCGCCGGCTTCGATGTCCCCGACCACCGGCAGGCGCACCTCGATGCCGCCTGGCTCATCGCCGAACTCGCCTTCGCCGACGTCCGCCACGTCGACGCTGCGCACCGCATAGCCGTCGATCGCCGCCTGGTCGAACCCGGGCAGAGGCCTTTCCGTGACTACTTCTTCGGCGCACATCAAGCCCTGTGCTTCGGCAATCGCAACGCGGACCGGTCGTGGCGCGACCGCCGCGGCCATCACGCGAGCCTGCTGTTCTTCCACCGAACGCACAGCATGCCTTTCTGCCGTTAGCGCGGACCCGGCACGCAATCACTGCTTGGGCTGCAGGCCCAATCGCTCCACCAACCACCGCCGCAAGTCCGGGCCATAGTCGGCCCGATCCAATGCAAAGTCAACCGCAGCCTTCAGGTAGCCACCGGGATTTCCCAAGTCGTGTCGAGAGCCGCGATGCACGACCACGTGCACCGGATGCCCCTCCTCGATCAGCAGCGCGATGGCGTCGGTCAGCTGGATTTCGCCGCCCTCCCCGCGCGTCACGCGCCGTAGCGCGTCAAAGATGGCCCGGTCCAGCACGTAGCGGCCAGCGGCGGCATACGGCGACGGGGCGTCCTCGCCCTTGGGCTTCTCCACCATGCCCTTGACGCGCAGCACGTCCGGGTTGTCGTCGTCAGGCATGGTTTCGGCGTCGAACACGCCGTACGCACTGATCTCCGAAGGCGGGACTTCGAACGCGCACAGCACGGTGCCGCCATACTTGGCACGCACCTTGCACATGGTCTCCAGCACGCCGGTGGGCAGTACCAGGTCGTCGGGCAGCAGCACAGAAACCGCGTCCTCGTCATCGGAGAGCACCGGCTCCACGCAGCTGATCGCGTGGCCGAGTCCCAGTGGCTCGGCCTGCACCACCGATTCGACCTTGATCAAGGCCGGCGCGCGTCGAACTTTTTCCAGCATCGAGTGCTTTCCGCGGGCCTCGAGCGTGCCTTCGAGCACCAGGTCCTCGACGAAGTGCGCGACAACGCTGTCTTTGCCCTCCGAGGTCACGATCACCAGCCGCTCTGCGCCGGCGTCGGCGGCCTCACCGGCGACCAGCTCGATGCCCGGAGTGTCGACGACCGGGAGCAGTTCTTTGGGGATCGTCTTGGTCGCGGGCAGGAACCTGGTGCCCAGGCCGGCAGCCGGCACGATCGCCGTGCGCGGGATCGGAACCTCTGCTCGCGTCATCGATCAACCCTATCGCCGTGACCTGTGAGTCGCTGTGGCATACCGGTCGAGCCCCCTGTCATCGTTAGCGCGTGGCGACCACGTTAAAGGACCGTATCCGCGCTGAGCGGGTCGCCGCGCGGCGAATGATCCCCGAAGACCTTCGCCGTGCCGAATCCGCCGCGCTCGTGCGGCACCTGCGCGCCCTGCTGCACCCCGATGACGTCGTCGCCGCCTTCGCACCGCTGCCGTCCGAACCCGGGTTCCCCGATCTGGCCGATGCCATCGTCTCGATCTGCGGGTCCGTGCTGCTGCCGGTCGCGCGTTCGGTAGAAGGCATCCCGCAGCCGTTGCAGTGGTCGGAGTACCGCTCGGGCGCCCTGGTGGCTGCGCCGCACGGGCTGACGGAGCCGCCGGGACCGTGGTTGCCACCGTCGGCGCTGGGTACGGTGAGCGTCGTCCTGGTGCCGGCGCTGGCCGTGGACCGCCACGGTGTGCGGCTGGGCCGCGGAGCGGGCTTCTACGACCGGTCCCTAGGATTCCGCAATCCCGCCGCCCGGTTGATCGCGGTGGTGCGCGACGACGAGCTGGTCGACGACCTTCCGGTCGAGCCGCACGACGTCTCGATGACCCACGCGCTGACTCCCGAATCCGGCTTGGTTTCGCTGGTTTGACGACTCGTTTTCGGGAATGCACGCTGGCTCGTTGGCACTTGAATAGGTAGAGTGCTAGCAAGCTGACCTAACGGAGGTTTTCTGTGCCGACCTACTCCTATGCGTGCACCGAGTGTGACAACCGGTTCGACGCGGTGCAGGCGTTCACAGACGACGCGTTGACCCAGTGCCCTCAGTGCACGGGCCGGCTGCGCAAGCTCTTCGGAAAGGTCGGCGTGGTGTTCAAGGGCAGCGGCTTCTACCGCACCGACAGCCGGGCAGACTCCAACGGCACGTCCAACGGCGAGAAGAAGGCCACCGCTGACTCCAGCTCGTCGAGCGACAGTTCGTCCTCCTCGAAGTCCAGCGGCGAGGCGAAGCCGTCGGCGGCGACGCCGGCCCCGGCCGCCGCGGCCAGCTGAACCGGTTATCCACAGACTCGTTTCGTCTGACCCTCGGGCTGTCCCCTGGGCCTTAACGTGGCCGGGTGGGGGAATCGCTCAATCCGTCTGTCCTGAGCCGCGTCTCGCGGCTGCTTCGGCCCGACTGGTCCCGCACCCTGGCGGCACGGCGAATCGCGGCGGCGGTGCTGGTGGTGCTCGCCGCAGTCGCGGCGTTGCGTTCCGATCCTGACGGTGATCGTGTCGACGCGGTGGTGGCGGTCCGCGACCTGCCCCCGGGCGTGCTGTTGACGGCAGATGACGTGCGAATCGAAAAGCGTTCGGCGACAGCGGTTCCCGACGGGCTTCGATCGAGCGTGGACGGCGGCGTCGACGCGACGCTCGCCGGGCCGGCCCGACCCGGCGAGCTGATCACCCACGTCCGGCGGCGCGGCCCGCGGCGGGCCGCCACCGCG
>JBLNEK010000081.1:0-6048 GCA_050262635.1 Candidatus Sericytochromatia bacterium | reverse complement strand
TACCGGTCGTCGCGCGAACTGTCTCATACATTCCCAGTCGGCACGTCGATACGAGCGTCCTGGGCCGGCTGCGCACCGGTGACTACATCGGAGCCTACGCACAAGATGGCGGCTTGGACGTGACGCACATCGGTATCTTCGTCGACACACCGGAGGGGCCTATCCTTCGAAACGCATCATCACTGCCGGCAACGAACAAGGTGGTCGACACTCCGCTCCTCGACTACCTGCGGACGGTGCCTGGCATCGTGGTGCTTCGTCCGGTGCAATGATGCGTTGTCCCCGACCAGATATGACCGTGGCTGTAGGGCCCAGACGCCTACGTCGTGCAAGCGAAGTTGCTTCCCGAGAAACAAATTGCCGGTGGAAATATGGCGGGACCTCGCAACGATGTCCCCACAAGCCAGGAGAGTGAACCGTCCTGGGTCTGATGCCGGCTGCATGGTTGAGACGTCGCCGGCTGGGACGCCTTAGGTTTGCGGCGGTCCACCTGCCCCTGGTCTATATGCGTTTGAGAAAGGAGGAGTTGGCGTGAAAGCCGAATCCGCACAGACGTTCTCTCGTGTTTTCAGGGGCTACGATCCGGCTGCGGTTGATGCCTACATCGAGGTGTTGGTCAGCAAGCAGCAGTTGCCGCTCGACGACATCGAGAGTCTAAAAGCCCGCCTGAAGGAATTGGGCGATGAAGCAGCCGCTCTGCGGAAGGAGGTCGCCGTTCTGACCGATACCTCATCTTCGCCGCACGCGATGCAACAGCGGATGGCGAAGATGCTGCGGCGTGCGATCGACGAGGCTTCCGAGATGCAGGCCGAGGCGCGTGCCGAGACAGAGTCGCTGATCGCGGCGGCGGAGGCCGCGGCCCAGGCCGAGCAGCGAAAGCACGAAGAGCTCTTGGCAGACATGGTCGCAAAGCGAAACGCTCTAGAAGCCGAGTATGAGCAAACCAAGAAAGAGCTCGACGCCGAACTGGCCGAGATTCGCGCTAAAGCAGAATCGGAGATCGATGAGGCGTGGCACGACTCCCAGCAGCAGCGTGAGCAGCTCCTCGCCGACGTAAAGCAGGAGGCCGATCATTATCGTGAGCAGGCTCGGCGGGCGGTGGACGAGGCGGGTCAGCAACGAATCAAGATCCTGGAGCAACTGATGGGCATATACCGCGACTTAGAAGCGGTTCCGGCCATTCTTGAGTCGGCATACCGGGAACTAGAGAATCCGCCGGAGGCGAGCGTCGTGGTGCCGATGGACCAGAAAATCAGCACGGGCTGAGCCCCCCGGGGAGCCTCACCGCTGAGGGCAACCAAGAGCATCAGTGCTCTCGGCGCCGTGTCGATCGTGAATCGTCGCGCCGTCACCTTGCTCTGCGTTGGAGCTAGGCAAGTCGGTGCGGTCAGGTCCGGATGGCGCGCGAGTTGCTGAAGATGGCTGTCGACGAAAACGCCAGTGCCGCGGCCAAATCGCGGCTATTTGGGATGTTCTGGGTCGCGCCGGATTATCCGCCGAGACCGCGGTGAGCCTGGAGGCCGGACGACGGCCGTTCGAAGATGTCTTCGATGACATCGTCGAAGGCCCTTCGAGCCCAGTCGCGCTGACGGCGAGGTATGGCGGAGGATGAGTTAGACGGCTGGGACACACCGGCCATGAAAACGGTGGGCCCATCACCGGACCAGCTTGAGGTCGTGGACGCCGAAAGTCGTCGAGCTCGGGCCTGACCGAACGAGTTGCCCAGCTAGAGCGCAGAGCAAGGTGACGGCGTCGGCCGCAGGACATATCGGTCTGTGATCTCAAAGGCCGTGATCGGGCCGGGGGTCACCTCGTCATGACCGCCGGTCGGTGGCCCAGCGGTGAGACCGTTCGGGACTTAGGCACGGTGGTGCGGCGGTGGCAGCGGCATACCGAGCTGCGCCATCACACTGCGTAGCAGGGTGGGGTAGTCGGTGATGATGCCGTCAGCGCCGGCAGCTATCTGTGCCCGCATGGTGTCGGCGTCGTCGATTGTCCACGGAATGACTCTGAGGCCCAATGCATGTGCCCGATCGACAAAAGTCTTGTCGGCCACGAGCGCGAAGCCCGGATCTGTGGGCATCTGTCCATACGGCACTGAGTAGCCAGGTGAGAGTATTGTCGCGCCAACCAGGGTCGCGCCGATGATGGGATCGCCGACAACTGCGGGATTGATGCCGTTCAGCCACGGCGAGTCCGGAATCCACGTCGTCTCGTCCCACAACGCCACCAAGGGAATCGACGGCTCGGCTTGACGCACCATCGGCAGCGTTCGCCAATCGAAGCTTTGAATCTCGACCCAGTCCACCTTGCCTGCCGACCGGACCGCGGCCAGTATCACGTCGACGAACTCTCGTGGGCTGGCGGATGTGTCCGGCTTGTCCGCCTCGACCTTGGTTTCGATGTTGTAGCGCACGTCTGCCGCGTATGAGTCGGTGAGAGCGAAGACTTGCGGCAGCGTCGCAATCTTGTTGCCGGCCACCACCTCGGCGCGAGGAAACTCATCGAGCAGCTTTCCGCAATTGAGTGTGCCGACTTGCGCCAACGTGAGGTCATGCACAAGTTTCCCGACGTACGGATACTGCGGGTCGGCGCCGAATACCGGTCCGGTGTCGGCACACTTCTCGGGTTCGATCGTCGGGTCGTGCCAGACCAGCGGTTGGCCGTCCCTGGTGATGACGACGTCCAATTCCAAAGTGTTGACCCCGAGTTCGAGCGACTTGGCGAAAGCCCGCAATGATTCTTCGGTCGTCTCGCCGCGACCACCGCGATGGGCCTGCAGGTCGAACGTCGCAGGTTGGGCAGCGGCCGACGGCGATACAACTGGAATGGCGATGGCCGCCAACATAGTTGCAGCCAGGAACGTCGAGGCCACCAAGACGAAATGACGTGTGACCATGGCATGACGCTACCGGCGTCGGTGTTCTCGGGTGCGGCGGAGCTCAGTGCAACCACTATTTGTCATCGTGCGTTTTCTGCCCGTCGCATTAGTTCTCGGCCGATATCCATGATCAATCTTGTCGCACAGAAGCGGCTTCCATCCGCCCGCTACGCCGCCGGCGCACCAGGGATCAACGACTCTCATCGGACAAGGCGGACGCGGACCACCCCGCAGCGCGTCGGCTTCGCCCACCGATGCGCGGCATCTATCCGATCATCGCGATGGCTCATGAACTCAGCACCAGAACGTATTCGATGTACCAACGGCCGTCCTCATACCTGGCGGTGAAATACCCACCGAGACCGGGATTCGGGTCTTTAATGATCCCTGCCGCCTTCTGGTTCTGTCTGAAATCATGCCAATTAATCTCCACGATGCTCGCGACGGCATTACGGGTTGCGTAGCAACGAGCCAACTTCTTGACATATCCCTGTCTGACCGCGGTCGCCGCGCTCGCCTGATCCCCCGCCGGCGGGTTCGGAAGGGTATTCTCCCGGCGACGGTAGCGTTGGCGCGACCTGGACTTGTCCAAGCTAAACCGCCGACTGTAGCGCCCTTGTGGAGATAGAACGAGACGGTGAGGACTCGTCACCGATCGACGTTCGTCAGGCGCAGTGTCGCGGCACTGGCGGTAATGACCGCAGCTAGTGTCGTGCTCGTGCAGTGCACCGCGGCGCCACCGCCTTCTGCGGCCGGGCCGCCACCCCCTCCGCGCCTTCGCCGCCTGCCAGCGCCCCGCCCGCACCTGCCGAGCCGCCGACCATTGATCCCGTCACTGCCGCCGAACTCGGCGCGAGCTGGCGTCCGGGTTGCCCAGTGGGACCGGAGCAGCTGCGGCGGGTTGGCGTCGACCACATCGGTTTCGACGGCCAGACGCACCGTGGCCAAGTTGATCGTGCACGAAGAACTGGTGTCGCAGGTCATCACAATCTTCGAGCAGCTGTACCAACTGCGGTATCCCATCGAGAAGATCCGTACGGTTGACCAGTATCCGGCCGCTTCCGATGAGCTACAGATGGAAGACAACAACACGTCGGCGTTCAGCTGCCGAGACATCCCGGGAACCGGCCGATGGTCTCAGCATGCCTACGGTCGGGCGATTGACGTCAACCCACTTCTCAATCCGTACATTGACGCCAGGGGCGCGTTCCAGCCGAAGAATGCGGCGGCATACCTGGACCGCAGCCGCACCGACCGGGGCCTTTTGCATGGCGGCGATCCCGCCGTACACGTCTTCACCGATCGAGGTTGGCAGTGGGGCGGCTACTGGCGGTCTCCCATCGACTACATGCACTTCGAGCGGCCCTGATCGTGTTTCCAGGGTGGGCCTAGGAAGTACGGATTGGTGTCTTCCGCGGGTTTGATCTGCATCAGGCGGCAGGCGGTTTTGCCGTGCGCGCCCCGCTGACGCTGTTGCCCTGTTCCCTGACTGCGGTGTCGGTCCGGAGCCGTTTGATGATCGCGTCCAGGGGGCGACTTCGCGGCGGCGTTCCTGGATCCACACATTCTCGTCGGTCAGTTCACGGCCGGTGCGTTGCCTGTACTGGTTGCGGTGCACGTCGATCATCGTGAGGTTTTCGCTGGTTGATAGCACACACAGCCACCTAGAAGAAGTTATCTAGTGCATCGGAAAAACATTAAATAAGCGCTAGGTTGGCTGACCATGTGTTCCCGCATCTTCACGCCGCGTTTGCGCAAGCTGGCGCCAAACCGTGCCGTGGTCGACGCCAAGTTGCGTGCCGATCTGCACAAGTGAGTTTCCGGAAGCGTAGAGCTGCACGGCCGACATTCTCGTCGAGCGCTGTCGGCTGTACGACTAGCGTCGAGTAACGACGGCCCCTACCTGCCCCGCGTCGCCTTGCCGCGTTTCGCAGCCGCGTGGCCAACTTTTATGCGCTTTGGTCCGCCTGGCGAGCGAACTTGGGCCGGCGGTGGACTGGTTTTTGGTGTTCCTGTCGGTTGAAGGGCAGCCGGTCGAGGGCGACGGAACGCTCACCCGCGACCGAGCCGAACTAGGGGTGTGCCAGACCCGCGGCCTAGCGTGGCCGTAGCCACATGCGCGCGGTCGCGGGGAAGGCCTACCGCGTGACCAGATTCTGTACAACCACCGCGAGGCGCCTGACGGAGACCCCGGCGTGGGGCGCGCCGTGGTGGGAGCCCAGGTACGGTGGTCCGACGTCTCTGCGAGGGGAGGGTGTTTATGCCTGATTCACTGCCCGGTCCTCGTCTGCGCCAGGTGGCGCTGGCTGCGCACGACTGCGAGAAGATCGCCAGTGCTCTCCAGCAGACGTTTGGCTGGCCGGACCCGTTCCATGATCCGGGGGTTGGCGAGTTCGGGCTGATCAACGCGGTGTTTCCGGTGGGTGACACGTTCGTGGAAGTCGTCTCTCCGGTGCGGCCCGATACCACCGCCGGGCGCTACCTGGCCCGCCGTGGGTCAGACAGCGGCTACATGGCCATATTCCAGGTGCCCTCGCTGGAGGAGGCCCGCCGGCGGGTGGCCGAGCTGGGAGTTCGGGTGGTGTGGAAGGTTGACCTCGAGGACATCGCCGGCACCCACCTGCACCCCAAGGACATCCCCGGGGCGATCGTGTCCCTGGACTGGGCGTCGCCCACCAGGTCATGGCGCTGGGCGGGACCGGCATGGACGGGGACCGCGCCCGATCACCCGGGCGGGGGCATCGCCGGCATCACGGTCGAGGTGGCAGACCCGGCCGTGGCGGCTCAGCGGTGGGGCCGGGTGCTTGGGCTCGACGCGCAGCTAGGCGGCGGGCTAGCCGAGGTCCGGCTGGACGTGGCCGGCCAAGCGTTGCGGTTCGTCTCGGCGGTGGACCGCCGGGCCGAAGGCATCACCGAACTCTGGTTGACACCGGGCCTGGAGGGCTTGCCCGACGGTGACGGGCCGGTCGCCGAGATCGGCGGCGTGCGTTTCGTGGTGGGTGCGCCGTGACGGCCCTCGATACCGGATCCGAAGACCTCCTGGCCGAGGTGGACGATGGCGTGGCGGTGATCACCATGAATCGGCCCTCGCGGCGCAACGCCTTCTCGGAGGAAATGGTCCAGGCGTTGGGGCGGGTACTGGCCGATGTCGAAGTCAGCGATGAGGT
>JBLNEK010000080.1:0-71195 GCA_050262635.1 Candidatus Sericytochromatia bacterium | reverse complement strand
TCGCCGGCGCGCCTCATCCACGGCGCCGGCGACGATCCGGGATCGGTGTCGGTGCGGCTTGCGAAATCCCCGCACGCCGAGGCCGCGCTGATCGCGGACACGCTGCGCCGGGCGCATCTGGTCGACGGGGTGCGGTGGTCGGACATGGCCGTGATCGTGCGGTCGTTGCCGCGGGCCGCGGCGGCGCTGCCGCGGGCGCTCGCGGCGGCCGGCGTTCCGGTGCGCGCGGCCGCACCCAGAACCCCACCCGCTGACCACCCCGCGGTGCGAGCGCTGCTCACCGTGCTGGCCGCGGCAGTCGACGGGCTCGACGGCGAGAAGGCGCTGACGTTAGTCACCGGGCCTATCGGCCGTGTCGACCCCGTCTCGCTGCGTGGGCTTCGCCGCAGCCTGCGCCGTGGCGAAAACAGCGACGCGCGAGCATGTTCCGATGTCCTGCTGGCGGAAGTGCTCGCCGGTTCCCGTCCGCAGCCCGCCGCCCATGCGAACGCGCTGCGCCGTGTCCGGGCCGTCGTCGACGCCGCGGTGTCCGCCGCCGACGGGGACCCGCGCTCTGCACTGTGGCAGGCGTGGAACCGGTCGGGACTGCAGGACCGCTGGCTGAAAACCAGAGCCCGGGGCGGCAGCGCCGCGGCACAAGCCGACCGCGACCTGGACGCCGTGACGATGCTGTTCGAGATCGCCGACGGCTACGTGGCGCACACCCCTGGCGCGACGGTCCGCGGGCTCGTCGAGCATGTCACCGCGCTCAAGATTCCGCCGCCAGAACGGGAGCCCGCGGTCGAACCCGACACCGTCGCGGTCGTCAGCGTGCACGCGGCGCTCGGCCGTGAATGGGATGTCGTCGTCGTCGCGGGCATGCAGGAAGGGTTGTGGCCCAACACCGTTCCGCGCGGCGGGGTGCTGCGCACGCAGCAGCTCGTCGACGTCCTCGACGGCATCGCCGACACCGCGTCGCCCCGCGCGCCCGTGCTGGCCGACGAGCGGCGGCTGCTGGTCGCCGCGCTGGGGCGGGCCCGGCGCCGGGTGGTCGTCACCGCCGTCGACAGTGACAGCGACGACACAGCGGTTCCCTCGATGTTTATCGACGAGCTGACGGCGCTGACCGATGGCGACTGTGACGCGCCGGCCGCGCCACGCGTGCTATCGCCCGCCGCTCTCGTCGGTCGGCTGCGCTCAGTGGTCTGCGCACCGCACGACGCGGTCGACGAAGCCCGGCGCTGCTGCGCCGCAACACAATTGGCCCGCCTCGCCGCAGCCGGTGTGCCCGGCGCCGATCCGGGGACCTGGTACGGCAGAACCCCGGTCAGCACCGACCAGCCGCTAGCCGACGACGCTTGCACGCCCGTCACGCTGTCGCCGTCAATCGTGCAGACGATCGCCGACTGCCCGCTGCGCTGGCTACTGGAGCGCCACGGTGGCAGCGACCGGCGCGACATCCGTTCAGCGCTGGGATCGGTGCTGCACACGCTGATCGCGAGCGGCGCGACCACTGAGGCTCAACTGCTCACCGAGCTCGAACCAATTTGGGAAACATTGCCTTTCGAGTCAGCTTGGTATTCGCGCAACGAACTGGCGCGGCACAAGGCGATGCTCTCGGCATTCTGGCAGTGGCGAGCCCAGACCCGCCACGAGCTCACCGAGATCGCCAGCGAACTCGTCATCGACGGAGTTCTGACCAGCCCGGATCCCGGCCTGCCCGACGTGCGTGTCCGCGGCCGCATCGACCGTCTGGAACGCGACATCGCCGGCCGGCCGGTGATCGTCGACATCAAGACCGGGAGGAACCCGGTCACCAAGGACGACGCCCAACGGCACGCCCAGTTGGCGCTCTACCAGCTTGCGGTTTCGGCCGGCATCCTCGACTGCGGAGAACAGCCCGGCGGCGGCAGGCTGGTGTACCTCGGCAGGCCGGGCATCGTCGAACGCGGACAAGACGCGTTGACCGCTGACGGCGAGCGCGAGTGGCGGCAGACCGTGCACCGGGCGGCGGCCGCTACGGTGGGGCCGAACTTTGCGGCTCGCATCAACGACAGCTGCGGCCACTGCCCGGTCCGGTCGAGCTGTCCGGCGCAGGGGAGGAGATCGTGACGGTTCGTTACCGCCCTGCCGAGCTGGCCGAGGCGCTGGGTTTGCCCACGCCCACAGAGGAACAGGCCGCGGTGATCGCCGCACCGCCGGGCCCGCTCGTGGTGATCGCCGGTGCCGGTGCCGGAAAGACGGAGACGATGGCCGCGCGGGTGGTGTGGCTGGTCGCCAACGGGTTCGCGTGCCCTGGCGAAGTCCTGGGGCTGACGTTCACCCGTAAGGCCGCAGCGCAGCTGCTGAAGCGGGTCCGTTCCCGGCTCGCCCGCCTCGCCGGCGCGGGATTGTGCGATTTCTCGACGGACCAGGCGCCGCCCACAGTCAGCACCTACCACGCCTTCGCTGGCGCTCTTCTGCGCGAGTACGGGCTGTTGTCGACCGCTGGCAAGGGGTGTCCCCAGCCCGTCGAGCCCGAAACCCGGTTGCTCGGCGAAACGGAGCTGTGGCAGTTGGCGTTTCGGGTCGTCAGCGATTACCCCGAAGACCTCCGCACCGACAAGACCCCGGCCGCCGTCGCGTCGATGGTGTTGCGGTTGTCGTCGGCGCTCGCCGAGCATTTGGTCGACACCACCGAGCTGCGCGACACGCACCTCGAACTCGAACGGCTCGTCCACGCCCTGCCGGCCGGTCCTTACCAGCGCGACCGCGGCCCCAGTCAGTGGCTGCTGCGGCTGCTGGCGGTACAGCACGAACGAGCGCAGCTGGTACCGCTGGTCGACGCGTTGCACGCCCGCATGCGGTCCGAAAAGGTGATGGACTTCGGGCAGCAGATGGCCGCGGCCGCACGCCTGACGGTGGCGCACCCCGAGGTGGGTGAGGAGTTGCGCGGCCGGTTCCGCGTGGTGTTGCTTGACGAATACCAAGACACCGGGCACGCGCAGCGCATCGCATTGTCCACGCTGTTCGGCCGCGGGGTGGACGACGAACTGGCGCTCACCGCCGTCGGTGACCCGGTCCAGTCCATCTACGGGTGGCGTGGCGCCTCGGCCACCAACCTGCCGCGGTTCGCCACCGACTTCCCCCGGGCCGATGGCACGCCTGCGCCGACGCTGGAGCTGCGCACCAGCTGGCGGAACCCGCCCCACGCGCTGCATCTGGCCAATGCGATCTCGGCAGACGCCCGCCGCCGGTCGGTCGCGGTGCGCACGTTGCGGGCTCGCCCGGACGCGGCGCCGGGCACCGTCCGTTGTGCCCTGCTCGATGATGTGCGCACTGAACGCGACTGGGTGGCCGACCATCTGGCCCGACGCTATTTCGACGCGAAAAGCATTGATGCGCAGCCGCCTACCGCTGCGGTGCTGGTGCGGCGCAACTCGGATGCTGCCCCGATCGCCGAGGCTCTCGCCGCGCGGGGGGTGCCTGTCGAAGTGGTCGGGCTGGCCGGACTGCTCGGTGTGGCCGAGGTCGCCGACGTGGTCGCCATGCTGCGGCTGGTGGCGGACCCGACCGCGGGGTCGGCGGCGGTGCACGTCTTGACCGGCCCGCGGTGGCGTCTCGGCGGCAGGGACATCGCGGCGTTGTGGCGCCGCGCTAGCGACATCGTCGAGGACGACGCGCCGGCGTCGCTCGAGCGTATTGCCGCCCAAGCAGGGCCCGATGCGGACCCCGCGTGCCTGGCCGACGCGATCTGTGATCCGGGTTCGCCGGACGCGTATTCGCCAGAGGGGTTTCGACGCATCGTCGCGCTCGGGCGTGAATTGTCAGTGCTGCGGGCGCGGCTCGACTATCCGCTGCCAGACCTGGTCGCGGAAGTGCGCTGGATGCTCGGCGTCGACGTGGAAGCCCGAGCGGCGCGGTCGGTAGAAGCCGGCTGGTCGGGCAGCGAGCATCTCGACGAGTTCGCGGAGGTGGTAGCGCAGTACGCCGAACGCCCGAACGCGTCGGTGCCTGGGTTCCTTTCGTACCTCGAGGCGGCGGCGGTCGAGAACGGGTTGGCACCTGCGGACGTCGGAGTGTCGAGCGACCGCGTGCAGGTGATGACCGTGCATGCCGCCAAGGGCCTCGAATGGCAGATCGTGGCGGTGCCCCACCTGACTGCCCGCGTCTTTCCTTGCACCTCGTCTGCGCGCACGTGGTTGACCGACGCGGCGGACCTGCCACCGTTGCTTCGCGGTGACCGCTCCGAGAACGGGGAGCTCGGCGTGCCGGTGTTGGAGACCTCGGGTGTGACGAACCGAAAGCAGTTGTCCGACACCATCAACGCCCATCGCCGGAAGCTCGAGCAGCGCCGCATCGACGAGGAGCGCCGACTGCTGTACGTCGCCCTCACCCGCGCGCAGGACACCCTCTTGCTGTCCGGACACCACTGGGGGCCATCGGCGACCAAGCCCAGCGGCCCCTCGGACTTCCTGACGGAACTCAAGGACATCATCGACGAATCGCTCGCCGCTGGCGACCCGTGCGGCGTGATCGAGCATTGGGCCTCACCGCCGGAAGAGGGTGAGAGAAACCCGTTGCGCGACGACGTAGTCGAGGCCCGATGGCCCGCCGATCCGCTCGGCACACGTCGCGCCGACGTCGAGCGCGGCGCCGCACTGGTGCAGGCAGCCGCAGGGGCGCCGTTCGAAGAGACCGACCCCGACGGCTGGATCACCGACGTCGATGCGTTGCTCGCCGAACGGGCCCATAGCCGACATGAGCCGGAACAGACTGTGCCACCGGAGATTTCGGTGAGCAGCCTGGTCGAGCTGGGGCGGGACCCCGTCGGCGCGACGCGAAAACTTGCGCGGCGCCTTCCCGTCCGGCCCGATCCGAACGCCCTGCTGGGCACGGCGTTTCACGAATGGGTGCAGCGATTTTACGGCGCTGATCGGCTGTTCGACCTCGACGACCTGCCGGGCGCCGTCGACGCTGCAGTCTCCGAACCCGACCGGCTGGCCGAGCTGCAAGGGGCGTTCGCCGCGTCGCCATGGGCGTCGCGTACACCCGTCGACGTCGAGGTGCCGTTCGAGATGACCGTCGGCGACGTGGTCGTGCGGGGCCGGATCGACGCCGTGTTCGCAGACGACGACGGCGGCGCCACGGTCGTTGACTGGAAGACGGGCGAATCTCCCTCTACCGCAACTGAACTCGGCCACGCGGCGGTCCAGTTGACGGTGTACCGGCTGGCGTGGGCAGCGCTATCGGGCTGTCCCGCGTCGACGGTGCGAGCCGCCTTCCACTATGTGCGCACCGGCGAGACGGTCCGCCCCGACCACCTGCCCGGCGCCGACGACCTCGCCGCGCTCATCGAGACTCAGGGCGCGGTGCGCCAGACCTTGAGCGCCTGAACGACCATCGGAATCTGCAATGGCAGCCGTGCGATCGCCACCAGCCGCATCGGCCACGGCTTGTCCCACCAGAGCCGCACCATGTTCACGTTGGCAGGAAACACCGACACGAACATTGCTGCCGCGGCCAGCCCGCCCAGCCGCCGGGTGCGCGGGACCAGCAGCAGCCCGCCGGTCGCCAGCTCTCCGACACCGGACGCGTACGTGTAGAACCTGGCAGGGCCCGGCAGCTCGGCCGGGACGATGGTGTCGAACGGTTTGGGAGCCAGGAAGTGCAGTGCGCCCATGCCGAGCAACATGGCGCCCATCCGTGCAGCCCTGGTACCGGTAGCGCTGTCCGAGGTCAGTGTCATGAGAGCATTGTGCCCGTGCGGACCAGCCCGAACGGGAACGGACTTATGACGGGTCAGCGTGGCCAGAAGTAAGTTCGCCCGCTTCCGCGGCGCCGAGGACGCTCTCACCTCACGGCCCGACGCTGCGTTGGTGGACGTCCTGCGCATCCCGGAGAAGTTCGTCAGCCCGGGAAAGCGGATCTTCCGACGCATGGTGTATGCGATGTTGGCACTTTTTGCGGCGGTGGTGATCGTTTACCTGGACCGCGACGGATACACCAACTCGACTGATGAACCGCTGACCTTTCTCGACTGTCTCTACTACGCCACCGTGTCGCTGTCGACAACCGGCTACGGAGATATCACCCCCTACACCCAAGCGGCTCGGCTTACCAATGTCCTGGTGATCACCCCGCTGCGGGTCGCGTTCCTGATCGTGCTCATCGGCACCACCGTCGAGACGCTCACCACACAGTCGCGCCAGGCCTTGAAGATCCAGCGATGGAGGAACAGAGTGCGCAATCACACCATCGTGATCGGCTATGGCACCAAGGGAAGGACCGCGATCGAGGCGATGATCGGCGACGGCGTACCGGCCGGCGAGATCGTGGTCGTCGACACCGACCAGTCAGTGCTCGAGCAGGCCGCCACCAACGGGCTCGTCACCGTCCACGGCAACGCCTCCAAGTCCGACGTGCTTCGCCTCGCGGGCGCGCAGCACGCCGCGTCGATCGTCGTCGCCACCAACCGCGACGACACCGCCGTCTTGGTTACGCTCACCGCTCGCGAGCTTGCACCCAAGGCCAAGATCGTCGCATCCGTGCGCGAAGCCGAAAACCGCCATCTGCTAAGGCAATCCGGTGCCGACGCTGTCGTCGTCTCCTCCGAGACGGCGGGCCGGCTGCTCGGTATCGCGACATCGACGCCCAGCGTCGTCGAGATGATGGAAGACCTACTCACCCCCGAGCAAGGCTTCGCGATCGCCGAAAGAGAGGTCGAGCGCAAAGAGGTCGGCGGCTCGGCTCGGCACCTGCCCGACATTGTGCTCGGTGTGGTGCGCAACGGCGAGCTGCTGCGAGTCGATTCGCCGGAGGTCGACGCGATCGAGCCGGGGGACCGCCTGCTCTACGTGCGCAGCGCCGACCGGTGACGTCCGGCGGAGCACCGTTCGAACTGCGCAACGTCCCCCTGCTTTCCCGTGTGGGCGCCGACCGGGCCGACGCGCTGCGTACCGACATCGACGCCGCGCTCGCCGGCTGGCCCGACGCGGCGGTGTTGCGGATCGATCCCCGCAACCGCGTGCTGGTGTCCGGCGGTCACGTCGTGCTCGACGACGCGCGCGGGCTCGGCGACACGCCGCCACCCGGGGCCGTGTTCCTCGGTCGCCTGCCGGACGGCCGGCACTGCTGGGGTATCCGTGCGCGGCTGGCACCGCCGGACCGAGACGACGTCGAGGTGCTCGACCTGCGCGGCGGCGGCCCGGTGTTCGACGACCTCAGCGCCCAGCTCGTCGCGACGGCCACCGCGTTGCTCAACTGGCACGAACGGGCACTGTTCAGCCCGCTCGACGGCGCGCCGACCCAACCCGCCAAGGCCGGCTGGTCGCGCATCGACCCGGTCAGCGGCCACGAAGAATTCCCCCGCATCGACCCGGCGGTCATCTGCCTCGTTCACGACGGCGCCGACCGTGCGGTGCTCGCCCGCCAATCCGTTTGGCCCCAGCGGTTCTTCTCCCTGCTCGCCGGCTTCGTCGAGGCCGGCGAGTCGTTCGAGTCGTGCGTCGAGCGGGAGGTCGCCGAAGAGATAGGACTGCACGTGCGAAACGTGCGCTATCTCGGCAGCCAGCCGTGGCCGTTTCCCCGCTCGCTGATGGTGGGATTCCACGCGATCGCCGACCCGAACGAGCAGTTCTCCTTCAACGACGGCGAAATCGCCGAGGCGGCGTGGTTCACCCGCGACGAGGTCCGCGCCGCGTTACCAGAAGGTGACTGGAGCAGCGCGTCGGCGATGAGCCGCCCGGGCGAAGAGCAGAAAACGACGTCGCGACTGCTGTTGCCGGGGTCGATCTCCATCGCGCGCGAGATCATCGAATCCTGGGCGCACTCAAGCTAGCTCGGCCAACTTCTGCTTCACTTGTGCCGCGCTCGGATTGGTCAGCGTCGAGCCGTCCGCGAACTTGACGGTCGGCACCGTCCGGTTGCCGTCGTTGACCGAGCTGACGAACTCCGCCGCGGACGGGTCCTGCTCGATGTTGATCTCCTCGTAGGAAATGCCGTTGGCCTTCAGGACGGTCTTCAGCCGAATGCAGTAGCCGCACCAGCTGGTGGTGTACATAGTCAGCGACGCATCTGTCATGACCTGATCTAACCAATGCCGAACCGCCGCGATTCCGGCAGTCAGATTGTCGGAGCCGGCTGCCATGATGGGCACCATGTCGCCTGCGGACGTGAGGAGCGAGACAACCTCAGCGAGCGCTTCTCTGGAGGGTCTCGACGACGAGCAGCGCGAAGCCGTGCTGGCACCGCGCGGCCCGCTGTGCGTGCTGGCCGGCGCCGGCACCGGCAAGACCCGCACCATCACCCGCCGGATCGCCCATCTGGTCGCGGCCGGCCACATCGCGCCGGGCCAGGTGCTGGCCGTCACATTTACCCAGCGCGCCGCAGGCGAGATGCGCAACCGGTTGCGTGGACTCGACGACGGGGTCGGCACCAGCTCCGTGCAGGCCGTCACGTTTCATGCCGCTGCGCGCCGCCAACTGCACTACTTCTGGCCGCGCGTCGTCGGCGACACCGGTTGGGAGCTGCTCGACAGCAAGTTTGCGATCGTGGCACAGGCCGCGTCGCGTCTCCGGCTGCAGGTGTCCACCGATGACGTGAGCGACCTCGCGGGCGAAATCGAATGGGCGAAAGCGTCGTTGATCACCCCGGAGGCCTACGCCGGCGCGGTCGCGGAGGCCGCCAGGGAAACCCCGCTGGATGCCGCCAGGGTGGCCGACGTCTACGCCGGATACGAGACCGCCAAGACGCGGCGCGACGGCGTGATGCTGCTCGACTTCGACGATCTGCTGCTGCACACCGCGGCCGCGATCGAGAACGACGCAGCAGTCGCCCAGGAGTTCCGCGACCGCTACCGCTGCTTCGTCGTCGACGAATACCAGGACGTCACACCGCTGCAACAGCGGGTGCTCAGTGCATGGCTGGGCGATCGCGACGACCTCACCGTGGTAGGCGACGCGAACCAGACCATCTACTCGTTCACCGGTGCCACACCGCGGTACCTGCTCGAATTTCCCCGGCGCTTTCCCGAGGCCACCGTGGTGCGGCTGGAGCGCGACTACCGCTCGACGCCGCAGGTGGTGTCGCTGGCCAACCGGGTCATCGCCGGGGCCCGGGGCCGGGTAGCCGGCAGCAAGCTGCATCTGGTCGGCCAGCGTGACCCGGGGCCCGCCCCGGCCTTTGCCGAGTACACCGACGAGGTGGCCGAGGCCGGCGCCGTCGCGTCGAAGATCAAGGCGCTGATCGAGTCCGGCACGCCGGCGTCGGAAGTCGCGGTGCTGTACCGCATCAACGCACAGTCGGAGGTCTACGAGGAGGCGCTCACCGGGGCCGGCGTGCCGTTCCAGGTCCGCGGCGGCGAAGGATTCTTCACCCGGCAGGAGATCCGGCAGGCGATGCTGGCCCTGCGTCGCGCGGCCGAGCGCGGCGTTGCCGGGGATCTGGGGCCGCTGGTTCGCGAACTGCTCGAACCGCTCGGCCTGACCGCCGCCGCGCCTGCCGGTGCGCGGGCACGAGAACGCTGGGAGGCGCTGAGCGCGCTGACGGAGCTTGTCGACGACGAAGTGGCCCGCCGGCCAGGTCTCGACCTGCCCGGCTTGCTCCACGAGTTGCGCGTGCGCGCCGACGCGCGGCACCCGCCGCTCGTGCAGGGTGTGACGCTGGCGTCGCTGCACGCGGCCAAGGGGCTGGAGTGGGACGCCGTGTTCCTCGTCGGGCTGGCCGACGGCACGCTGCCGATTTCGCATGCGTTGGCGCACGGCCCCGACAGCGACGCCGTCGAAGAGGAGCGCCGGCTGCTCTACGTCGGAATTACAAGGGCGCGTGTGCATTTGGCGCTGAGCTGGGCATTGGCGCGAACCGCCGGCGGACGTCAGAACCGTCGGCCGTCGCGATTCTTGTCGGGGATCGCGCCGCACACGCAGTCCGGATCCGGCGCACCGCAAAAGCCGCGACGCGCGCGCGGCCCGGCGCCGCGGTGCCGTATCTGCAACGCGGGGTTGTCTCTTGCTTCTGGGCCCACCGCAATCATGTTGCGCCGCTGCGAGAAATGCCCTGCCGACATCGATGAGCAGCTGCTCACGCAGCTCAAGGAATGGCGGCTGCGCACGGCCGCGGCAATGTCCGTGCCCGCGTTCGTCGTGTTCACCGACAACACGTTGATCGCGATCGCCGAACAACGGCCCACCGATGACGACGCCCTGGTGGCCATTCCGGGGATCGGCGCGCGCAAGCTCGAGCAGTTCGGCCCCGACGTGCTCGCGCTCGTCCGCGCGCGCAGTTCGTAACCCCCTTTTTCGCGAGCCTGCGCGTCTGTACGGCGCCACGCCGCAGAATGACGTACAAAGCCGCACGCTCGCGGCAATGGGAAGGCGACTCATCGCAGGTGAAAAATAGGTTGTGGCAAACGGGTGCTACGATCTACCGTCAACATCGCATCTCTGTGAGCACTCGAGAGGAGGGTCCGAACATGTTCAGCATCAATGCGTTCGCGGTAGGCATGCGCGTTGCCGGCGCCGCTCGGACTCTCCCGACCGCCAAGTGGACCGCGCACGCCGCCGCGTCGGCGCATGCGACCGCGCCGGCGGCGGCCGCGCGCAAGCGCCGCAACGCGACAGGGTTCGTGGACGGAGGCACCATCTAGACAGCCCCGCATCCCCAAGGCCACGGACCGAGTCATCAAGGATCCGTGGCCTTTTCATATAAACGGGACACCTGGTCACAGATCCGCCCGACATAACTGACGGACAACGACCAGGAAGCAGGTGAACGGACATGTCGCCCTCGACGTGCCGGGAGAGAGTCTGGACCGAACTGCCCTGTCATGTCGGCGATCCCGATCTGTGGTTCGCCGAAGACCCAGCCGACCTCGAACGGGCGAAGCAGTTGTGCGCCGACTGTCCGATCCGGCGTCAGTGCCTGCAAGCGGCGCTGGAACGCGAAGAGCCGTGGGGTGTCTGGGGCGGGCAGATCTTCGAGCGCGGCTCGATCGTCGCCCGCAAGCGCCCACGGGGCCGCCCACGCAAGAACGCCGGTCCGGCAGCCGCGTAGGTCGGCGGACGCACCGAATTCTGCACCAGGGTTTGTGGTTTTCACGAGTTCACAACCCTGGTGCAGATCTCGCGAAGGCTAAGCAGCCTCGGCGAAACCCGGAATGTATTTAAGCGCAATGGATTTGATTGGCACATGAGCGTCAAGCTGACATGAGATGGCCACGTTGGATGCGATCACCCGCATCGGGATCGCCAGTTTGGGCGGCACGTCGAGCTGGCGCGCGGTCTTGATCTGCGCGACTGACCGGTCCATCTGATCAGCGGCGACCCGCTGCAACCACTTGCGGGTGAAGTGGAACACCTCGCTTTGCACCGGCTCGACGTATTGGCGCAGCATGTCGTCGATTTCGCGCAGTGACACCTTCTCGCCGGGCTGGATGAAGCCGATCTGCTCCATCGTCACGACGAGGTTGTCGTAGTCCTTGTCGAGTGCGAAGCGCAACATGTGGCCCAACTCGACGGGAAGTCCGCCCGGCAGCGGGGCGACCGCGCCGAAGTCGATGACGCCCATCTTGCCGTCGGCCAGCAGCATGAAATTGCCCGGGTGCGCGTCGCCGTGCATCATCTCGAGACGCTTCGGTGCGCTGTAAGTGAGTTCGGCCAGCAGCGTGCCCATCACATCGCGTTGTTCGGGCGTGCCATTGCGGATGATCTGCGACATCGGAATGCCTTCAATCCATTCGGCCACCAACACTTTCGGCGCGCTCGCGACGATGTGGGGAATCAAGAAATTCGGATCGCGGTGATAGGCCTTGGCGAACGCCCGCTGGTTCTCGGCTTCGAGCCGGTAGTCGAGCTCCATCTCGGTGCGCTCGATCAGCTCGTCGACGACGCCGTCCACGTCGGCACCGGGGGAGAGCTGCTTGAGCACGCCGACCATGCGCTGCATGGTCTTCAGGTCCGCCCGCAACGCTTCGTCGGCGCCGGGATACTGGATCTTCACCGCGACGACGCGCCCGTCGTGCCACACCGCCTTGTGAACCTGGCCGATGCTCGCCGAGGCAACCGGCTTGTCCTCGAATGATTGGAACCGTTCCCGCCACTTCGTGCCGAGCTGCTGGTCGAGCACCCGGTGAACCTTCGCGGCCGGCAGTGGCGGCGCGTCCTTCTGCAGTTTGGTCAGCGCCTCGCGGTACGGCTTGCCGTACTGCTCGGGGATTGCGGCTTCCATCACCGACAGCGCCTGGCCGACCTTCATGGCGCCGCCCTTGAGCTCCCCCAGGACGGTGAACAATTGCTGAGCGGCCTTGTCCATCAGCTCGGCGTTGACCTCGTCTTTCGACTTCCCGGTCAGCCGTTTGCCAAAGCCCAGCGCGGCCCGGCCGGCCATGCCGGCGCCAAGGCCTGCGAGCTTCGCATTGCGGGCAGCACGCCCACGTTTGATGTCTGCCACCCCACCATCATCCCCGACCGCACAAACTCGCTGACAACGAAGTGGCAACAGATGGTGTCAGCAGGAGCAACGCGGGTGCCGGGCCCACTGACGGCAGACGATCGAGCTGGCGGCGACGTCGAACTCCAGCGTCGTGTTCAGCGTCGAGGGCGGGCTAACGGAGGAGTCTCCGTGGTCGCCGCGGATTGCCCGCAGCACTCGATCAACCTGGTGGACCGCGAGCGCCGCGGTGGCCAGCACCGTCGCCCGGTCGGCGGTGCCGACGGTGTCGCGCAGTTGCGCGGCAACCGCCGGCCACGCCGCGTCGTGGTCGCTACGGTGCAGATCCGCGCAGCGCAGACAACTCGTGACGCCGGGCACCACCATCGGGCCGACGAGCCCGTTACCGTCGCGAACCCGGACCAGCAGATGAGGTGTGCCCGCGGCGTGCAGCTCGCGCACCAGTGCCGGATCGGCGACAAGGTAGTCGGTCAACACGACGAGGTCCGCGTCCGCCCCGGTGGCGCCGCGCTGGTTGGTGTGTCGCACCCGCGCGTTCGAGCAGCGCAGTGCACTGACCACCAAGTCGGACAGCGGGCCATTGCCGTGCACCCGGATGCCCATCGACCTGCCGCCACGAGCACGCGGAACCCGGGCGGCCACACCGGCGGCGACGAGCTGGTGCACCACATCGACCATCTGTTCGCGGTCGTCGAGACCCAGCTCGGCGGCGCGGGCCAGCAGGTCCGCCATCGGGATGCGGGACTGCATCATCCGCAGCACCGAGGCGAGCCCGTCTGCGGTCAGCCCGCTCGGCGTGCAGACCAGCACGGCGCGGCGTGGATCCCATCCGACCTGGACGAAGCCGTCGGGCCGCATCAGCACCGGCATCGCCGGATTCAGCGTGATCTGCACCCACATAACGGTGCCACGGCGATGAGCCCGCCCCCGAGTTATCCACAGGCGGCGTCAGTCCTCGCGGTCGTCCTTCTCCAGGTTGGCGATCGCCTCGTCGATGCCGCTCGTGTCGCCGCCGATCACACGGTCGATGAACCCCGCCGGCTCGTCGAGATCCGACGCCTCCGGCAACAGGTCTGGGTGCTGCCAGACCGCGTCGCGTGCGTCGACCCCGGCCGCCTCCGTGAGCCGCTCCCACAGCTGGGCGGCTTCGCGCATCTTGCGCGGCCGCAACTCCAGGCCGACCAGCGTGCCGAACGTCTGCTCGGCCGGCCCCCCGGTGGCGCGCCGCCGGCGCAGCACCTCGCTCAGCGCGGCGGTGCCCGGGATGCGGTCGCCGAGCGCGGCCGTCACGACGGTCTGCACCCAGCCCTCGATCAACGCCAGCAGCGTCTCCAGCCGCTCCAGCGCGGCGGTCTGCTCCGGCGTGGCCTTCGGCTCGAACACACCCTGGGTGAGCAACTGCTCCATCGCCGCCGGATCGCTCAACGCCATCGGGTTGATGCCGCGGGCCGCCTCCTCGATCCCGCTCATGTCGATCTTCATGCCACGCGCGTAGGACTCGACCGCGTTCAGCAGCTGACTGGCCAGCCACGGCACATGTCTGAACAGCCGGTGGTGCGCGGCCTCGCGGGCCGCCAGGAACGTCATGATCTCGCTGCGCGGCTGCTCCAGCCCCTTCGACAGCTCCTCGATCGCATCGGGCATCAGCGCCGCGACACCCGGCGGACCCAGCGGCAGGCCGATGTCGGTGGAGGTGAGCACCTCCTTGGACAGCGTCGCCAACGCCTGGCCCAGCTGAGAGCCGAACGCCATCCCGCCCATCTGCGACATCATCGACATGAGCGGGCCGGCCATCGCCTTGGCCTCTTCCGGCAGCGCCTCGGCCCAGACCGCCGAAATCTGTTGTGCCATCGGGTCGCACAACCGCTTCCAGGTTTCCAGCGTGTTGTCGACCCAGTCCTGCGGCGTCCAGCCGACCGCGCTTGTGGCGCCGGCGGGCAGCGCCGTCACGCCGTCGAGCCAGGTGTCGGCAAGGTGCACGGCGTCGGAGATCGCCGACGACGTCGCGGGCGGGATGGGCTTGACGAAACCGATCGAACTCGAGGCGAGCCGCCGGGCCACGTCGTAGTTCACCGGTCCGGACGCCTGTCCGGAACTCATCGCGGACGCGGCGCCGCTGAACATCTGGCCGAGCTGGGTGAACAACTGCCCGAGGTCGACGACGTTGAACTCGCCGCCCATGCCGAACGGATCTTGGCGGCTCTTGTCGTCAGGGTCCTTCCCGCGCTTGTCGGGGTCCGGGTCGTCCCCGGCGGAAAAGCCGAAAGGCACGTCAGCCATACCGTCAACGGTACTCACCAGTGCGTCGCCGCGGGAGCGTCGGCGTCACGCCCTGCGTGAACGGGTCCGTACTGTTGGCGGCGTGAACAGGCGGATTCTGACGCTGATGGTGGCGCTGGCGCCGATTGTCGTGTTCGGCGCGCTTCTCGGCGCGGTGAGGGTGCCATACGTGTCGCTGGGGCCTGGGCCGACGTTCAATACGCTCGGCGAGGTCGACGGCAAGGAGGTCGTCGACATCGAGGGCACGCAGGTCTATCCCGCGTCCGGCCACCTCGACATGACCACCGTCGCGCAGCGCGATCAGCTGACGCTCGGTGAGGCTGTCGCGCTGTGGATGTCGGGCCGCGAGCAGCTGGTTCCCCGCGACCTGGTCTACCCGCCGGACAAGTCGCGCGACGAGGTCGACAAGGACAACAGCGCCGAGTTCGAGGCGTCCGAAGACAAGGCCAAGTACGCGGCGCTGGGCTATCTCAAGTACTCCCCGGCCCTGACGGTCGAGGTGGTCAACGACGACGGTCCGTCACACGGCAAGCTGGCTGCCGGCGACGCGATCGAGAAGGTCAATGGCACACCGGTCACCGGGGTCGACCAGTTTCAGGATTTGCTGAAGAAGACCAGGCCGGGCGACTCGATCGTCGTCGACTACCGCCGCAAGGACGCACCGCCGGGGACGACGACGATCACGCTGGGCCAGAACAAGGACCGCGACTACGGCTACGTCGGCGTCGCCGTGCGCGACGCGCCCTGGGCGCCGTTCAAGATCACGTTCAACCTGGCGAACGTCGGAGGGCCGTCGGCGGGGCTGATGTTCGCCCTGGCGGTCGTCGACAAGCTCACCACCGGCGAACTGACCGCCAACAAGTTCGTCGCTGGTACCGGCACCATTGACAGCGACGGCAAAGTCGGCCCGATCGGCGGCATCACCCACAAGATGCTCGCCGCGCACGAGGCCGGCGCTTCGGTGTTCCTGGTGCCCGCCGACAACTGCGCCGAGGCCCGCACCGGCAACGAGGACGGGCTCGAACTGGTCAAGGTCGAGACCCTCGGGCAGGCCGTCGACGCGCTGAACCTGCTTTCTGCCGGGGGCGAACCTCCTCGCTGCTGAGGATTTGCCCGATCGGCGGTGCGTACAGTTGGGTCGTCACCGTGATCGCGAGGAGTTGACGACGTGGGAATGCGGCCGTCCGCCCGGATGCCAAAACTGACGAGGCGCAGCCGGATTCTTATCGGCGTCGCTCTGGTCGTCGTTGCGCTGCTGCTGATTGGGCCGCGGTTCATCGACGCGTATGTGGACTGGCTGTGGTTCGGCGAGCTGCGGTACCGCTCGGTGTTCACCACGGTGCTGGTGACGCGGCTCCTGGTGTTCCTGTTCGTGGGTGTGCTCGTCGGCGCCATCGTCTACACCGGGCTTGCGCTGGCCTACCGCTCGCGGCCGGTGTTCGTGCCCACGAACGGGCCCAACGACCCGGTCGCGCGCTACCGCACCGCGGTGCTGACCCGTTTGCGGCTGTTCGGCCTCGGCATCCCCACGGTCGTCGGCGTGCTCGCCGGGATCGTCGCGCAGAGCTACTGGGCGCGCGTTCAGCTGTTCTTGCACGGTGGCGACTTCGGCGTTACCGACCCGCAATTCGGCAAGGACCTCGGTTTCTACGCCTTCGACCTGCCGTTCTACCGGCTTGTGCTGAGCTACCTGTTCGTCGCCGTCTTCCTGGCGCTGCTGGCAAACCTGGTGAGCCACTACATCTTCGGCGGGATCCGGCTGTCGGGCCGCTCTGGCGTGCTGAGCCGCTCGGCCCGCATCCAGCTGGTGGTGTTGGTCGGGCTACTGGTGGTGCTCAAAGCCGTCGCTTACTGGCTGGACCGCTACGAATTGCTGTCGCACACCCGGGGCGGCAAGCCGTTCACCGGGGCTGGCTACACCGACATCAACGCGGTGCTGCCCGCGAAGATGATTCTGCTCGCGATCGCCCTCATCTGCGCGGTCGCGGTGTTCTCGGCGATCGTGTTGCACGACTTGCGAATTCCGGCGATCGGGCTGGTGCTGCTGTTGCTGTCGTCGATGATCGTGGGGGCGGGCTGGCCGCTGATCGTCGAGCAAATCAGCGTGAAACCCAATGCGGCGCAGAAGGAAAGCGAGTACATCGGACGCAGCATCACCGCGACCAGGCAGGCCTACGGGCTGACCGACAATGTGGTCACGTACCGCGACTACAGCGGCAACTCCGCGGCCACGGCGCAGCAGGTCGCCGCCGACCGAGCCACCACCTCCAACATCAGGGTGCTCGACCCTAACGTCGTCAGCCCCGCGTTCACGCAGTTCCAGCAGGGCAAGAACTTCTACTACTTCCCCGACCAGTTGTCGATCGACCGCTACCAGGGGCCGGACGGCAACCTGCGCGACTACGTCGTCGCGGCGCGCGAGCTGAATCCGGACCGCCTCACAGACAACCAGCGCAACTGGGTCAACCGCCACACCGTCTACACGCATGGCAACGGCTTCATCGCCTCGCCGGCCAACACGGTGCGTGGAGTCGCCAACGATCCCAACCAGAACGGCGGCTACCCGGAATTTCTGGTCAACGTCGTCGGCGCCAACGGCACCGTGCAGTCGCAAGGCCCTGCGCCGCTCGAGCAGCCCCGGATCTACTTCGGTCCCGTAATCTCCAACACCTCAGCCGATTACGCGATCGTCGGCAACGCCGGCGGCACTGACCGCGAGTACGACTACGAGACCAACACCGAGACGAAGAACTACACGTACACCGGCACCGGAGGTGTGTCGATCGACAATTGGTTCTCGCGCATCCTCTTCACCGTGAAGTTCGGCGAGCAGAACTTCTTGTTCTCCGACGCGATCGGCACGAATAGCAGGCTGCTGTTCAACCGCGATCCGGCTCAGCGCGTGCAGGCAGTGGCGCCGTGGCTGACCACCGACAGTTCGGTGTATCCGGCGGTGGTGAACAAGCGGCTGGTGTGGATCGTCGACGGCTACACCACTCTCGACAACTACCCGTATTCGGAGTTGACGTCGCTGTCGTCGGCAACGGCCGACTCCAACGAGGTGGCGGTCAACCGGCTTGCTCCGGACAAGCAGGTGTCCTACATCCGCAACTCGGTCAAGGCCACCGTCGACGCCTACGACGGCACGGTGACGTTGTACGCACAGGACGAGAGCGACCCGGTGCTGAAGGCGTGGACGAAGGTGTTCCCCGGCACGGTCAAGCCCAAGAGCGAGATATCGCCGGATCTTGCTGCGCACCTCCGCTATCCGGAAGATCTGTTCAAGGTGCAGCGCATGTTGCTGGGCAAGTACCACGTCAACGATCCGGTGACGTTCTTCTCCACGTCGGACTTCTGGGATGTGCCGCTCGACCCGAACCCCACCGCGAGCAGCTACCAGCCGCCGTACTACATCGTCGCCAAAGACCTTGCCCGCAATGACAATTCGTCGTCATTCCAGTTGACCAGCGCGATGAACAGGTTCAAGCGCGATTTTTTGGCCGCCTACATCAGCGCGAGCTCTGATCCCGCCACGTACGGCAGGATCACGGTGCTGACTATTCCGGGTCAGGTCAACGGTCCCAAGCTCGCCAACAACGCGATCACCACCGACACCGCGGTCTCGCAGTACCTCGGCGTGATCGGGCGGGACAACCAGAACCGCATCCGGTGGGGCAACCTGCTGACACTGCCGATCGGGCAGGGCGGGTTGCTGTACGTCGAGCCGGTGTATGCATCGCCGGGTACCAGCGACGTGGCGTCGTCGTACCCCCGGCTCATCCGCGTCGCGATGATGTACAACGACCGGGTCAGCTTCG
Organism: Candidatus Sericytochromatia bacterium; assembly: GCA_050262635.1. Classification (GTDB taxonomy): domain Bacteria; phylum Actinomycetota; class Actinomycetes; order Mycobacteriales; family Mycobacteriaceae; genus Mycobacterium. The sequence continues at coordinate 52,692 of JBLNEK010000080.1, read as the reverse complement.
GGCCGACGGTGCGCGATGCCCTGGATCAGATGTTTGGCGCGGGCGCGGGCGCGACCGCAACGGGGCCGGCACCGGCGCCTGATGGCTCGCAGCCCGCGGCGGCGCCTGCCATCCCGGCCCCGGCGGTTACGCCCGACGGCACCCCCGCTGCGCCGGCCCCGACGGCAGCGCCGGTTCCGGCCGCCACGCCACCCGGCGTGCCGGTGCAGTTGTCGGCGCAGAAGGCCGCGGCGCTGGCCGAGGTGCAGTCCGCGCTGGACGCGCTGCAGCAGGCGCAACGCAACGGCAACTTCGCCGACTACGGCGGCGCGCTGCAGCGGCTCAACGACGCGATGACGAAGTACAACAGCACCAGGTGATCCCTTGTCGTGAGTGTGCGTGTTTGTCCGCCGACGCGCCGGTTCTAAGCGTGCAGCAGCGCACCCTCGGCAACCCGCGACGGTGCGATTTGGTTACGGCGGCTGGCCTTCGGTAACCTTGAGTTCACCGACGCGGGGTGGAGCAGCTCGGTAGCTCGCTGGGCTCATAACCCAGAGGTCGCAGGTTCGAATCCTGTCCCCGCTACTAATGATGTTGTAGACATCGCAACGGGTGTCGTGCTCAACGCGACGTCAGGGTGCTCGCATCGCCCGATATGTGGATTTTCGGCTGCAGGAATCACCTTCTGGCGTCCGGCCAGCTGTCACGGCATATTCTCGGCCCAGGCGATATGCCCTTCGAAGCCAAGCGAATTGGCCATGTCGCGGTAGCGATCCCTCACGTGGGCGTAGGTCGCGGCATCACCACCAGCCGCAGCTAGGAGAGCCCGCAGCCGCAACAGCCAGATCTCGCGCATAGCTAAACCGTCGTCGGTCGGCGGCGCTAACGGCTCAACCGCGGCCTGCGCTAACCGCTCGATCGCGGCCTCGGCTTCGACCAAATCACTCTCGGCTCCCCGATCGAGCAGTGTCTCCACCAGAACACCTGTCGTCGGAATGCTCCACCCCAGCAGCCGTCCCTCGCGGAATTGATGGTCGACGGCCGCGCGCATGAGCGGTATGGCGCCATCACGATCTCCGCACTGAGCCTTCTCACGGGCCAAGTAGACCTCGACCATTGGTAAGTCGGCCAGGAAGAACCCCCGGCGCAGGAACACTTCACTGACCTCCGCCAGCACCTGCTGTCCCCGGTCGCGCTCCGAGTTCGTCCGGCGATGCACCAGCGCAATGCCCAGCGTCATCCGGGCGATGGCGAACGCGACATCATCACCGGATTGTTCGGCAATTCGCAGGGCATCCTCGATCTCGCGCATCGCGCGATCGTCGGGCCTCAGCACGCCAGTCAATATGCCCGGGTAGTAGGCGTAGGCGACAACGGTGGCGTAGGACATCGGGTCGGTTCTGCGGGCCATGGCGAGGCCGTGCCGCAGGTCGTCGCGCCATCCGGGACGTCCCAGGCAATAACGGGCATTAGCGCGCGTCGTGAAGGCGACCGCCAATGGACACCCGATTATGAAGTTGCCTTTCGAGGGATCACCGTCGGCCAGGTCGATAACCGTCTGCGACCACCGCAGCGCGTCAGACCACTCGGCGCACTCAGCTCTGGCGTAGATCGGTGCGAGGGACAGGCCCACCGTTAAGGTCGAATCGCCGATCGACTCGACGAGGGCCATCGCTTCCGATGCCAGCTGCGACGCCTCGCGGAGCCGGGCGTTATGCAAGTGATCCATCACCAGCCCCGCCATGCCGATGGCCAGTGACGCCTTGTCCCCGGCCACCCCGGTAAAGTCGTCACTGCTCCATTCCCATCTCCTGCAGCGTTTGCCGCAGGGCCCGCAGCGCGTAATGCAGCCGCGACTTCGCGGTGGCATCATCGATTCGCAAATCGGCGCTGATTTGCGCAATGGACCAGCCGCAGAAATACGCGCGTCGAACAACCGCACGATGTTCGGCAGACAGCCGCGCGAGTGCGTCGGCGACCAACGTCCGGTCTAGCGCCGAGTTGAGTTCATCCGATTCCGCCACCGTCGACGCGCCCCCGCCATCGGACGAGAGGTCGCGAGCGACCGCAAAAAGCCAGGCGCGTGTTGACCGCTCGTTTCCGTCAACGGCCTCCTGACGCTGGCATGCCCGCAGAAGCGTTTCCTGCACAACACCCTCCGCACGGATCGCATTGCTCGTCAACCGGCACGCATAGCGCCATAAAGCCGCACCGTGCTGGTTGTAGAGCACCCGCATCTCGCCGGTTTCCGGAATGTCCATCTAGCCTTCCGGTGATGACACGGAACGGCGTCGCTTTGGTTCAAGACCGGCGCCAGCCTATGGTCAAGGGGGCCCGGCGGCAGGCGTCCATGATGCTTCCGGGGAAGCATCGATGACCAGCCGGGTGACGCTGGTCGCCGGGATGCCGAACATGACTTGAATCGTCGGGCGATCGAGTGAACCGTCGAACGCCCGGCAGCGTGTCATAGATTATGACCGCCCGAGAGCCCGCGGCGGACCCCGATGCAATGTGGTCGGCGGCGCCTGCGCGCAGGCTGATCCGTGATGACGTGCTGCGCTCAGCACGCTTTTGCGACGGCTACACGGACCTACTCGGCTCAAGCACCCCTCCGCCACCCACGCTCGCGCAGCGGGCGATGCACAGTCCCAGGTTGGCGGCGATCTATGAGCGGGTCTGGCGGCCGATCATGGTCACGGTCATGCGCCTCCACGGGGTGTCCATCGACGCCGAGCGCGAAAGAGCTGCCGCCGCACTGCATCTCGGCGGCGAGCAGCGAGTCCTCGACGTCGCGTGCGGTCCGGGTAACTTCACCAGTTTCTTCGCGGGCAAGCTGGCCGGTGCGGGATTGGTCATAGGTTTGGACAATTCGCTGGCGATGATCCAGCGCGCTGTCGTCGACAACAGCCATGCGCGGGCGGTCTACATCCGAGCCGACGCGCGCAGCCTGCCTTTCGACGACGGGGCCTTCGACGTGGTGTGCTGCTTCGCGGCGCTCCATGTCGTGGCCGAGCCGTACGACGTGCTGCACGAAATGGTGCGGGTACTCGCACCGCGCGGGCGGATCGCATTGATGGCCAGCTATGGCCGCGAATCCTTCCTGATGCGGAAGGGGCTCCAACTCGGTGCCGCGATCTGCGGGGTTCGGGTCTTCGACCGCACGACGATCCCGGCCTTCCTCGCGGAGTCTGGGCTGATCGACATCGACCAGCAACTGCGCGGAATCTCCCAGTTCGTGATGGCCCGCCGACCCGAGCAGGGGATCGAGTTCGACCGCTGGCGCACCCCATGGGCCGGCGGCAGCACAGAAGGCAGATCGGTTGGCCAGTAGGACATCGGCGGATCGCCCCGAATACCGCGGCATCAATGCCGCGGAGCGGTGCGAGATGTCCGCGGTGTTCGAAGGCAAGCAAGGAGCACTCGGCGAGGACCGATCGATGGCGACTCCGGGAGGACCTGTGCCGCACGACGGTGCTCAGCCGGGCAAGGATGCCGGCATCGGCTTTCACCACTTTGCCGCGGCCGGCGCGTTAGCACGAGACGCACGCGCCGGCGGTCATCGCCGGCCAGCGGGGCGCCGTCTGCCTGTGCGCGCCGAGGTTCCGTTTTTCACCGGGCTCCAAGTGGCGGTCAACCACCTGATTGCCGGATTGCCCTGACAAGCGCGCTGAAAGGGTCGGAATGCCCAAACACATACGCGGCGGCGTCCGGCTACGCGGGGTCAGCAAGACCTACGGCCAGGGCGCGGCTGTGGTGCATGCCCTGCGGGAAGTTGATCTCGACATCCACGCAGGCGAGTTGGTGGCGATACTGGGTCCGAGCGGATCGGGCAAGACCACGCTGCTCAACGTCATCGGCGGCATCGAATCGGCTGACGGCGGGACGGTAGTGGTTGCCGGACAGGATATTTCGGAGCATCGACCACGTGATCTTGGTGCCTTTCGCCGGGCACATGTCGGATTTGTCTTCCAGTTCTTCAATCTGATTCCGACCCTGACGGCTTCCGAGAACGTGCAGGCGGTGATGGAGCTGACCGGCCGGGGCGATCGTGGCCGCATCCCGGATCTGCTTGATGCGGTGGGACTCTCGGATCGTGCCGGCCATTTCCCGGCGCAGCTGTCAGGCGGAGAACAGCAGCGGGTTTCGATAGCCCGGGCCCTGGCGACCGACCCCGACTTGCTGCTGGCCGACGAACCGGCGGGCGCCTTGGACGTAGCGACCGGGTGTCGGGTCCTGGAGCTGCTACAGCAGACCAGCCGCGCCGGACGCGGCGTGATCATGGTGACTCACAACGAGACAGCGGCCGAGATAGCTGATCGTGTCATGCGGATGCGTGACGGTGCCATCGTTTCTGCGGACCGCAACGCATCGCCGGCCGACGCCGCGACAATCCGGTGGTGACCCAGCGTGATGAGCGCCTTGCAGAAGAAGAGTCTCCGCGACCTGCGGAGGCGGTGGCCGCAGGTGGCGGCGATCGGCGCGACGCTGACGCTGGGGGTGCTGCTGTTCGTCGCCAGCTACGATTCCTTCCGCAACGTTCAAGCGTCTTATGACCGCACCTACGTCAGAACACATTTCGCGGATCTGACTGTGACAGGCGGCGACCCGGACGCGATTGCCGCGGTGGTCCGTAACACCCCTGGCGTCGAGCGTGTCGTGACACGGACACAAGCCGATTTACCGATGACGATCGGCGCCACGAAACTTGTCGGTCGGGTCATCGGAATGCCGACGGTAACTGGCCATGGAATCAATGAGATCGACCTCCTCTCCGGGCGACTACCCGATCCAGCCCGCGACGAGGTTGCCGTGGAACGTCACACTGCGGATACTTTCGGCCTCGCCACGGGCGAACGTATGCGGGTGTTCGACGGTACCGGGTGGCGCGACGTGACCATCTCGGGCGTGGCGCAATCGCCGGAGTATCTCTGGCCCGCGCGGAACCGCCAAGACATCCTCGGCGATCCGCATGCGTTCGCTGTAATATTCGCACCCGAATCACTCGTGGAGACCTTCGCCGAGCGCGCGATGCCCAACCAGACGTTGGTCGAGATATTGGGCACTGCAACACAATCCGACCGCGACGGTGTCATCGGCCTGCTTCGTTCGGCTGGCGCCGTGGACATCGAGGACCGCGGCGGTCAACCGTCCAATGCCGCACTGCGGCAGAACTTCAACGGATTCCGCGTGATGGCAATCGGGTTTCCCGCATTGTTCCTGACCGCCGCAGCGATCGCCGAGTACGTGTTGATCACCCGCCTCATCCACACCGAACGACCGATCATCGGCACCCTGCTTGCCCTGGGCGCCCACAGAGGCGCACTCGTTCTGCACTACGTGTGGTACGGCGCAGTCGTCGCCACGGTCGCTGCGCTCGCCGGGATCTTTGCCGGGGGAGCCGCGACGTCCGCCTACACCAGGGCCTACGGATCCTTGCTGGGTCTCCCGGACACCGTGATCGAGCACCGAATCGCCACCGCCGTCATCGGTTTCGTCCTCGGGCTGATCGCAGGAGTGATCGGGGGGCTTGCACCGGCGATCGGCGCCGCGCGAACCGCACCCGCAGAGGCGATGCGCGGCGACGGCGTCCACCCGATTCGGATAGGCCGGCTGACCCGGGTGTCCACCCGGTGGACGCTTATACCCGTCGCGGTGCGGATGGCACTACGTTCCCTGACTCGCAGCCGACGCCGCACCGTCGCCACCATGGTCGGTGGCGTGCTTGCGCTGGTTCTGATCCTTGCCCCGGGCAGCATGCTCACCAGCGTGCGAGCGATGGTCGATATCGAGTTCGGCTGGGTGCAACGTCAGGATGCCACCGTGCTGGTTGCGCCGGGCGCGAACGACGTTGGCGCACAATTACAGTCGCTCCCCGGCGTCGCAATTGTCGAGTCGGCAACCACCGCACGGATTACCGTCGCCGCAAACGGGCACACGTACCCGACTTCGATCACCGGCCTAGAACCGGCCACGGTCATGCACGGATTCCGCACCCCCGACGGCACCGCCCGGACGCTTCCAGCCAACGGCGTTCTGGCCGGTGCCGCGCTCGCGGACAAGCTTGGGGTGCGCGTCGGCGACGACGTGACCGTGGTGCCCGCGGGGGGAATTGCCCGAGAGGTTCGCCTGGTCGGGCTCGTGGACGAACCTCTGGGCACTGCGGTCTATGCGACAAACGAGGTGGTTCAATCGATTACGAACGCGGGATCCAATGGGTACCTGCTCCGCTTCGACCACGACAGCGACCGCGATCGACTGCGTGCCGATGCCACGGGCATCACCGGCGTGGTCGCCTACACCGACACCCGCGCCGTCGAGAACCAACTCCACCGCTTCCTCGTCATATTTTGGGCCTTCGCCGGCACCACGCTGGTCTTGGGTGCGCTGCTGGCTTTCACCGTTATTTACGTCACCATGGCAGTCAATCTGGCAGAACGGACAGGCGAACTCGCCACCCTCCGTGCGGCCGGCGCGCCGATTCGCCGGCTCACCGCAACCGTGGCCATCGAAAACCTCGCTGCCACACTGCTCGCGGTCCCGATCGGCCTCGCCGCCGGCGTCGTCGCGGGTTGGCTGTTCCTGCGCTCGTTCAACAACGACCTGTTCAACCTTCACCTGTCCGTCGGCACGACCGCAATGGTTCTAGCCACAGTCGCCGTCACGGCGGCTGCTGTTATCTCGCAGCTACCCGCAGCCCGGCTGATCAAACGACTTGATGTGGCCACAGTTGTCAGGGATCGTTCGCTGTAGCATCGGCCGTCCCGGCACCCGCTGCATGACGTGAGCTCGAGCTTGAACCGGTTGCCGGACGACGACTCGGCGATGGGCTGTCCGCGCCGGTCAGCTCCCGAGTAGTGCCGGAAGTGCCAGCGCCGAATCCACCGCGACCGCGCAGAACACTACGGTCAGGTAGTTGTTGGACCGCTTGAACTGCTGTAGCGGCTCCGCGGGTTCGCCACGACTCACCCGGGCGTCCAGCCGGTAAGCCGTCACGAGGAGCCACGCCGCGGCGAGCAGTGCGAACACGTCGTACAGCCAGCCGGTGGCGAGCGCAAGTAAGAGTGTCGCGACCACCGTCAACCACGTGTAGATGAGAATCCGCCTGATCACGCGGCGTTCGGTCGCCAGCGCCGGCAGCATCGGCACGCCCGCGGTGCGGTAGTCCTCCTTGTGACGCATCGCCAGGGCCCAACTGTGCGGCGGTGTCCAGAAGAAGACAATCGCGAACATGACGAGGCTTTGCCATCCGATGTCGCCGGTGGCTGCCGACCAGCCAATCAGCACCGGCATGCCGTTGGCGGCACCACCCCAAACCACGTTGTGGGAGGTGCGCCGCTTGATCAGCAGCGTGTAGATGAATACGTAGAACGCGATCGTCGCCACGGCCAGCAGGCTCGCCAGCAGCGTCGTGGTCCACCACAACCACACGGATGAGCCGACACACAGCACTAGCCCGAACACCAGCGCACGATGGGGCGAGACCGCGGCGCGCGCCAGCGGCCGGCCCGCGGTGCGCTTCATCAGCTTGTCGATGTCGGCGTCCGCAACGCAATTCAGCGTGTTGGCGCCCGCCGTCATCAGCATCGTGCCGATGAGCGTGTTGAGTATCAGCAACGGGGCTAGGGTGCCGCGCTCAGCGAGCATCATCGCCGGGATTGCGCCCACCACGAGGTGGAGGGTCCGCGGCTTCGTCAGGGCCAGGCAGTCGAACATCACGGCGCGGACGCGACTGCGCCTTGATTGGCCGGCCCGCTCACGAATGCCCACGTCAGTACTCCCCAGGCTCCCCTTCACTAAGGACACGAAGGGCAGGCAACCGTCGTTCAACGTATCTGCGATGCACGCCAAACACCTTGCCCGTCAACTTCTCCGGCACCAGGTTGCTTGACGGTGAACTGAACGACAGCGCGCACCGTAATCAAGGTATGGACGCTTGTGGGGCGACCAGTGATGGAAAACGCGTCACCGTGACGGTCGACTGCAACGGCATCATTCATCAATGGGGTGATGCGGTCACCGAGCTCGTCGGTCACTCAGCGGACGATGCGCTCGGCCGAAGTCTCGACATCGTCATCCCGCCCGTCCTTCGCCCGCTACATTGGTGGGGTTTCGGCTGGGCAATGAAGCGCGGCCGAATGAGCGCCCGGACCGTTAAGCTCCCGGCTCTGCGAGATGACGGTGGCATCGTCGTTGTCCACGCCACGATTGGAATGATCACCGGCGATGGGGGAGGTACAGACGGCGCCGTGGTGCGATTCGTCGGCGTTGGCTCCCGATGGCAAGGCAAAACGTGGCAGGCTGCACTCGCACCACTCAACGTCGCGCTCCGAATAAGGCAGCGGCTCCGAGGCAGTGCCGTTGAAGCGTGAACCCAGTTGGCGGTTCTGTTCACGTCGGTGCCCGACTCCCGCCCGGCTTGTCGACATCCGTTGATCCGGGGGGCGATCTCTTCAGCTCGGGTCAGCGCGCAGGGCTATTCGCCGCTGGCCACCGCGCCGATGGCCTGTTCCAGGTCGAACAGTTCTCGCAGCGCCTCGGCGTAACTGTCGCCGCCGGGTGCTCTGGCCAGCAGTTTGACCCGCACCGTCGGCTCGTGCAGCAGCTTGTCGACGACCCGCCGCACGGTACGGGCGACCTCGTCACGCTCGACGCTGTCCAGGCCCGGCAGCCGGTGTTCCAGGCAGACCAACTCCGCCTTCATAACTTCGGCCGCGCGTTGGCGCAGCGCGGCTACCGTTGGGGCAACCGCGGCCATCCGCTGGTCGGTACGGTAGCTGGCAACTTCGGTGGCGATCATCTGGCGGGCAGCATCAGTGTGGGCGCCCGCGGCACGTGCCGAGGGTTCGCGAGATACGCGGTCCATGTCGATCACGAACACACCGGCAAGCCTCGCCACGGCCGGATCGACGTCGCGGGGCATGCCGAGGTCACAGATCACCAATGGCCGCTGATGCGGGCGCTCCGCCAGCCCGCGGTGCGCATCGGCCAGCGTCACCACTGGCTGCTCCGCACTAGTACATGACACCACCACATCGGTGTCGGCCAACAAGGCCGGGAGTTGTTCAAGCCGTCGCGCCTCGGCGCCTATGCCTTGGTTTCGCAGGCGGTATGCCAAGCGGTTGGCGTGGGATTGCGACCGGCTGACCACATGAATCCTCTGCACGCCTGCGCGTGTCAAATGCTTGGCCGATAACGCCCCCATTGAGCCTGCGCCCACGATTACCGCGCCATGGCCGGCCAGCCCGCCCAACCGCGCGTCGGCCATACCCAGCGCGACAGATACCACCGACCTGCCAGCAGCATCGATCGCGGTCCCCGAGTGCACCCGTTTGCCCAGCGACAGCGCCCGCTGGGCCAGCTTGTGCAGGATCGGCCCGATGGTGTGGTTCGCGTCGGCGACGGCGTACGCGCGCCGCAATTGGCCCAGCACCTGCTGCTCGCCCACCACCGCCGAATCCAACCCAGTGGCCACCGCGAACAAGTGCTGGACGGCTGCGTCGGCGTAGCGCACGTAGGCGTACTTGGTCAGATGACCCAGCGGTATCCCGGAGTGCTCCGAGAGCGCCTCCCCGATCACCGATAGTCCGCCGTGGAATGCGTCCACGACCGCATACACCTCCACGCGGTTGCAGGTGGACAACACCATCGCCTCGGTCACAAAGCAGGACTGCAATACCTGGTTGACGATCTTGGCCTGATCTGACCTACCGGTGCTCAACTGCTCAAGCATCGATATCGGCGCGCTGCGGTGCGAAACGCCGAACAGCAACACGCTCACGGGCAGATCACCAACTCAGCCTCTCTAGGGCACGCCGGCACTCGCATGTAACCGCACCATGACGCGGCAGCTTCGCCAACGCCTACCAAGGACACGATCCGCAGTGGAACTCGGTTCGGCCTCCCGTTGACGACGAACCGCGGCCCCGTGCATCGGCTGAACTGCCAGCGGTGCAGTGCATCTTGTGTCGAGGTTTGGATACAGCGCGCCGCGTCCGTTCGGTGATTGAACGAGGCGTCTTAGGCTCAAGCTTGCCCATGAATGAGCCCACCGCCGATCAGCCGAGCGAGCTAGCACCCCACGACAGTCGTGACTGCTCAGCGGTGACCGCCTGACCGCAGGGTGAATGTCCCACACGCTCAGATGGAGAAGTCCTCGCCGTGCCACACACCGGCTTCCGGCGGCCGGATCAAACGCCCCTCCCGCGGGGCATGTACAAGCGCCTCCAACGTCGCCACCCGGGTCAGCAAGGACTGCAGGCTGACGCCAACCAGATCGGGCATCGAGCCGGTGTCACCGCGCACAGGCGTCGGCTGCTGGCCCCGGTCGATGACCTGGCCGGGCACCCCGACCACCACTGACCGAGGCGGCACCGGCTTGACGACGACGGCGTTTGCGCCGATTCGGCTGTCCTCGCCGATTGTGATCGGCCCGAGAATCTTCGCTCCGGCACCGATTGTCACCCTGTCACCGATCGTGGGATGACGCTTGCCGGCATCCAAGCTGATGCCGCCGAGCGTGACGCCTTGATAGATCGTGACGTCGTCGCCGACCCTCGCGGTTTCTCCGATCACCACGCCCGTCGCATGGTCGATGAACACGCCGCTGCCCAGCACGGCGGCAGGGTGAAGCTCCACGCCCGTCACCATCCGAACGAACTCGGCGAACGCCCGAGCCGGCAGCCTGGCTCCTCGTTGCCACAGCCAGTGGCTGACCCGGTGGCCCCAGATGGCGTGCACACCGGGGTAGCAGAGGATGATTTCGAGCGTGGACCGCGCGGCGGGATCGCGCTCCTTTGCCGCGCGCACGTCAGATCTGATGGCAGAGAACATGACTAGTCGGCCAGGTCAGCGAACAGCACCGTGCTCAGGTACCGCTCGCCGTAGTCGGGAAGGACGACGACGACGAGCTTGCCCGCGTTCTCGGGACGACGCGCCACCTGCAGCGCGGCCCATGCGGCCGCGCCAGACGAAATGCCGACCAGCAGGCCCTCTTCCCGGGCCAGCCGACGGGCGATGTCGAGCGCGTCCTCGTTGGCGACGGTGACGATCTCGTCGACAAGATCCAAGTCGAGCACCGGCGGCGTGAAACCCGCGCCGATGCCCTGAATCGGGTGTGGGCCCTTCTGTCCGCCGGACAACACCGGCGAAGCGGCCGGCTCCACGGCAACGAATTGCGCCGTCGGCTTGCGTTCCTTGATCACCTCCGCGACGCCGGTGATAGTGCCGCCGGTACCCACCCCGGCCACGAAGACGTCCACCTTCCCGTCGGTGTCGCGCCACACCTCCTCGGCGGTGGTGGCGCGGTGGATCGCCGGATTGGCCGGGTTCTCGAACTGTTGAGGGACGAAATACCGCTGGTCGGTCTTCGCCAGTTCCTCGGCTTTGGCGATGGCCCCTGGCATGCCTTCCGCACCCGGAGTGAGGATCAGCTCGGCACCATACGCGCGCAGCAACATCCGCCGCTCGATACTCATCGTCTCCGGCATCGTCAGCACGCACTTGTATCCGCGTGCGGCACAGACCATCGCCAGTGCGATACCCGTGTTGCCGCTGGTCGGCTCGAGGATGATCGTGTCCGGCTTGATGAGCCCGGCCTGCTCCGCCGCGTCGAGCATCGCTACTCCGATGCGGTCTTTCACGCTGCCGGCCGGATTGAACGACTCCAGCTTGGCGACGACGTCGGCCCCGGCGCCGTCGGTAACCCGGCGCAACCGGACTAGTGGCGTGCTGCCGGTCAGTTGCGTGATGTCCTCGGCGATGCTCACGAATGGTCCTTCTGAAGGGTTGAGTTAGCGCGTGTTTCCGAAGCGGCGACAGCGGCACAGACAGCCAGGGCGCATGAAGACTCAGCAACAGCAGCGCAGCACGACACGACATCGCGTCACGACGACGTCCGGCGTTGCGGCCCGCTGCATGCGGCCACTATACGAGGCTCACCGATACGGCGGGCGTGCCCCTCGTCAGGCCGCACCGCCGAGGGCGGCAGCTCCGCAGGCAGAGTACGACCACCTTTTCCCCTGCCGCCGAGGCTTACGAATTGGTCCTGGAAGATGCCGTTTACTCGCTGTGCTAACGGGTAAGCTTTTGCTCGCGCGGCAACGGGGCCGCACCGATCGGAGCGGCAATGGCACAGCAGGGTCAGCGCGTTCACCGCGCCCGTTTCTCGACGGACGGTCTGCCGCGCGGCCGCGCGATCATGGTCCGCGCCCACGACGGCACTCGCCTGCACACCGAGATCTTCGGCCCCGAAGACGGCTATCCCGTCGTGTTCAGCCACGGCATCACCTGCGCCCTGCGGGTGTGGAAGCACCAAATCGCCGACCTGTCCAAAGACTACCGGGTCATCGCCTTCGACCACCGCGGGCATGGCCGCAGCGAGATACCCCGCCACCGGCACGGCTACAGCCTCGACCACTTGGCCGGCGATCTGCAGGCTGTCCTCGACGCGACGCTGCGCCCCGGCGAGCGGGCGGTGATCGCCGGACACTCGATGGGCGGGATCACGATCAGCGCGTGGTCGCACCGGTACCGCGACACGGTGCCGCACCGCGCCGACGCGGTCGCCCTCATCAACACCACCACCGGCGAGCTTCTGCATCATTTGAATCTTCTGCAGGTGCCTGCCCTGCTGGCCGCCACCCGGGTCCGGGTGGCCGAACAGGTGCTGCGAACCATCGGGCCACTACCCATTCCCCGGGCGGTGAAGTGGACCGGACGCCGGTTCGTCGCGTCGATGGCTGTCGGTGCCGACGCGCACCCGTCGATTGCGGAGTTCGTCTACGAGCTTTTTATCGCCACGTCGCCGGCAGCCAGAGGCGGCTGCGCGCGGATGCTTGCCGATGCCCTTGGGCCGCAACATCTTCCGCTGGACGGCCTGACCGTGCCCGCGCTGGTGATCGGCAGCACGAAAGACCGTCTGCTGCCGCTCAGCCAGTCGCGCAAGATCGCCGACGCGGTGCCCAACCTCGCCGGCTTCGTCGAGATGCCCGGCGGGCACTGCGCAATCCTGGAGCGGCCGCACGAGGTCAACCAGCACCTGCGGGAACTCGTAACCTCCGTCAGAGCAGCGCAGCGCGTCAGTTCCTAGTCAGTTCCCAGTCAGTTCCTAACCGGACAGCCGCCCCGCCACCTCGGCGGCCGCGCGCCTGCCCGAGCGCACCGCTCCGTCCAGAAACCCGGTCCACTCGTCGGCGGTTTCGGTGCCGGCCCAGTGGATCGGGCCGACGGGGCGCCGCAGCCACGGCCCGAAGAACGTCCACGACCCAGGCGGCACCGCCGCGGTCGGGCCGCCGGGAGCGAACGGCTCCTGGCTCCAGCAGTGGTCCAGGTAGTCAATCGGGTCCAGTGCCGCGTCGCCGAAGATGTCGGCGAAGCAGCCCAGCGCCGCCTCGCGACGATGAGGCGACGGAAGTGGATCGAAGGTCTGGGAGTCGGCGAAGCCGAGCAGGATCCCCGGGCCGCCGTCGGACGGGCTGACGTCGAACGTGATGAACACCGGGCCGTCGTCGGAAAGCGCTTGTCCCGACAGCCCTTTGGCCCGCCAGAACGGCGTCTCGTATGCGGCGTAGGCCTTACTGAGGTTGCCCTGCGGCCAGCGTTCGACCAGTTCGCGGTACTCCAGCGGCAGTTCCGGCCAGAACTCGACGCCGGCACGGTGCTCGGGCGGGATGGCCATGATCGCGTACCTGGCATGCACGGGGCCGGCCTCGGACGACACCGTCACCCCGGCAAGGTCGCGCCACTCCAGGCGGCTCACGGGCGCGTTCAGTCGCACCCGGGAACCGAGCTCGTCGGCGATCCGCAGTGCGATCTGCTGCGTCCCGCCCGGAAACCGGTCCTGCTGCGCGCCGCCGCGGGTGTCGAGCATCCGGTCCATGCCGCCGGCTGCCTTGACGTAGCGCACGGCGTGCAGCATCGAAACCTGGTCCGGCTCAGCACCCCACGTGACGCGGCTGACGAGCGCCATCAAGTCGCGCACCGCCGCGGACGCCCGGATCATGCCCAGCCATTCCTCCACCGACATCGCGTCGAGCGGACCCTCCGCGGTCCACGGCTCCTCGAGCGAGACGCGACGGGCCAGCCGGCCAAGATGCCAGCGGACACGCCCCAGGTCCAGCAGCTCGCGGACCGACAACTTCGGCGTCGTGCCGCGGTACGAGCGGACGCGGCCGCGCCAGCGGATCAGGTTGTCGCCGTCGTCGTGGGTGGGGACGGCCTGGCAGCCCAGGTCGGCCGCCAGTTTGAGCACCTCGTCCTGGGTAGGGCCGACGAACGTGGCGCCCAGGTCGACGGGCACGCCGGCCAGCGTCGCGGTGCTCGAGCGGCCGCCGACGCGGTCCCGGCCTTCGAGAACGACGACGTCGTGGCCGAGCTGGACAAGTTCGCGGGCCGCGGTCAGACCGGCAAATCCGGCACCTACGATCACGACGTCCGTGTTCGTCTCTGTCACGGCCACTAGTCAACTCCTGTTCCGTCCGGCGATACATGCCTAATGTGAGACAAGTGACCTCCAGTGCAGTCGAGTACGTCGACGTCTTGATCATCGGCGCAGGCATTTCGGGCATCGACGCCGCCTACCGCATCCACGAGAAGAACCCCGACCTGACCTACATGGTGCTGGAACGGCGTGAGCGTCTCGGCGGGACGTGGGACCTGTTCCGATATCCGGGAGTGCGCTCCGACAGCGACATCTTCACGCTGAGCTTCCCGTTCGAGCCGTGGCAACGCGAGGAGGCGATCGCCGACGGGCACGACATCTGGCAATACCTCGCCGACACGGCCGACAAGCACCACATCACCGACCGCATCCGGTTCAACACCTACGTCCTGGCGGCGGACTGGGACAGCAACACCGACACATGGACTGTGCGAGCCGAGCAGGACGGTGCCGAGAAGGTCTATCAGTGCCGGTTCGTGTACTTCGGCACCGGCTACTACAACTACGACCACCCCTACACGCCGGAGTTCCGCGGCACCGAGGACTTCCGAGGCGAGGTGGTTCACCCTCAGCACTGGCCCGAGTCGCTCGACTACACCGGCAAGAAGGTCGTGGTGATCGGCAGCGGCGCGACGGCTATCAGCCTGATCCCCGCGTTGACGGAGAAGGCCGGCCACGTCACAATGCTGCAGCGCTCGCCCACCTACCTGTACTCGTCGAAGCAGGTCGACCCGATGTCGAACTGGTTCCGAAAGCTGTTGCCGCCCAAGCTCGCCTACTGGCTGATCCGCTGGCGCTTCGCGCTGTTCTACGTGTTGACCTACCAGTTTGCCCAGCGGGCGCCGGCGATGATGAAGCGCTACCTGCGGCGCACGGCAGTCGACAACCTGCCGCCGGGCTATGACGTCGACACGCACTTCAAGCCGCGCTATGACCCGTGGGACCAGCGCCTGTGTCTGATCCTCGACGGCGACGTGTACAAGACCATCGCGGAAGGCCGCGCCGACGTGGTCACCGACCACATCGACCACTTCGACGCGACGGGCATCGAGCTGCAGTCGGGCCGGCACATCGACGCTGACATCATCGTCACCGCCACCGGACTGCGGCTGCAGGCGCTGGGCGGCATCACGGTCAGCCTCGACGGCGACAAGGTCAACCCGCACGACCGGTTCGTCTACAAGGGCTACATGCTCGACGACGTGCCGAATCTGGCGTGGTGCATCGGCTACACGAACGCGTCGTGGACGCTGCGCGCGGACATGAACGCCGAGTCGGTGGCAAAGCTGCTGGCGCACATGACATCTCACGGCTACACCCACGCCTACCCGCACCTGCGGGACAAGAACCTGCCTGAGAAACCGACGTGGGATCTGCAGGCCGGATATGTGCTGCGGTCGTCGGACGTGCTGCCGAAGTCGAGCATCCACCGGCCGTGGAACATGCGCCACAACTATCTGCTCGACTCGCTCGACCATCGCTTCGACCGCCTCGAGGAGTCCATGGTGTTCGGCCGCGCCGCAGCCGAGGTGGAGCAGCCCGCCTAACGCGCCTCTTTCGCCGAGACTACGGAAGTTGACGGATTCCAGGCGATTTTCATCAACTACCGTAGTTTCGGTGCAACTCTGTGCGGCGAGACTACGGTTGTTGCACGCGCACCGTGAATAGTCGGCAATCTACGTCGGCGCACCAGACGCGCGACGCTACGGCGCGACGGAGAGCCAGTCGCCGAATCCCGACGGGTCGTGGCGGCCCAGCGCGCCGTGCTCGAACAGGCCCCACCCTTCGACGGGTGAGCCGTCGCCCTCATGGCACAACGCCCGGCCGACGTGGTCGATCACCCCGAATCCCGCGCGGCCGATGATCGCCGGGTCGGTCATGTCGTAGGTGAGCCGCTCCGTGAACTTCTCGCCCTTCCACATGCCGTGCAGCCAGTCGGAGTCGCCGCCGTAGCCGCCGCCGACGTGAATCGGCACGGGCAGTTTGGATTCCACGTCGAATCGCACGGGTGTGCCGTCGGCGGCCGTCGCGTCGATCGTCGCGCCGGTGGGAATCCGGGTTCCCGAGCGGTAGTGGATCTTCACCCGCGGCCAGCCCAGCTGTTCGACGCGCCCGTTCCGCCATATCCTCGTGCAGTCGTTCAGCGACCGGAACCCGCTCGGTTCCTCCTGGATGATCAGCACGATCCCGAACTCGTCGAACGCCATCGGCACGTAGAGCCACCACATGCCTTCGAACGGCGGATCGGCAGGGCGCCCGGGCGGCTCGGGTTCGCCGATCGGCCGGATGCCCCACGACCTGTCGCGTGTCCCGATCCACGATGACGGGTCGACTGAAATCGCTTCGCCGTCAATGTGGATCGACCCGCTCCAGGAGCCCACCTGCGCGAACCGCTGCGCGTCCAATGTGATGCGGTTGCCGCTCCGCAGCACGTGCCGCTGCTCCTGCACGACGTCGAACAGCCCGTTCCAGGTGAGGTCGACGGCGACTCCCTCGGTCTCCTCACAGACGATGCGCAACGTGTGCAGCGGCTCGACGACCTCGACGCGGTAACCCATGACGTGCTGGCGCAGCCGCTCCTGGTCGATCGCATCCGAAAGATGAACGGCCGTCTGCACATCCCCGCGGCGCACCAGTACGAAAGCGTCCTTGACGCCGAGGTTGGGGTAGTAGCCGATGCCGCTGATCAGAAAGATGTCCCCGGTGCGGTCGTGGGCGTTGAAGTACGAGCGGTCGTAGAAGTTGCGGTCGCTGGAGCCGGCCCAGGCGATCGGCTGAGGTACCTGATGGACAGGGTATTCGTCGACGGGGCCGAGCTGTCTGCTCTTCGCGCGAGCGCTCATCGTTGCATCACTCGGCTTCTCCGATCAGCCGCTTCATCAATGCCGCGTGGTAGAACAGCGATTCGACGTCGTCGGGTTTCTCGACCTCGCCGAAGTGCACGCGCCGCGCGCCGGTGCGCATGAACACACAGGCCCACATCACGCCGGAGTAGACGTAGAACCAGTGCAGGTCGCCGAGGTCGATGCCGGTCAGCCGGCGGTATTCTGCGCGGACGTCCTCTTCGCGCAGCACGTTGGGCAATCCGGGCAGCCCCGCAAGCCCGGCAAGCTCCTGAAAAACCATGTGCGCGAAGATGAGCCAGGCGACGTCGAGCTCACGCGGCCCGAGGGTGGTCATTTCCCAGTCCAGCACGGCGACCGGCCGGAAGTCGCGGTACAGCACGTTGCCGATCCGCGCGTCACCCCACAGCAGCACCGGCTGCGCAGCCGCGACATCGGCAGGCCAGTTGACCTGAAGCCATTCGAAGGTCCGCTCGAGCAGGGGAGAGCGGCCGATGTCGGGGACTGCGAAGTCGTACCAGGATCGCACCCATTGAAAGTGGCGTTCGAGGGCGTTTCCGTCGGTGCCGAGGAATGCGAACGTCGACGTCGGGTTGGCGATTGCATGCAGCTTCGCGAGCACCTCGACGGTCGAGTCAGCCAGCAGCCGCTGAGATTCCGGTGATGCGTCGTGAAACCAGTTGCCGCCGAACGTATATGGCATCACGTCGGGCGGTACCACGCCGTCGACGTAGTCCATCAGGAAAAACGGCGCGCCCAGCACTTCTCCCGTCGGTTCCAGCCACCGGACCGGGGGCACCGGCACGTCTGTGAGCTCGCCGACAAGTTTGATCAACTCGAACTGATGGTCAAGCCGATACGACGGGAACACCGGGACGTCTTGCGTCGTGGGGGCGACACGGGTGACGAACCGCTGTTCGACGGGCTCGTTGTTGTCCTGCGACCAGTGCGCACTGAGAACGATTGTCTCCGAGGACATCCCGGTCGCATCGACGCCGCCTTCGACGGTCACCGCGGGCTGAGCGCCCTCGGGCAACACCGTGGCCAGCCACTGCGCCATGACCTCGGGTAGTGCGCTGGTGTCACGGGTCGAGCGCTGCAATCGGCTGACCTCGTCGACAGCCGGTTCTCCTGACACATTCGCTCCATATTACGATACTGTTGGTAGCGATATGAAAGCAGACTCGTCCGCCATTGACAAGACCCCCACGGCGGGGCGTCCCCGGGATCCGCGCATCGACGCGTCCATCCTGCGGGCGGCGGCGGAGCTGCTGGTCGAGACCGGTTATTCGAACCTCACAATGGCCGCGATCGCCGAACGTGCCGAGACCACCAAGACCGCGCTGTACCGCCGGTGGTCGAGCAAAGCGGAGCTGGTCCACGAGGCCGCGTTCCCTGCGACGCCCACCGCACTGGTCGCAGCATCGAGCAGTTTCGCCGACGACGTGCGCGCGATGGTCGAGGCCACTCGAGACGTGTTCACGACGCCGGTGGTCCGGGCCGCATTGCCCGGTCTGATCGCCGACATGGCTGCCGACCCAGCACTGAACGCCCGCGTCATGCAACGCTTCTCCGGACTCTTCGCCGCAGTGCGGGACCGCGTTCGCCGGGCAGTCGACGAGGGGGATGCCTCTTCTGGGGCCGACCCCGACCGCCTGGTCGAGGTGATCGGCGGCGCGACGATGCTTCGTCTGCTGCTTCGCCCGGAGGAGGGCCTCGACGACGCCTGGGTGGCCGACACCGCGGCGATCGTCGTGCACGGTGTGGTGGTATGACAGCGCTGGCGCCATTTCCGACGGACTGGCAGTCGATGCTTGTGCTGATGCCGCATCCCGACGACCCCGAATACGGCATGTCGGCGGCGGTGGCCAAGTGGACGGCTGCAGGAAAGACCGTCAAGTATGTGATGGCCACGTACGGCGAGGCCGGCATCGAAGGCATGTCTCGCGCCGAGACCGCGACGGTGCGGGAGGCCGAGCAGCGGCGCTCAGCTGCGATCGTCGGAGTCGCAGACGTGCAGTTTTGGGACTTCCCCGACGGCGAACTGCGCGACTGCGACGAGCTGCGCGCAGCAATCGCCGCCGCCATCGCCGCAGCGCAGCCGGACCTGGTGGTGACGATCTTCGGCGGAAGCGAATGGGCGCCTGGGGCGCCAAATCAGCGCGACCACATCGAGTTCGCTGCGGCGGTACGAGCGGTCTGCGATCGTCGGCTGTTCTTCAACGGGCCGAACGGGACTCACGCCGAGACGGTGGACGAGTTCATCGACCTCGCCGTCGATTCCCTTGCCGCGCACGAGAAGTACCTGTCCGTTCTCGACCCGAAGACTCCTGTGGCTGAGCAAGCTCGCAAGCAGGTCAATGCGACGACACCGCCCCATCCCGCCTTCGGCGGGCGCCGGATCGTTGAGTTCATCCTCTGCGACTAGCGCCGAGATCCACCTTATGCCGGGGGCTTACTCGCACTTTTTGAATAGCGTGCGTTTCGCTCTGCGATGCAGACCTCAGCGCACGAATTGCGCTGCGCTGTCGCACAAGTCGAGCAGCGGCTGCGGCATGATGCCGAGTACGATCGTCGCGGCTGCCGACACCGCGATCGCGAGTTTGCTCAGCGCTCCCGGCACCACCACTCGCGGCGGATCAGCGGCGGGCTCTGTGAAGAACATCAGCACGATCACCCGCACGTAGAAGTAGGCGGCCACACCGCTTGCCACTACGCCGACGATTACCAGTGGCGCCGCGCCGCCTTCCGTGGCGGCCTTGAACACTGCGAACTTGGCGACGAACCCGCTCGTAAGCGGAATGCCGGCGAATGCGAGCAAAAACATCGAGAACATGGCACCGACCAGTGGGCGCTCGCGGCCCAAGCCTGCCCAGCGGGACATGTCGGTGTCCTCGTCGCCGTCGGCGTTGCGGACCAGCGAGACGACGGCGAACGCGCCCAGCGTGCTGAAACCGTAGGCGACGAGGTAGAACATCGTCGATGACAGACCGGCCGGGTTCGCCGCGATGACACCGGTCAGGATGAACCCGGTGTGTGCCACCGACGAATAGGCGAGCATCCGCTTGACGTCGGATTGCGTGACGGCGCTGATGGTTCCGATTGCCATCGTCAGGATTGCGATAGCCCACATCACCGGCCGCCACTGGCCCTGGATGCCCGGCAGTGCGACATAGAAGATCCGCAGCGTCGCACCGAACGCGGCGATCTTCGTGGCGGCGGCCATGAAAGCGGTGATGGGCGTGGGCGCGCCCTGATACACGTCGGGAATCCAGGCGTGGAACGGGACCGCTCCGACTTTGAACAGCAGGCCGACCGACAGCAAGGCGAAACCGACCAACGCCATCGACTTATCGTCGCGGTGCGCACTGATCGCGTCGCCGACACCGGAGAGCGTCAGCGTGCCCGCGAACCCGTACAGCAGCGCGATGCCGTAGAGGAAGAACGCCGACGAGAAGGCGCCCAGCAGAAAGTATTTCAGCGCGGCTTCCTGCGACAGCAGCCGGCGGCGCCGCGCCAGTCCGCACAGCAGGTACAGCGGCAGGGACAGCACCTCCAGCGCGACGAACATCGTCAGGAGGTCATTAGACGCCGGGAACAGCAGCATCCCGGCGAGCGCGAACAGCACGAGCGGGAACACTTCGGTCTGGCTGACACCCACCCGGTCGGCCTCCCGCTCACCAGCACTGCCCGGCACCGCCGATGCCTGAGGAGTGAACGCGTCTAAGCCGCCGCGTGCTCGTGCCCCCGAAAGTGCCTCCGCAGCAACCTGTTCGACGCCGATGCGCCGCTCCGCGATCAGCATGAGCCCGAGAATGCCGACCACCAGCAGCGTGCCCTGTAGCAGCAGGGTCGGTCCGTCCACCGCGATCGAGCCCGCCACGGTGCTGTGCCCGGGCAGATGCAGGCCACGCGCCACGACCACCACCGCCACCAATGCCGCCACCGACGCACCCAGGCTCAGTGCGATCTGCACCGGGTAGCGCACCCGGCGCGGCGCGAACGCCTCGACGAGTACGCCGACGACGGCCGCACCGAACACGATCAGCATGGGTGAGACCAGGGCGTACTCGACGCTGGGGGCGGGAATGCTCATTTGTGCTGTCCCTCTGCGGTTCTCGCCGGTGGCACCGACGGAGCGGGGTCATGTTGGCCGATGGTGGCCAGCGTGTGGCCGACGGCGGGGTCGATCACGTCGAGCGCCGGCTTGGGGTAGACGCCCAGCACCAAGAGCAGCAGGATCAGCGGTGCGACCACGGCCAACTCGCGCGGCACCAGGTCGCGCAGCCGCTCGTTGCCTTCTCGCACCGGGCCCGTCATCATCCGCTGGTACATCCACAGCACATAGACCGCGGACAGCACGAGTGCGATGGAAGCGATCACGGCTGCGGCCTGGTAGCGCGTGAATGTGCCGATGAGAACCAAGAACTCGCTGATGAACGGCGCCAGCCCGGGCAGTGACAACGTCGCCAACCCGGCTACCAGGAACGTCCCGGCCAGCACCGGCGCAACCTTCTGTACCCCGCCGAACGAGGCGATCGCGCGGCTGCCGCGGCGCGACACCAGGAACCCGGCGATCAGGAAGAGCGCCGCGGTCGAGATGCCGTGGTTGATCATGTAGAGCGTCGACCCGGCCTGCCCCTGACTGGTCATCACGAAGATGCCGAGGATGATGAACCCGAAGTGGCTGATCGACGTGTACGCGATCAGCCGCCACACGTCGGTCTGCCCCATAGCCAGGCTAGCGCCGGACACGATGCCGACCACCGAGAGCGTGATGATCAGCGGCGCAAAGGTTCTCGACGAGTCGGGAAACAACTGCAGGCAGTACCGCAGCATGCCGAACGTGCCGACCTTGTCGACGACGGCCATCATCAGCACCGCGGTGGCCGGGGTCGACTGCACGGCGGCGTCGGGAAGCCAGGCGTGGAACGGCCAGAGTGGTGCCTTGATCGCGAACGCGAACATAAAGCCCAGGAACAGCGCATTGAGCACGACCGGATCGACGCCGAGCTGACCGGTTGTCGCCAGTGCGACGATCTCGCGGAAGTCGAATGTGCCGGCGCCGCTGTGCGACGTCACCACGTACAGCCCGATCACGGCGGCCAGCATGATCAGCCCACCGAACAGGTTGTACAGCAAGAACTTCACGGCCGCTTTGGACCGCTGCTCGCCGCTGCCGTAACCGCCGATCAGGAAGTACATCGGGATCAGCATGGCTTCGAAGAACACGTAGAACAGCAGCACGTCCAGCGCGACGAGCGAGATGAGCACCATCGCCTCGACGGCCAAGATCAACGCCACGTACGTGTGAGCCGCCCGCTTGCGTTCTCCGGCGTCGTTCCAGCCGGCCACCAGCAGCAGCGGCACCAGCACCGCCGTCAACATGACGAGCGCCAGCGCGATGCCGTCCAGGCCGAGGGTATAGCCGGTGCCGAAAGCCGGTATCCACTGGCGTGATTCGACGAACTGGTACCGCGGGCCGGCGGTGTCGAAGGAGATCGCCAGCACGACCGCCACGGCCAGCACCGCCAGCGACACGACCAGGCCCACCCACTTGGCCAGTGCGCGCATCGTGGGGGGCAGCAGCATGATCACCGCCGTGCCTACGACGGGCAGCAGCCACAGGACAGACAGCCACGGGAAGCTCACCACAGATTCACCGCCAGGATTGCGGCGACGACCAGCGCGGCGCCGGCGAACATTGAAAGGGCATAGGAGCGGGCGAACCCGTTCTGGGCTTGGCGCAGCGCGCCGGACAGCCGGCCGATGGCCGCCGCCAGCCCGGTCACGGTGCCGTCAATTCCCTTGTCGTCCACCCGAACCAGCGTGCCGGTCAGATCGGCGCCGGGGCGCATGAACACTTCCTCGTTGAACGCGTCACCGTAGAGGTCTTTGCGCGCAGCGACGGTCAGTGCCGATCCGGCGGGCGCCACTTCAGGTACTGGACGCATGGCGTACAGCCGGTAGGCGATCGCGATACCGACCGCGACGACGGCCAGCGTGATGGCGGTGGTGACCCACACCGGCACCGCATGGGTGACTTCCTCGTGGGCGCCGACGACCGGTTCGAGCCAGTGCTGCAGCGTGCCGTTGATCGCAAGCAGCCCACCGGAGGCCACCGAGCCGACCGCGAGGACGATCATCGGCCACGTCATCACGCGCGGCGACTCATGCGGGTGAACACCTTTGGTTTCCCCCCCGGCTTCGCCGACCCCCGAGGAACCGCCCCAACGCTTCTCGCCGAAGAACGTCATCAGCATCACCCGCGTCATGTAGAACGCGGTGATGCCCGCGCCCAAGAGCGCCGCGCCGCCGAGCACCGCGCCCTTGAACCCCCCTGCTGCCAAAGCGGTTTCGATGATCGCGTCCTTGGAGAAGAAACCGGCCAGCGGCGGCACGCCAATGATCGCGAGGTAGCCGAGGCCGAATGTCACATAGGTGATGGGCAGCACGGTCCGCAGGCCGCCGAAGCGGCGCATGTCCACTTCGTCGCCCGTCGCGTGCATCACCGACCCGGCACCCAGGAACAGCCCGGCCTTGAAGAAGCCGTGGGTGAGTAGGTGCATGATCGCGAACGCGTAGCCGGCAGGGCCGAGCCCGGCGGCGAGCACCATATAGCCGATCTGGCTCATCGTCGACGCGGCGAGCGCTTTCTTGATGTCGTCTTTGGCGCACCCGATGATTGCGCCGAACAGCAGTGTGACCGCGCCGACGGCCACGACGCCGGCCTGCGCGCCGGGCGCCAGGTTGTAGATCGGATGCGACCGCACGATCAGGTACACCCCGGCCGTCACCATGGTGGCGGCGTGGATCAGCGCGGACACCGGAGTGGGGCCCTCCATCGCGTCCCCGAGCCAGGACTGCAGCGGTACCTGGGCCGACTTGCCGCACGCGGCGAGCAGCAGCAACAACCCGAGCGCGGTCAGCACCCCCTCGCTCGTGGCGCCCGTCGCGCCGAACACGCCGGTGAACGAGATCGTGCCGAACGTGGCGAACATGACCATCAGGGCCACCGCCAGCCCGATGTCGCCGACCCGGTTGACGACGAACGCCTTCTTGGCCGCCGTTGCCGCCGACGGCTTGTGATACCAGAAGCCGATCAGCAGATACGAAGCCAACCCGACGCCTTCCCACCCGACGTACAGGCCGAGGTAGTTGTCAGCCAGTACGAGCAGCAGCATCGCGGCGACGAACAGGTTCAGGTAGGCGAAAAACCGGCGCCGGTCGGTGTCTTCGGCCATGTAGCCGATCGAGTAGATGTGGATCAGTGCGCCGACACCGGTGATCAGCAGCACGAAACACATCGACAGGGGGTCCACCAACAGCCCGAAGTTCACCTGCAGACCGCCGACGGGTACCCAGGAGAATCCGTCGAGATGGATCGTGCGTTCCTCCGCTTGGCGGCCGAGAAGGTCAGCCAGCAACACCAGCCCCACGCCGAACGCGGCGAGCACGGTTGCGCAACCCAGCAGGTGCCCCCAGCGGTCGGTTCGGCGGCCGCCGAGCAGCAGCACGAGTGCCCCAAATGCGGGCAGCGCCAATAACAACCAGCCCACGTCAGTGCCTGAGGAGGTTGGCGTCGTCGACCGAAGCCGAGCGGCGGGCGCGGAAGATGGTCATGATGATGGCCAGCCCGATAACGACCTCGCAGGCCGCGACCACCATCGTGAAGAAGGCGACCACTTGGCCGTCGAGGTTGCCGTGCATCCGGGCGAACGTGACGAATGCCAGGTTCGCGGCGTTGAGCATCAGCTCCACGCACATGAACATCACGATCGCATTGCGCCGCAACAGCACTCCCGACGCGCCGATCGTGAACAGCAATGCTGAGAGGTACAGGTAATTGAGCGGGTTCACCGGCCGTTCCTTTCGGGCGCGGGTCCGCCGGCAGCGCCGTTACCGGTCAGGTCCAGCGTGCGCGGGGTGAGGATCTTCGACACCGACACCTCGGCGTACGAGCCGTCGGGCAGCAGTGCGGGAATGTCCACCGCGTTATGCCGGGCGTAGACGCCCGGACCCGGCAGGGGAGTGGGCCGGCCGTGGCCGGCGAAGCGTTCTTGGGACAGCTCGCGTTGAGTCTTGCGGCGGTCGAAGCGTTCTCGGTGGGCCAGCACCATCGCACCGAGCGCGGCGGTGATCAGCAGAGCGCTGGTGACTTCGAATGCCCACAGGTAGCGGGTGAAGATCAGCACCGCCAGCCCCTCGACGTTTCCGCCGGCATTGGCCTGGGTCAGCCCGGCGAAAGCGGTCGAGGTGGTCCCGATACCGGCGATCAGCAGCAGCCCGAAGCCCAGGCCAGACGCGATCGCGCCGACCCGTTGTCCGCGAATCGTTTCCACCAGCGACTCTGCCGTGTCGACGCCGATGAGCATCAGCACGAACAGGAACAGCATCATGACGGCGCCGGTGTAAACCACGACCTGCACCACACCCAGGAAGATCGCGTCCTGGGCGATGTAGAACACGGCCAGCACGATCATCGTCATCGCCAAGAACATCGCCGAGTACACCGCTTTGGACGCCATGACCATCCCCAGCGCGCCGACCACCGCAACGGTGGCCAATATCCAAAACAGCACTGCCTCACCGGTGCTCGTGCGTGTCACCGCCTCGGCCAGCAGCGTCGTCACTGGGCCGACTCCGTCACCGATGCTCTTCGCGCATGCGGCTCATCGCCGACGGGTTCGATGTTGCCCCGGTAGTAATCCTCGTCGGTGGACCCAGGTGCCATGGGATGCGGCGGTGCGATCATCCCGGGCTGCAGGGGCGCAAGCAGTTTGTCCTTGCCGTAGATCATGTCGGCGCGATTGTCGTCGGCCATCTCGTAGTCGTTGGTCATCGTCAGCGCGCGTGTGGGGCAGGCCTCGATGCACAGTCCGCAGCCGATGCAGCGCAGGTAGTTGATCTGATAGATGCGGCCGTAGCGCTCGCCGGGCGAATACCGTTCCTGCTCGGTGTTATCCGCCCCTTCGACGTAGATCGCGTCGGCCGGGCACGCCCACGCGCACAACTCGCAGCCGATGCACTTCTCCAGGCCGTCCGGATACCGGTTCAGCTGGTGGCGGCCGTGATACCGCGGCGCCACCGGCCCGGGCTTCTCCGGGTACTGCTCGGTCATCGGCTTCTTGAACATCGTCGAGAACGTGACGCCGAACCCGGCGATCGCGTCGAGGAACTTAGGCATCGGCGGCTTTCCTCTCAGGCAGCGGAGGCACGGGGAACTCGCTGTAGGCCAGTGTGCTGATGTCCTGCTCGCTTGCCTTGGCGCGGTTTCGCACCAGGTTCCGGAACGAGACCAGCAGTGCGATGCCGCCTACGACGCTCGCGGCGAGAAGGGCTACCGCCCAGGAGTGGTATCCAAGCGCGCGAAGAGTCCGCACAGTGGCGACGATCATGACCCACACCAGCGAGATCGGGATCAGCACCTTCCAGCCCAGCGCCATGAACTGGTCGTAGCGCAGCCGAGGCAGACTGGCGCGCAGCCATATGAAGAAGAACAGGAAGCCCCACACCTTGACGGTGAACCACAGCACAGGCCACCACCCGCTGTTGGCGCCGTCGATCATGTTGAAGGGCCACGGCGCATGCCAGCCACCGAGGAACAGTGTGGTGGCCAGTGCCGAAACGGTGGTCATGTTGACGTATTCGGCGAGCATGAACATCGCGAACTTCAGCGACGAGTACTCGGTGTGGAACCCGCCGACCAGTTCGCCCTCGGCCTCGGGGAGATCGAATGGCGCGCGGTTGGTTTCGCCGACCATCGTGGTGATGTAGATCAGAAACGACGGCAGCAGCAGGAACACGAACCAGACGCGGTCCTGGGCCGCGACGATGCCCGAGGTCGACATGGTGCCGGAATAGAGGAACACCGCCGCGAACGACAGCGCCATCGCGATCTCATACGAGATCACCTGAGCACTGGAGCGCAGGCCGCCGAGCAACGGATACGTCGATCCGGACGCCCAGCCCGCCAGCACGATCCCGTAGACGCCGACAGACGTGACCGCCAGGACGTAGAGCACCGCGACCGGAAGGTCGGTCAGTTGCAGTGGGGTGGTGCGCCCGAACACCGATACCTGCGGCCCGAAGGGAATGACCGCGAACGCCATGAAGGCCGGGATCACGGAGATGACCGGCGCCAGCAGGTAGACCGGCTTGTCGACGCCGGCGGGGATGATGCCCTCTTTGAGGCCAAGCTTGATGCCGTCGGCGAGGCTCTGCAGCAGCCCGAACGGACCGACCCGGTTCGGGCCGAACCGCATCTGCATGCGGCCCAGCACTTTTCGTTCGATGAGGATCGCCGCCAGGACGGTGAGCACCAGGAACGCGAAGACCGCGACAGCTTTGCCCACCACGAGCCACCAGGGGTCGTGTCCGAATCCGCTCATGTCGCTACCTCGATCGTGACGACGGCACCTTCGGTCACCCGCAACTTCTGGTGCACAGCCGACGTGGCGGAGTTCATCGGGACCCACACCACCCGCTCGGGCATGTCGGTGATCAACAGCGGCAGCGTGATCGAACCTCCCCCGCAAGCGGGGGGTGCCCCCAGCTGAGTGCTCACCCGTACCGAGTCACCGTCGGCGGCACCGATCTCGGCTGCGGTGGCCGCCGACAACCGCACCACGGGCTTGCGCGCGGTGCCCGCGAGGTGCGGTTCGCCGTCTTGCAGACGTCCGTTGTCCAGCAGCATCCGCCACGTCGCCAACACGGCCTGACCTTTCTCGGGTTGCGGTACATCGGCCGAAGCGATCTGCGGTAACCCTGGCCGTGCTCCGGCCCACACCCCAAGGGCGGCAAGCTCGTCGCGCGCCGCCGCGGCGTGCGGCAGGCCCAGGTCCGCACCCATCTCGTCGGCGATCATGTTCAGCACCCGCATGTCGGCGAACGCACCGGTGTTGCGCAAAGCGGGCTCGAACGGGCGTTGCCGCCCTTCCCAGTTCACGAACGTGCCGCCCTTTTCGACGACGGGCGCTACCGGGAACACGACGTCGGCCCGTTCGGTGACGGCACTGTGCCGGATCTCCAGGCTCACCACGAACGGGGCGGCGTCCAGGGCGGCCGCGGCGCCGACCGGATCCGCAAGATCGGCCAGTTCGACACCGCCGATCACCAGCGCGCCGAAAACGTCAGCGCCGGCGAGGATTTCGGAGGTGCCACGCCCCGCCGTGGTCGGCAGGCTCGTCACGTTCCATGCGGTGGTCACCTGCGAGCGTGCCTCGGCGTCGGCGACCGGCCGGCCGCCGGGCAGCAGCGACGCCAGCGCTCCCGCCTCCAGCGCGCCACGTTCGCCGGCGCGCCGCGGCACCCACGCGAGGCGTGCTCCGGTGGCCTCGGCCAGCCGGGCGGCGGCCGAGAGCGCGCCGGGGGATGAGGCCAGACGTTCGCCGACCATGATCACCGAGCCTGGCGCACCGAGGATTTCGGCGAACTCGCCGGAGCGCAGCCCGTCGAGCAGCGCCGCCTCGCCGCCGGGCATCGCCTGAAGCAGCGTGCCGTTCATCTTGACCAACCCGCGGCTGGCGAACGGCGCAACCGCGTACACCTGGGCGCGGTGTCTGCGCGCGGCCTTGCGCAGCCGCAGGAACACGATTGGCGATTCCTCTTCGGGTTCGAATCCGGCGAGCAGCACCACCGGCGCCGCGTCGAGGTCGGTGTACGTCGTCGTCATCGGACGACCCGCGACCCAGGAGGCCAGGAACTCGGCTTCCTCGGTGGAGTGCGCGCGAGCGCGGAAGTCAATATCGTTGCTGCCCAACACAACCCGGGCGAACTTGCTGTAGGCGTAGGCGTCCTCCAGGGTTGCGCGTCCACCCACCAGCACACCCGCGTTGCCGTAGGCCGCCGACAGTCCCTTGGCTGCGACGGTCAGCGCCTCCGACCACGACGCCGTCACCAGCGTACCGTCTTCACCGCGGATCAGCGGGGTGGTGATCCGGTCCGGCTGGGTGGTGTACGTGAAAGCCCAGCGACCCTTGTCGCAGTTCCACTCCTCGTTGACTTGCGGATCGTCGCCGGCCAGCCGGCGCAACACGACACCGCGGCGGTGGTCGGTGCGCTGCGCGCATCCTGATGCGCAGTGCTCGCAGACGCTCGGGCTCGACACCAGGTCGAAGGGCCGGGCGCGGAATCGGTACGCGGCGCCGGTCAACGCCCCGACCGGGCAGATCTGCACGGTGTTTCCCGAAAAGTACGAGTCGAACGGCTCTTTCGTGTAGATGCCGACCTGTTGCAGCGCCCCGCGCTCGAGAAGCTCGATGAAGGGATCACCGGCGATCTGGTCGGAAAAGCGGGTACAGCGCGCGCACAACACGCACCGTTCCCGGTCCAGCAGCACTTGCGAGCTGATGTTGATGGGCTTCGGGAACGTGCGCTTGACGTCCTCGAAACGCGAATCCGCGCGGCCGTTGGACATGGCCTGGTTCTGCAGCGGGCACTCACCACCCTTGTCGCAGACGGGGCAGTCCAGCGGATGGTTGATTAGCAGGAACTCCATGATTCCCTGCTGTGCCTTGTCGGCGACCTCCGATGTGCACTGAGTGCGCACCACCATCCCGTCGGTGGCCACGATCGTGCACGACGCCATCGGCTTGCGCTGCCCCTCGACATCGACGAGGCACTGCCGGCACGCGCCAACGGGGTCGAGCAGCGGATGGTCGCAGAACCGGGGAATCTGGATGCCGACCAGCTCGGCGGCCCGAATCACCAACGTGCCCTTCGGTACCGACACCTCGACGTCGTCGATCGTCAGCGTGACCATCTCGGCCGGCGGCGCCTCGCGCGCCGGTTCGGTCACCGTCATCTGGACCACCCCCGTGCGGTCATACCGCTGCTCCCTCGGCGGCGACGAGCATCGAGTCACGCGGGTCGAACGGGCACCCTCGCTGTTCCACATGCGCGATGTACTCGTCGCGGAAGTACTTGATCGACGAGATGACCGGCATCGCCGCACCGTCGCCCAACGCGCAGAACGCACGTCCGAAGATGTTGTCGGAGATGTCGAGAAGCTTCTCGATGTCCTCGCTGGTTCCCCGGCCCGTCTCCAGCCGCTCGTAGATCTGGCTCAGCCAGAACGTGCCCTCGCGGCAGGGTGTGCACTTGCCGCACGACTCGTGCTCGTAGAACTGCGTCCATCGCCGCACCGCGCGGACCACGCAGGTGGTTTCGTCGAAGATCTGCAGAGCCTTGGTGCCCAGCATCGACCCCGCGGCGCCGACGCCCTCGTAATCCAGTGGCACGTCGAGGTGTTCGTCGGTCAGGATCGGCGTGGAGGATCCGCCCGGCGTCCAGAACTTCAGCGTGTGTCCGGCGCGGACTCCGCCCGCATAGTCGAGCAGTTCGCGCAGCGTGATCCCCAGCGGCGCCTCGTACTGACCGGGCCGGGTCACATGGCCCGACAGCGAATACAGCGTGAAGCCAGGCGATTTCTCCGAGCCCATCGACCGGAACCAGTCCACGCCGTTGAGAATGATCGGCGGCACACTCGCGATCGACTCGACGTTGTTGACGACGGTCGGGCAGGCGTACAGACCCGACACCGCCGGGAATGGCGGCCGCAGCCGCGGCTGGCCGCGCCGGCCCTCCAGCGAATCCAGCAGCGCGGTCTCCTCACCGCAGATGTACGCGCCCGCACCGGCGTGCACGACGATGTCGAGGTCGAAGCCCGATCCCAAGATGTTGCGGCCGACGTAGCCGGCCTCGTACGCCTCGGCCACCGCGGTGCGCAGCCGCCGCAGCACCGGAACCACTTCTCCGCGAAGGTAAATGAACGCATGCGAGGCGCGAATCGCGTATGCGGCGATGATCGCACCCTCCACCAGAAAGTGCGGTGTGGCGAACATCAGCGGCATGTCCTTGCACGTGCCTGGCTCGGACTCGTCGGCGTTGACCACCAGATAGTGCGGCTTGACCCCTGCTCCGCTCGAATCCTGGGGAATGAAGCCCCATTTCATGCCCGTGCCGAAACCGGCACCGCCACGACCGCGCAGCCCGGAGTCTTTCACCTCCTGGAGAACCGCCGCGGGCTCCATCTCAAGTGCCCGTGCGAGTGCTTGATAGCCGTCGTACTTGCGGTAGGTGTCCAGCGTCCACGACTTCGGTTCGTCCCAGAATCTGCTCAGAACCGGTGTCAGAGGTGTGCCGCCGGCCATCTCAGTCGTCCTCCGTTCGCGCGGCGTCGGTTTCCTTCGTGCCCCGCTCGGTCGGCACGTGCGCCGACGGTCCCGGCGCCGGCTTGTCGGCGGCCTTTTCGGCCGGCGTTTCACCCGGAACCTGCTGCGGCGTCGGCGCGTTGGTGGCCAGGGGGTCAGGTGCGTGCATGCCGTCCTTACGGGCTACCCGCAGACCGGCGAGCGTGGCCGTGCCGATGCCGCCTTGGCCATCGTCGGGCCGGGCATCGGCGAAGCCGGCCAGGGTTCGAGAGGTCTCGCGGAATGTGCACAGCGGCTGGCCTCGGGAGGGTTCCACGGACTGCCCGGCGCGCAGCGCGTCGACGAGCCCGACCGCCGACTCCGGTGTCTGGTTGTCGAAGAACTCCCAGTTGACCATCACCACCGGCGCGTAGTCGCACGCCGCATTGCACTCGATGTGCTGCAGCGTGATCTTGCCATCGGCTGTGGTCTGGTCGTTGCCGATGTCGAGGTGATCGCGCAGGGCATCGAAGATCGCGTCGCCGCCCATGATCGCGCACAACGTGTTGGTGCATACGCCGACGAGGTAGTCGCCGGTCGGGTCGCGCCGGTACATGGAGTAAAACGTTGCGACGGCTGTGACTTCGGCTCCTGTCAAGCCCAGCTGCCCGGCGCAGAACTCCACACCCGCCGGCGTCAGGCAGCCATCTTCGGCCTGCACCAGATGCAGAAGCGGCAGCAGCGCCGATCGCGCCACCGGGTAGCGGGAGATGATCTCACGTGCGTCGGCAGTCAGCCGCTCGTGGACATCGTGCGGATAGCTCTCGCGGCCGTGAAGGTGGCTGGGCTCTTCGGGTTTCGGGCCCAGCGACACGAAGACGGTCACCTATCGACCCCACCCATCACCGGGTCGATCGACGCCACCGCCGAGATCGCGTCGGCCACCATGCCGCCCTCGCACATCGCCGCCACGGCCTGCAGATTGGTGAACGACGGGTCGCGGTAGTGCACGCGGTAGGGCCGGGTGCCGCCGTCGCTGACCATGTGCACGCCAAGCTCTCCGCGCGGCGATTCCACCGCGACGTAAACCTGCCCGGAAGGCACCCGGAAGCCCTCGGTAACGATCTTGAAGTGGTGGATCAGCGCCTCCATCGACGAACCCATGATCTTTGCGATGTGCTCGGGCGAGTTGCCCAGCCCGTCGGGGCCGAGCTTGAGGTCGGCGGGCCATGCCAGCTTCTTGTCGGTGATCATCACCGGCCCCGGCTTGAGCCTGTCGAGGCACTGCTCGACGATCTTGATCGACTCGGCCATCTCCTTGACACGAATCAGGTAGCGCCCGTACGCGTCGCAGCTGTCGTCGGTGATGACGTCGAATTCATAGTTCTCGTAACCGCAATACGGGTCGGAGCGGCGCACGTCCTGCGGCAGCCCGGTGGCGCGCAGCACCGGCCCGGTGATACCGAGCGCGATACAACCGGTGAGGTCCAGGTAGCCGACGCCTTGGCAGCGCGCCTTCCAGATGTAGTTCTCTCTGAGCAGATTTTCCAAGTCCCGCAGCCGCTTCGGCAGCAGTTTGACCAGGTCCCGCAGCGCGGGGACCGCATCGTCGGGAAGGTCGGCGGCGACCCCGCCGGGACGGACGTATGCGTGGTTCATCCGCAGGCCGGTGATTCGCTCGAAAAGTTTGAGAATTTCCTCGCGTTCGCGGAAGCCGAAGAACATCGCCGACATCGCGCCCAGTTCCATGCCGCCGGTAGCAAGTGCCACCAGGTGAGACGAGATCCGGTTCAGTTCCATCATCATCACCCGGATCACGCTGGCGCGCTCCGGAATGTCGTCGGTGATGCCGAGCAGCTTCTCCACGCCGAGGCAGTAGGCGGTCTCGTTGAAGAACGGCGACAGGTAGTCCATCCGGGTGACGAACGTCACTCCCTGTGTCCACGTCCGGTATTCGAGGTTCTTCTCGATCCCGGTGTGCAAATAGCCGATGCCGCAACGCGCTTCGGTGACGGTTTCGCCCTCGATCTCCAGCACCAGCCGCAGCACGCCGTGGGTGGACGGGTGCTGCGGGCCCATGTTCACGACGATGCGTTCGCCGGCATGGGATTCCGCTGCGGCGGCGACGACCTGGTCCCAGTCCTGGCCGCCGACCATGACCACGGTCTCAGCCGGTTGCTGTGTCGTCATCAGTGGTAAGCCCTCCGCTCGTCAGGCGGTGGTATCTCGGCCCCGTGGTACTCCACCGGCACTCCGCCCAACGGGTAGTCCTTGCGCTGTGGGTGGCCCACCCAGTCGTCGGGCATCTCAATGCGGGTGAGCGACGGGTGGCCGTCGAAGACGATGCCGAAGAAGTCGTAGGTCTCCCGCTCGTGCCAGTCGGTGGTCGGGTAAACCGAAAACAGCGACGGCACATGAGGATCGGCGTCCGGTGCGGCCACTTCCACCCGGAGGCGGCGGCCATGCGTGATCGACATCAGCGGATACACCGCATGCAATTCCCGGCCGGTCTCTTCGGGATAGTGCACGCCCGAAACCCCAAGGCACATCTCGAATCGCAGCGCCGGATCGTCGCGCAGCGTGCGCGCGACGGCGACCAGATGTTCGCGGCGCACGTCCAGCGTCAGCTCGTCGCGGTACACGACCACCCGCTCGACGGCGGCGGTGAACTCGTCCTCACCGAGCGCGTCGATCAGGGCGTCGACGACGGCGTCGAAGTAGCCGCCGTACGGCCGCGGCGAACTGCCCTCAAGCGCGACTTCGCGCACCAGCCGCCCGTATCCCGACGTGTCGCCGCTGCCTGTCACGCCGAACATGCCGCGGCGAACTTCGATCACCTCGCGGTCGGCGTCCGTCTGCGGCGGGGTGGTCTCGGTCATCGCCTCAGCCCGCCGATCTGCAGCGTGGTGGCCGTCGGGTTGGCCGCGGCCAGCGCTGCCGCCTCGGCCTCGCGGATAGCCTCTTCGCGATTGACCCCGAGCGGCATCTCCTGAATCTTGGCGTGCAGCTTCAGGATTGCGTGCAGCAGCATCTCCGGGCGCGGCGGGCAGCCGGGCAGGTAGATGTCCACGGGGACCACGTGATCCACGCCCTGCACGATCGCGTAGTTGTTGAACATGCCACCCGACGACGCGCATACACCCATGGCTAGCACCCATTTCGGCTCAGTCATCTGGTCGTAGACCTGCCGCAGCACCGGGGCCATCTTCTGGCTCACGCGGCCGGCCACGATCATCAGATCCGCCTGCCGCGGGGTGGCCGAGAAGCGCTCCATTCCGAACCGGGCGATGTCGAACCGCGGACCGGCCGTAGACATCATCTCGATTGCGCAGCACGCCAGGCCGAACGTCGCCGGCCACAGCGATCCGGAGCGGACATAGCCGGCGATCTTCTCCACTGTGGACAGCAGAATGCCGCCGGGAAGTTTTTCTTCGATTCCCATCTCGTCAATCCCAGGTCAGTCCGCCGCGCCGCCATACATAGGCGTAGGCGACGAACACCGTGGCCATGAACAACAACATCTCGATCAACGCGAACAACCCGAGCGCGTCGAACGTGACCGCCCACGGGTAGAGGAACACGATCTCGATGTCGAAGATGATGAACAGCATCGCGGTCAAGTAGTACTTGATCGGAAACCGCTGGCCCGGCAACGAATGAGGGCCGCTGACCGACGTCTCCGTGGGCTCGATCCCGCACTCGTACGCTTCGAGCTTCGCCCGGTTGTAGCGACGCGGCCCGGCAAAGACGGCAACTCCCACTGAGAACACCGCGAATGCGGCTGCAATCCCGCCGAGAACCAAGATCGGGAAGTAGACGTTCAACTCGCTCCCTGATGCGTCGCAGGCATGTGACGGACCCGGGCTGTGGGCCCGTCAGGTGACCTCCCCCACAGCCTAAACAAGCGGGCGCAGCGTCGCCGACTAGGGGTGTTTGCTTTCCCGGCGCAGCAGGCCCACCACGGCATCGGCCAGCTCGATCGGATCGACGGGCAACCGGACCGCGGCCTCTGCCCGGGACCACTTTGCCAGCCAGGCATCGTCTCGCCGCCCGGTCAGCACGACTACCGGCGGGCAGTCGTCGACCTCGTCCTTGAGCTGCTTTGCGATGCCCAAGCCGCCGGTCGGCGCGGCTTCGCCGTCCAGAATTACCAGGTCGATGTCGGCGGACTCGACCTGCCGAATCACCATCGGGCCGGTGGCGACGTCGACGTACGTCAACTCGGGCAGCTCGGGGTGGATCCGCTTGCCCAACGCGAGCTTGACCTGTTCGCGCACATTGGGGTCATCGCTGTAGACCAGGATGTGGGGCACGGACGGATGCTAGCTTCCCGCGCGGTGGAACACCGCGTCCGCCGATACCGTGGTGGTCTTGCCGAGCATGCCGGCCATGTTGCCGCTGACGCCGAGTTGCTCGCGCTCGACCGTGGTCGTGGTGCTCAGCCGCACCGCTCCGTCGTCGAGCACCTCGGTTCGCGTTCGGATCGGTAGCGCGACGGTGTTGCCGCGGATCGACAGTTCGGCCGCCACGTTCAGTTCGTCCGCACCCGCCGGGTCGACGCCGTTGACCGTGACGCTGACATCCGGATAGTTCTCGGCGTCGAAGAAGTCCGCCGACCGCAAGTGATTGTCGCGGCGCTTGATACCGGTGTCCAGCGACGCTGCCTTGATGTCGATCCGGCCGGAGACTTTCCCGTCGGCGTCGACGTGTGCATCGCCGCTGACCGTGTGGAAGCGGCCTTTGACGTTGGCCAGGCCCCACATGGTCTTGTTTGCGAACTCGAACGACGACCGGTTCGGATCCAGAGTCCATAGCCCGGGCGTGTTCAGAAGCTCAGTGACAGTTGACATTTCGCCTCCCTACTGGTTGAGCAGCGGTGCGAGGTCCGCGGGGTCGAAGTACTCGTCGATACGGGTGATCAACGCGTCGCGCCCGACGCGGATGATGATCCCGACGCGCAGCTCGTAGGGCACTTCGCTTCGGGTGGTCCCGTGCAGGCGATGCTGCTGCACGAACCCTCCGGGAAAGAACTGTCGGTCAAGCACGTCGTATCGACGGTCGGCCGTCGCGTTCACGAACCATTCGATCACCTTCATCGCGCGCGCCTTGCCGCTCGGGCGGTCGTCGCCCGCGTGCCAGACGGCCACGTCGTCCGACCACATCGCGGCCACGGCGGACACGTCCCCGGCCTCGATCGCTGAGAACAGCCGGTCGGCCAGCGAGGCCAGCGCATAGCCCGGGTGGGCGACCTCGAGCCGCCGGTACACCAGGGTGCGCAGCGCGGCCATGACGTCGACTGGCCGCTCGTCGAACTCGCCCCCGCGGATGGCGTCGACGAGCACCTGCTCGTCATCATCCGTTCGCTCGTCCAAGCCTGGCTGCCCTAGCTCGCGTTCGACGATGCGCAGCACGTTCGCCGCGACCCGGGCGTGGAAGTTCACCTGGCCGTCGGTGGCGCCGCGCACGTCGGCGTCCAGGAAATCGGCGACGGCCGCCACCAGTTCGGGGGCGGTCGGGCGACCGTACGGGGCGGTCACGCTGCTCCCTCCAGGAGGTCGAGCAGGTCCCATTCCGTTTCGCACACCCGCCGGCCGATCGCGGCGAGCTCGACCGAGCGGGCCCGGCCGGAGAGATGCCGCTCGGCCTGGTAGCGGCAGATGATGCCCCACGACAACGTGGCCCGGATCAGCCACCAGCGCATCGCCACCCGGTCGACGGTAGTCCCGCCGGCCCGCTCATAGGCGGAAAGGAACTCTTCGATGCCGCCCAGCCCGCCGGCGCTGCGGCTCTGCGGTGCGCCGAAGCGCCAGGCGCGGATGCAGAACCAGGCCAGGTCCTCGTAGATCTCGCCGACGTGGACCAGTTCCCAGTCGAGCACTGCGGCCAGCCCGCTGTCGTCGACGATGAGGTTGCCCATCCGGAAGTCGCCGTGCACCATCACCGGTCTCGACGGTGGCGGCCGGTGGGCCGCCAGCCAGCGCAGCGCCCATTCGAACGTGGCGGTGGTGTCGCCCATCTCGTCGAGTTGCGCGCGCCAGAGCGTCATCTGGTCGTCGCGGCGCAACTCAGCGGCGGCCGGATCGACCCGGTGGATCGCGGCGAGCGCCTGCGCACACTGCTGCAGCAGACGTGAGCGGGCGTCGCCGTCAATTCTGCGAAGGATCCGTGGCGCGATCGTCTCCCCGTCGATGAAGTCGCAGATCAACCGAGTCTCGTCGGCGACCAGGACGCGCGGCACGGGCGCGCCCTGCGCGGCGGCAAGCTGCTGCACCCGTGCCTCGGTGTCCATCGACACGTGCACGTCGTCGGGCGGCCCGGCGCGCAGGATCAGCCGTCGGCCGTTGGCTTCGAACGCCCACGTCGACCGGCTGGCTCCGCCCGTGAGCGCGGTGAGGTTCTCGACGACCACGGGTTCGCCGAGCACCGGCGCCAGCAGCGCGGCCACCTCGTCGCGCAATTCGTCGACGTTCATCGCGATTTTGCGGTTTCGTACGCGACGCGCCGCTGCGGCGTACAAAACCGCAGACTCGACGCGTTCATCGGCGCTCCCGGCCGAACTTGAACAGCCGCTGCGCCACCCGTCGGATCTGGATCTCCTCGGACCCCTCGGTGATGCGGTAGCGGCGGTGGTGACGGTAGATGTGCTCGAACGGCTCGTGCCGGCTGTAACCCACGCCGCCGAACACCTGCATGGCCCGGTCCGCGGCCTCGCACACCAGCCGGTTCGCGCGGTAGTTGGCCATCGACACCTTGTCGGACACCTCCAGGTGGTGGTTGCGGTCCAGATGCCAGGCTGCGAAGTACACCAGCAGCCGCACCATCTGCGCCTCGGTCTGCAGTTCCACCAGCGGCCACTGCACCGCCTGGTTCACCCGCAGCGGCTTGCCGAACACCACCCGCTCGCCCGCGTACGCGACGGCACGGTCGATGCAGTACTGCGCGGCGCCCAGGCTGCTGGCCGCCTGCCGAATCCTGTTCTCGTGCAGAAACGTCTGCGCGACTTCCAGCCCGCGGTCGACTTCGCCGAGCACCGCGTCGTCGGGCACGCGGACGTCGCGAAGCACCACCTCGGCGTGGTCCGTCGGCATGTTGAACGTCCACCAGTAGTACGGGATTTCGAAGCCGGGTGCGTCACACGGCACCAGGAATGCCGTGATGCCCACAGCCTGACCGGGCTCTCCCGAGGTGCGGGCGAAGATCAGGTCGTGACTGGCGCGGTGGACACCGGTATTGAACCGCTTGGCGCCGTTGATGATCCAGCCATCTCCGTCGCGGACCGCGCGGGTCTCCAGCCAGGTCGCATCCGAGCCGTGGCCCGGCTCGGTGAGTCCGAACGCGAACCCGCGTTCGCCTTTGATCATCGCCTCGGACCATTCCTTGCGCTGTGTGTCGGTGCCGAAGCGCTCCATCATGATCACCTGCGGGAAGTTGCCGACGATCGACGACTCGTCCTGCAAATCGTTGTGCAGCCCGAGTCCCTTGGCCGCCAGGTGTTCCCGGATCACCGCCATGTCGAGGTTGCTGCCGTCCCGGCCGCCGAGCGAGGCCGGCAGCCCGTACCGCAGCCAGCCGGCCGCATCGGCTCGCCGGCGCATCTCGCCGAGCAGCTGCTCCCATTCGCGTCTCGGAATGCCTCCGTTCTCCCAGTCGGTGCGTGCATACTCCCGGCGCTGATCGAAGTACTGCATGTTCTCTGCCTCGAGCGGCTTGATGTCGTTCTCGATGAACGCGTCGATCTCCTCGAGTACGCCTGGAAGGTGTTCTGGCAGCGTGAAATCCACTATGTTCCCTTCTTTGATGAGCGCCCAGCGCACGGTTGTCTGCGGGTCGATCCCCGTCTTGGGGGCAATAAGCGTGCGCTCGGCGACCTAATACCCATACAGCGTCTTCTTCCAGATCGTCGACAGCGTCGCGATGGCGTCCTGGTCGCTCATCTGCCCCAGACCTGACGATCCGACGAACACCGTCGTGAAGTTCTCGAACAGCAGCGCGATCGCAGCAGCGGTGTGCTGCGGGTCGAGTTCCTGGCCGTAGCCCTGTTGTTGCGCCGTCCGTACGGACGCGGCGACGATCTCGATGCCGAGACGACGGAACTCGTCCTGCACCTGCGCGAATCGCGGCTGAGTGGCGGCGAGCTGCGCAACTGCGATCATGATGCCGATGTGCTGCTTGAACATGTTCCAGTAGCCGGCGACCACCGAGGTGAAGAACTCAGTGTCGTCAGGGGAATCCGGCAGCGAGACGCCCTGCCACGAAGGCTCCACGACGTCGTGCAAGAACGACTCGGCCAGCGCAGCGAGCAGGTCTTCCTTGTCGTCGAAGTAGCGGTAGAACACCGCCGGCGATTTCCCGGCCAGAGATGTGATGTCTGCCAGCGTGGTGCCGTGAAAGCCCCTCTCGGCGAACAACTTCCGTGCCGCTCGTTCGATCGCCTCGCGGGTCTGCCTGCCCTTGGAGCTCAGCGCCTGCGCGGGCATGTCACAGCAGCCGATCGCCCGCGCGTAACAAGGAGCCCGGCAGTTCATGCCCCACGACGCGCTGCGCCACCCGTGCAGCACTGATCGCGGCGTCCAGGTCGACGTCGACGCCGATCCCGCTGTCGCGCAACAGATACACCAGGTCCTCGGTGGCGATGTTGCCGGTCGCACCGGGCGCGAATGGGCAGCCGCCCAGCCCGCCGGCGGAGGCGTCGAGGCGGGTGACACCGGCCTGCGCCGCCGCGTACGCGCTCGCCAGCCCGGCGCCGCGGGTGTTGTGGAAATGCCCGCCGAGGGGGATGTCGCCGACGACGCTCCGCACGTCGGCGAACAAATCGAATGTCCGCCTGGGCGTCGTGGTGCCGATGGTGTCGGCCAGCGCGACGCGGTTCACGCCGTCTTCACAAGCTTTCTCGACGATGCGCACCACACGGCTTGGGGGAGTGGGGCCGTCGAACGGGCAGTCCCACGCACACGCGACGATCACCTCCACCGACGCGCCGCGGTCGTGGGCGACGGCGACGATATCGGAGATCGCAGCGGTCGCCTCGGCGCTGAGCCGGCCGACATTGGCCCGGCTGTGCCCGTCGGAGGCCGACACCACGTACTCGATCGACCGAAGTCCGGCCGCGACAGCGCGTTTGGCACCGTTCGGGCTGGCCACCAGCGCGGAGAACACGATGTCGGGGTAGCGGCCCAGATGCGCCGCCAGCTCGGGAGCATCGGCCAAAGCGGGCACCTTCGACGGCGACACAAACGCCGTGGCTTCGACTTCGCGCACTCCGGTGGCTGCGACCGCGTCGAGCAGTTCCAGCTTGGCGCTCAACGGAATCGGGTCTTCGATCTGCAGCCCGTCGCGCAGTGACACCTCGCGGATGGTGACATGCGTTGGCAGGTCGGTCATATCGCTCCCTCCGCCTGCAGTTCCTCCAGCTCGGCTGAGGTTCTGCCGAGCAGCCCGACGTAGACGTCGGCATTGTGCTGGCCGGGGCGCGCCGGGCCGGCGCAACGGATGGTGCCCGGAGTCTCGGACAACACCGGCACCACGCCCGGCCCCAACACGGTCCGGCCCAGCCGCTCGTCCCAATGCTCGGCGATCATGCCGCGAGACAACAGCTGTGGATCCTTGACCACCTCGGCGACCGTGTTGATCGGCCCACTGATCACGCCGGCGTCGGACAGCGTAGAGATGATCTCGTCGGGCTCGCGCTGCGCTGCCCAGTCACCGATGATCGTGTCTAACTCGTCCTGGTTGTGCCCCCGCGCAACATGATTGGCGAACCGCTCGTCGGTCGCCAGCTCCGGTCGCCCCATCGCCGCGCACAGCCGCCGGAACACGGTGTCCTGGTTGGCGGCGATCACCACCCAGCTGCCGTCGGCGGTGCGGTAGATGTTCGACGGGGCGATGCCTTCGAGCCGGGTGCCCGACGGACCGCGCACCACACCGCCGACATCATAGTCGGGGATCGTGGATTCCTGCACGGCCAAACAGGATTCGGTCAGCGCCGCGTCGACGACCTGGCCCTCACCGGTGACCGTGCGCCGGTACAACGCGGCCAGCGCGCCCTGGACGGCGAACATGCCGGCCAGACTGTCACCTAGAGAGAGTGCCAGCCGAGGCGGCGGCCCGCCGGGAAATCCGTTCATGTACCGCAGGCCGCTGGCCGCCTCGGCGACCGATGCGTATCCGGCTTTGGACGCATCCGGCCCGGTCTGCCCGTACCCGGACACCCGCACCAGGATGATTCCCGGATTGCGTTCGCGCAGAACGTCGTAACCCAGGCCCCACTTCTCCAATGTGCCGGGCCGGAAGTTCTCGACCACGATGTCGGAGCGCTCGACGAGCTCGAGGAACAACTCGCGGCCCTTGGGAACGCGCAGGTTCAGCGTCACCGCCTTCTTGTTGCGTGCATGCACCGTCCAGAAAACGTGGTGCCCGTCCAGCTCGGCCTGGCCCCAGGTGCGCAGCGGATCAGGCTGGCCGGGTGGTTCGATCTTGATCACCTCGGCGCCGAGGTCGCCGAGCAGCCGGCCGGCGAACGGTCCGGAGATCAGAGTTCCGACCTCGATCACGCGGATGCCGTCGAGCGGCCCGGCGACGGTCATGCGTCGCCCCCCTTAGCTGCTCGCGCGTTCATTGGGCGCTCGTAAAGCCGTGCCGGAGTAGCCAATCGGTGCAGATCCCGACCGCCTCCCGCAGCTTGTCCCGTTGGTCGGGACCGGCGTAATAGTGGTTGGCGCCGGGGATCTCGTGCATCTCCTTGTCGGGATGGCCGATCGCCTCGAACAGCCGGCGGGTGTGGCTTGGTGTGCAGGCATCGTCAGCGAGGTTGCCGATGACCAGCGTCGGGACCGCAATGTCCGGGCCGCACTTGACGGCATCGCCCTTTGCGTCGTCGTAGCTCCACTGCGACAGCCAGCTTCGCAACGTGCAGAACCGGGCCAACCCCACCGGTGAGTTGTTCACCCACTGCGGGTCACCGAGATAGGTGCTGCGCGGGGCACGTTCGTTCGGGTCGACGGTGGGATCCAGCCAGCGTGGGTCGGCCATCGTCCCGTGCACGACGAATGCGAACTCGTCGTCGGGACTCCCCTGGGCTTTCAACGAGGCCAGCTTCGCCTTGACCCACTTCGTGATTCGGCGGTTGCGGTCGATCTGAGCCTGGCGGTATCGGGCAAGGAACTCGGAAGTGTAGGGCGGCTGGTTCGGGTTGCCGGGGTTGTAGAGGTCCAGTTCGGGATCGCGCTTGGTGGGATCGGACTCGTCGAGGATTGACGCGTCAAGCCACTCGGTCAAAGTGCCGTGGCGGCTGATGTGCGCGGCCAACAGCATGATGCCGTCGGCGGGAATCAGACCCAGCTTCGTCAGGTCCGGTCCATCGCCCGACGGGCTGGAGGTCACCGTGGGGTGCTGTGCCTGCTGCTGATAGAACACCGACAGCGACCCGCCACCGCTCCACCCGGCCAGCACCACCTTGGAATAGCCAAGCCGGTTCTTGGCATCCTTGACGCACTCGCCGAGGTCCTGGACCACCTTCTCCATCAGCAGTGCCGAGTCGGTACCACGAAAGCGGCTGTTGCAGTAGATGACATGATGCCCTGCGCGTGCCAGGGCGTTGATCATCGGCAGATACGCGCCGCCGCCGATCGGGTGCATGAACACCAGGACCGTACCTGGTGTCGCCGCCGGCGCGGCTCCGGTATTTGATGTCGCCGCCGGCGCGGCTCCGGTATCTGATGTCTTGCTCTTCGGCCGCAGAAGATAGCTCTCCAGAACCACGAGCTCGGCGACCCCGCCGTAGACGTCGCGGACACCGGAATCATTGTGGTAAGCAACGAGATAAGGAACGCGGTCGTATTCACGGCGAACAGCGGTCGTCATCAATGTTGTCCCAGATCGTGGGCCAGCACGTCGGCAGAGGGCACCAGTCGGCGCCGAGTGTCGACCGCGATGACCTGCCAGTCGACACTGTCGTATTCGTCGAATTTACGACGGGC
Organism: Candidatus Sericytochromatia bacterium; assembly: GCA_050262635.1. Classification (GTDB taxonomy): domain Bacteria; phylum Actinomycetota; class Actinomycetes; order Mycobacteriales; family Mycobacteriaceae; genus Mycobacterium. The sequence continues at coordinate 9,326 of JBLNEK010000080.1, read as the reverse complement.
CCGTTCCCGCGCCTTCTCGGGCGCGCCGTGGTGAACTCCTTGCGGCGCATGAGAAATCAGGCCGGGCGGCATCGGAATCCCGTACAGAGAGCCGCCGTGGAAGAACGCGATCTCGTCGTAGTCCACGTTGCGGTGGTACCACGGTGTCCGCTCGGTACCGGGGACGGTCTCGGCCGGCTTCGGCAGGAAGTTCATCACATAGACGCCGGTGGCTTGCATGAACAGATGCACCGTCGGCGGCAAGTGCACGCTGGCCGACGTCACGACGTTGTAGTCGGCGATGTTGAAGGTGAACGGGAAGTTGTCGCCGCGCCAGCCCTCGACGTCGAGCGGATTATGTTGGTAATAGAGAAAAGTCGGGCCGCCCTCGTGCACCAGCCGAACCTCGTATTCGGCGCGGCCGTCGTCGGCCGAAGGCGCGGGCTCCGGGACGGTGATCTGCGACGGATCGAAGGGGAAGTGACGGCCGAGCGTGCCGGGCGGCGGTACCCGGAACTCGTCGGTGGCCTCGATCATCAGCAGCGTGGTGTCGTCGTCGGGCACATGCCGCCACGTCGTGGCCTTCGGGAGGTAGACCCAGTCGCCCTGCCGATAGCGCAACGGGCCGAACTCGGTCTCGAGCACGCCCGCACCGCGATGCACGAACGACAGCAGGTCACCGTCGACGTGACGAACGTGGAACGGCATCTCCTCGATGCGGCGGCTCAAGAAGATACGGCAGTCGGGATTGGAGAACAGCAGCAGCGGTGCGCCGGCCGCGTCGGTCGCGTCACTGGGCTTGAGCTCACTGGCCAACACGTCGACGGGCCGCAGCGGGCCGACGCTGCGGTAGGCAGTGGGGTCGTGGCGGCGGTACATGTTCGCCGTGCGTCCGGTGAAGCCGCCCCGGCCTAGTTCGTCGTCCTTGAGGCCGTCGAGGTCGGCATGCACCCGCTTCGGGGTGGTGCCTTTGCGCAGGTGGACGAACGACTCCATCGTCGGCTCCTCGGATCGGCCAAAAACTAAAAGTGACATTACTTTTCGTTACAGTGGCCGACAAGACCCCAGCGAGAGGCTGCGCCGGATTTCCGGCGTGTCGCGTCGCCCAGTTCACTGTCGCTGCACCGGGACGCGTGGGAAGGTAGTCACCACCATGCACGCCCAGCAGCAGTTCGTCACGTACGAGGAGTTCGGCCGCGAGTTCTTTCAGGTGGCCGTCACCGAAGAGCGAGTGGCGGCCGCGTTCGCCGAGATTGCCGGCGAGGAATTCGAGATGGGGCCGATGCGCCAGGGTCCCGGTGGATTGGCGAAGGTCACCGCCAAGGTCACGATCAGACAGCCCAAGGCCCACCGCCACATGGGCGACACGATCACATTCGACATCCGCATCCCGCTCGCCATCCACATGGTGATCGACCTGAAGCTGGACAAGCCCCGGTTCAACGTCGCCGGCGAGATCAAGCTGCGCGCTGAGGCGCGGGCCGCCGAACCGCTGCTGATCTACATCGACGTGGCCAAGCCGCGACCGTCCGACATCACGGTGGGGGTCGCGTCGACAACGCTGCGCGGCGAGGTAGTGCGCATCCTCGCGGGAGTGGACGCCGAGATCAAGCGGTTCATCGCCCAGTACGTGCGCGAGGAGATCGACAAGCCCGCGTCCAAAAAGGCCCAGACGATCGACGTCGCGCACCTGATCGACGTGTCCTGGACGGGCATCTAGGCGATCTCGGCGCGCTTTTCGACGCTCAGCATCGATTTTCGCGCCGAAATCACCGGGCCCGGCGGGCCAGCCGCTCCGTGTCGAGGATCAGCGCGCTCTTGCCGTCCCAGCGGATCCAGCCGCGCTGAGCGAAGTCCGACAACGCCTTGTTGACCGTCTCGCGCGATGCTCCGACCAGCTGTGCGATCTCCTCCTGCGTGAGATCGTGCGTGACGCGCATGCCCTCGCGCTCCGTCTTCCCGAACTTCTGGGCCATCCTGAGCAGCTCTTTGGCCACCCGGCCCGGCACGTCCGTGAAGATCAGATCGGTCAGGTGATCGTTGGTCCGCCGCAGCCGCCGCGCGAGAACCTGAAGAAGCCGCTCGGTGATCTCCGGCCGGTTGCCGATCCAGGACGCGAGCGCGTCGCGGTCCATCGTCGCCAGACATACGGTGGTGATGGCCGTCGCGGTGGCCGTCCGCGGACCCGGGTCGAATATCGACAGCACGCCAAACATGTCGGACGGGCCCATGATCATCAACAGCTTCTCGCGGCCGTCTGTCGAGCGGCGTCCGATCTTCACCTTCCCGGTAATCACGATGTAGAGCCGGTCGCCGGGGTCACCGGCGGAGTAGATGATCTGGCCGCGCGGGAACTCGACGAGATGGAGCTGGCGGATCAGGTCTGCCGCGGCCTGGGGGGAGACGCCTTGCAGGATCCCGGCGCGGGCGAGTACCGCCTCGGCGAGGCGGCTGTCGCGGCCTTGTTCCGAGAGCCCGGCGGTACGGCGGTTCACGTCGGATCCATGGTAATGATGATGATCGACGTACCCAAGCCGTTTGGGGTTAAACCACGACTATTTCAGCTCTGACGAGGACAACCCGAGCAACCGCCGCGCCACTACGAGCTGCTGAATTTGCTGTGTGCCCTCGAAAATGTCCAGGATCTTCGAATCCCGTGCCCACTTCTCCAGCAGGGTCTGCTCGGAATAGCCGGTCGTGCCGGCCAGTTCGACGGCCTTCAGCGTGATGTCGCTGGCCACTCGCGCCGCTTTCGCCTTGCCCATCGACGCTTCTTTGCTGTTGGGGATGTCGTTGTCGGCCTGCCACGCCGAGCGCAGAGTCAGCAGGTAGCCGGCTTCCCAATCGGCCTCCAGCCTGAGGAACTCCGCGGCGACCGCGCTCTGCGCGTGCGTCGGCTTGTCATAGGAAATCTCGACGCCGGCCTCGGTGAGGATCTTGCGCAGCAGCTCGAGCGCCGCGCGGCCGATGCCGACGGCCATCGCCGCCACGATGGGCCGCGTGTTGTCGAAGGTCTCCATCACCCCGGCGAAGGCCTTCTCGACGTCGATATCCGGGCTGCCGAGCAGGTTTTCCCTCGGGATGCGCACGTTGTCGAACCGGATCACCGCGGTGTCGGAGGCCCTGATGCCGAGCTTGTCCTCGAGTCGCTCGACCGTCACCCCCGGGTGTTCGCGCGGCACGATGAACGACTTGATCGCGGCGCGGCCCTTCGACTTGTCCAGCGTCGCCCAGACGACGATGTGGGTGGCTCGCGATCCGGCGGTGACGAAGATCTTCTCCCCGTTGATGACGTACTCGTCGCCGTCGAGGATGGCCGTGGTCGACACCGCCGCCGAGTCCGAGCCGAAGCCCGGCTCGGTGATCGCCATTGCGGCCCACACCCCTTTGCCCAGCCGCTCCAACTGCTCGTCGGTCGCCACGCCGCTGATCGCGGCGTTACCGAGGCCCTGGCGCGGCACCGACAGCACCAAAGCGACGTCGCCCCAGCTGACTTCCATCACGTTGACGACGGCCGACATGTTGCCGCCGTTGTGGTTCTCGTTTTTCGCCTCGTCGGCGTCGCGAAACGCTTCGGCTCCGGCGAACGCGATGGCGTTGGCCTCCGAGATCCCTTCGAACAGGTCGGCCAGCGTGTCCAATTCGACCGGGTACTCGTGCTCACGCAGGTCCCACTTGCGGGATATCGGCCGCAGCACTTCGGATGCACCTTCGTGCGCCATGTCGACCACCGCTTGCAGCTTGCGGGGAAGCTCCAGATTTATTGCCATAATCCGATTCCTTAGCTGACGACCTAGATCACCACGACGCCCTCGGCGACCCCGATGGCTCGAAGGTCGCGGTACCAGCGCTCGACGGGATGCTCCTTGGTGTAGCCGTGGCCGCCGAGCAGTTGCACGCCGTCGAGCCCGATCTGCATGCCCTTGTCGGTCCCCAGCCGCTTGGCCAGGGCTGCCTCGCGCGCGAACGGCAGGCCCTGCTCGGCGCGCGACGCTCCGCGCCACGTGATCAGCCGCAGCCCGTCCAGCTCGATGGCGATGTTTGCGCACATGAACGCCACCGACTGGCGGTGGGCGATCGGCTCACCGAACGCGTGCCGCTCCTTGACGTAGGGCACGACGTAGTCGAGCACCGCGTGCGCGGTGCCGACGGCCAGCGCCGCCCAGCCCAGCCGCGACAGGGCGACGGCTTCCGAGTAATCCGCGTCGCTGGCTGCGTCTTCACCCAGCCGTGCGCTCAGCGGCACCGTCACATTGTCGAGCTCGACCTGCCCGAGCGCCGCCGCGCGGATCCCCATGCTCGGGTCGGCCTTGACGGTCAGCCCTAGCGACGACGATTCCACGATGAAAAGCGTTGGCTTACCGTTTAATTGGGCACCGACGATGAACAGCTCGGCGTCCGCTGCAGCCGGCACGAGTGACTTCACGCCGTTCAGTCGGTAGCCGCTGGGAGTGCGAACCGCACTGGTCTTCAGCGCGGTGGGGTCGAACAGCGGATGCGGCTCGACGATCGCCACGCACGCCTGCGGCACGTTCTCACCGGCGAACTCTTTGAGGTAGGCGGCCTGCTGATCGGCGCTGCCCCAGTGGGTCAACGCCGACGCGACGCCGCCGGGCGCGAGGATCGGAAGCGCCAGTCCCATGTCGCCGTACGCGAGCGCCTCGGCCACCAACGCGTTGGTCACCGTCGAGCGGTGCGCGGCGATGCCGTCGAACTCCTCGGGGATGTTGACGGCCGTGATGCCGAGCTCGGCGGCCTTCGCGATCAGCTCCGCCGGATAGCCGGCCGCGTCGTCGGCCTGCCGTGCCGCCGGACGCAAAACCTCTTCGGCGAATTCGCAGACGGTGTCGACGATCATCTTCTGCTCATCGTCGGGCGTCAGGTCGAAGTAGTCCTTGCCGCTGGCCTTCAGCCGGGCGGGCCCGCCGCGCAGTCCCTGTATGCGGTTGAACTGGCGCGTGCTGGCGCCGGCGACCGAAAACACCTGCTTGATGCCGTAGCGCAAGGCGCGGTTCAGGGGGTCTCGCAGGTGGTGGCGGTCCAGGAACTCCTGGCCCACGATCGGCGTGACGATGGCCAGGCCGATCTCTGTGGCGGTCCTCTTGCGTCGGCGCAGGCCGACGCGGCTCTCGCTGTTGGCGGGTGCGCGGCGCTTGGCTTGGCCGTCTGAGGAAGCAGTTTTGGTCATCTGATCAGCCTCGATGGGGTGGGGTGGCGATGCCGGTGACTCCTATCTTACTCCAGAGTAAGGTAGGGCCGGTTGTTAGGTTCTTCACATTAAGCGAACACCTGTTCACGCAATTCTGACGGGCTGCCGCCGAGCCCCCCACCGGCCGGCCGGGCCGTCGTAGACGCCGGGCAATCGGGCGCCGCAGTCGCGACAGCATCCGTCGTCGGTCAGGGCATACCGGCGCATCGCATACCAGTCGCGAACGACGACCGCGGTGCCGCATCCGGGGCAGGTCGTGGTTCCGCCGTTGGTGTCGTGGACGTTGCCGGTGTACACGTAGCGCAACCCCTCGGCGAGGGCGATCCGCCGCGCCCGGGTCAGCGTCGCCGCCGGCGTGGGGGCGATGTCGGCCATCTTGTAGTCGGGGTGAAACGCGGTGAGATGCAGGGGCACGTCGACACCGAGTTCTTCACGGACCCAGGCGCATTCGGCGGCGATCTCGTCGTCGCCGTCGTTGCGGCCGGGGATCAGCAGGGTAGTGATCTCCAGCCATACGTCGGTGTCGTGCCGAAGGTAGACGAGCGTGTCGAGTACGTCGTCCAGACGTGCGGCGCAGACCTTCCGGTAGAACTCGTCCGTGAACGCCTTCAGGTCGACGTTCGCGGCGTCGATGTGCCGGTAGAACTCCGCTCGCGGTGCCGGGCACATGTAGCCGGAAGTAACCGCTACGGTCCGGATGCCGCGCTGGTGGCAGGCATCGGCGACGTCGGCGGCGTACTCCCAGAAGACCGTAGGGTCGTTGTAGGTGAAAGCCACACTGCGGCAACCGGATTCGCCTGCCACCCGCGCGATGGCTGCCGGCGTTGCGTGCGCGCCCAGCGTGTCCGTCTCGCGTGACTTCGAGATATCCCAGTTCTGGCAGAACTTGCACGCGAGGTTGCAGCCCGCCGTGCCGAACGACAACACAGCGGAGCCCGGAAGGAAGTGGTTGAGCGGCTTCTTCTCGATCGGGTCGACGCAGAACCCACTCGACCGGCCGTACGACGTCAGCACGATCTGGTCGTCGGCGCGTGCCCGCACGAAGCACAACCCGCGCTGCCCTTCGCGCAATCGACAGGCACGAGGACACACGTCGCACTGAATCCGGCCGTCGCCGAGGCGATGCCAGTGCTTCGTGGGAACGGTGAACGGATCACCCATCGTGTCCTCCGAGCGCCAGGCTACGCGCCCGAAAGCCCAGGGCAAGGGCTACCGGTGGCGCAGTAGCTGTCGGTGCGCCACCCGATACTGACTTCGAGATCAACGACATGGGAGGCCGCTTTGCCATCGCAGGCTTTAGTGACCCCCATCGTAGGCACTGCCGCCACAGTGGGTGTCGTTGTGGCGGTACGGAAGGCGGCCGCGCAAGCAGCCGTGGCTGCAAGCGCCAAGACCGGACGGCCAGTCGATCCCCGCGTGAAGGAACTTGCGGAATCGCCCTAGGCGGCGAAAAGCCTGCCTAATACGGCGGAGTGCAGCCTGCCGTTTGTCGCCACCGCGCTGCCGCCGTGCGGGCCGGGTATGCCATCGAGGTTCGTGAACGTGCCGCCGGCCTCGCGGACCAGAATGTCCAGCGGCGCCAAGTCCCATACCGATACTGCGGGTTCGGCGGCGATGTCGACCGCCCCTTCGGCCACAAGGCAATACGAATAGAAGTCGCCGAAGCCGCGCACCCGCCACAATGCGTCGGTGAGGTCGACGAACTCATTCCTCAAGCCGCGTTCGGCCCATCCGGACAGGCTCGAAAACGACAGGCTCGCGGCCGCCAGATCGCCCACAGCCGACACGGTCAACCGCCGCGGTGGCGCCCCGCCGACGGCAGCGAAAGCGCCCTGGCCCTCCGCGGCCCACCATCGCCGCTGCAGTGCGGGTGCGCTGACCACGCCGACCACCGGCACGCCGTCGTCGAGCAGCGCTATCAGCGTCGCCCACACCGGTACGCCGCGCACGAAGTTCTTGGTGCCGTCGATCGGGTCGATCACCCACTGACGTCCAGTGAATTCCGTTGTGCCACCGTACTCTTCGCCCACCACCGAATCGGCGGCACGTTCCGTCGCCAACATCGCGCGGAGGCTCTGTTCGACGGCGCGGTCGGCGTCGGTGACGGGCGTAAGATCCGGTTTCGTGTCGACGCGCAGGTCGACGGCGCCGAACCGCGGAACCGTCAGCGCGTCGGCTTCGTCGGCCAGCGTCAACGCCAGCCCCAGGTCGTCGGTCCCGTCGCCCATGGCAGCAGTCCTACCATGAGGTCGTGTGGGAGATCTTCTGGATATTCGTGGTCATCGGCGCGATCGCGGTGTTGGCGGCACCCTGGCTGATGAGCCGCAGAAAGCCCGCCGACGCTGTCAACGGCACGCTGCTGATCACCGGGGTCAGCCCGAGACCTGACGCGCCCGGCGAGCAGTTCGTCACCGTGACCGGCGTGATCAACGGTCCCACCGTCAACGAGCACGTGGTCTATCAACGGATGGCGGTCGACACCGGGAACTGGCCGAGAGTCGGCGAGCTCATTCCCGTGGTGTATTCCCCGAAGAACCCGGACAACTGGAACGTCGCGCCGCCCGAGCCGTCCGTGTAGCAATCGGGGGGCGGCACTCTTGCCACGGATGAGGCGCTTACCGTCGGCTAGCCGTGCCCGATCCGCAGCAGGTCCTCGAGGTTGGCCAGCTTCACCCGCGGCCGGCCGTGCGGTTCGCCGGTTGACCGTTCGTGGCGGTCGATCAGCTGCCAGTGCTCGTCGGTCACCAGCTTGGGCTGCCGCGACACCAGCCACTCCCGCAGCTCATCGGCGTAACCCTCGTCGTGCGCCGGTTCGGCCAGATTTGCGACGAGCGTGTCGACGGTGTGCTGTGAGTCGCTCTTGTTGCTGCCGATCACGCCCGACGGACCCCGCTTGATCCAGCCGACGACGTACTCGTTGCGGCGGCCGTCGATACGCCCGTCGGTGTGCGGAATGGTGCAGGTCTGCTCGTCGAAGGGGACACCCGGCATTGGGACTCCCCGATAGCCGATCGAGCGCACCACCAGCTGTGCAGGTACCACCTCATGCTCACCGGTGGCCTTAGCGACGACGCGCCCCTTCTCATCGGAAACCAGTTCGTTGCGTCCGAGCACCACTTCTTCGACCCGCCGGTCGCCGCGTATCTCGATCGGCGACGTGCGGAATCTGAACACGATTCGCCGGTTGCCCGGGGTCGGTGTGTTCTCCGCGAACTTGCGCAGCACCTTCAGGTTGTTCTTCACCGTCTTACCGGCGGCATCTGCCTCCTCGTCCGAGATGCCGGCCACATCTGCGGGGTCGACGAGCACGTCGACACCTTCCAGCCCCTTCAGGTCGCCCAGCTCGCGCAACTCCAGCGTGGTGAAAGTGGCCTGTAGCGGACCGCGCCGCCCGATGATCACCACTTCCTCCACCCCGCGAGGGTCGAGCAACTCCAACGCGTGGTCGGCGATGTCGGTGGTGCGCAGCTCGTCGGGATCGGTGACGAGGACCCTCGCCACGTCGAGCGCGACGTTGCCGTTGCCGACGACGATCGCGCGTTCGCCGGTCAGATCCACTGGCATGTTCTCAAAATGCGGATGCGCGTTGTACCACCCGACCAGATGGGTGGCCGCGACGCTGCCGGGAAGGTCTTCGCCCGGGATCCCCAGCGGCTTGTCGGACTGGGCGCCAACCGCATAGATGACCGCGTCATAGCGCTCGGCGAGCTCGGTGGCCTGCACGTGCGTTCCGACGGCGATGTTGCCGAAGAACCGGAACCGCGGGTGCGACGCCGTCTTCTCGAACTGCGCGCTGATCGACTTGATCTTCGGGTGATCCGGTGCCACACCCGAGCGCACCAGCCCCCACGGGGTGGGCAGCATCTCCAGCATGTCGACGTGCACGTCGATCGGTTCGGCCGCATCGGACAGCTTCAGCAGCGATGCAGCGGCGAAATAGCCCGACGGTCCCGAGCCGACGACCGCCACATAGTAAGGACGCACCGTTGAGCCTTCCCCGGTTGCCCGGCCGGGCGATATGGGCTGTCGCACGTCGCCGGGTTACGGCAACGATGCTAAACGGGGACGCGCGGGTAGCCTAGGCAGCCGTGGATCCCGACCGGCAAGCCGACATCGCGGCACTCGACTCGACGCTGAC